>NZ_JAQQGK010000020.1:0-40951 GCF_028550695.1 Pseudomonas sp. BLCC-B112
TTCGGATCTTCCTGAATGAGTTTTAGCGGATTTTACTCAAGACCTTGAAAGGGATGGCTCTTACAGCGAGTCACTTTTACCAATCGCCGTAAAAGTAACCAAAAGGGCTTGCCCCTCCATGGGCCCCTCGCTAAGGCTCGGGGTTCCCTCTCTCCGGCATTGCTCCGGGGGCCGCCGCCAACCGGCCATCCATGGCCGGGTGGCGGCTAGCTCGGCATCCTTGCCGAGCTGCCCCCTACGCAACGCCTGCGTTCGGCCGGCTGGGAAGGGGCTTGAAGATCAAGATCAAAAGCCAAAGCCAAAGCCACGGCAAACGGCGCGCCCGTCCGGCGGCGCATTTTTAAGCCTTCTTCAGCTCAACAATTCCCTCTCGTAGGAGCCGGCTTGCCGGCGAAGAGGGCGGTCTGGTCGTGCGCGGAATAAAGACAGGTCAGCGTTGTCCGGCCGGCTGTCTTCGCCGGCAAGCCGGCTCCTACAACGTTCGCGCGCTTCCCTCGTGAATGAAGCTTTTATGACAAAAGTTCGGTAGCACATGGCCACGCACGTCTTGGGTATGTAACGCGCTTGAGGGGGCCGCCAGGCCACTTTTTTAAGCCGAGGCGGGACGCCGGGAGTGAGGCTATGGGGACTATGGAACGCTACTCGAAAGTGGGCATGCAGGAGCTGGATCAACGGCTGTCGAAGATCGTCGAGGCGGCGCGCAAGAAGCCGGTGTCGGTCTATCGCTACGGCGCGCCGTGGGTCTGGATCGTGTCCCAGGATGATTGGCAGGGCGCCTTGAAGGAGGTGGCCAGCTATATCCCGCCGGGGCATTCGCTGGTGCTGCTGCGTCCGCAGATCGATGAGTTGCTGGATCAGCACCGCGATCTGCTCCAGGGCCTCAATGCCGAGCCCGGCATGCTGATCGCGCCGCGTACGGTGATGCACATTCTGTTGCTGCAGTTGCTGTATTCGGTGCCCAGCGAGCAGCAGCTGTATGAACAGCTCAGTTACAACCTGTTGTTCCGTTGGTTCGTCGGTCTGGATCTGAACCAGAAGGTCTGGAGCTTCAGTGTCCTGAGTCGCGACATCGCCACGCTGTTGAACAACCCGCGGGCGGTGCAGTTGATCCAGAAAATCATCGGTGAAGTGTTTTGCGGCGCTCTGCTGCAAATGCCCGAGTTCTCGCTGAATTTTGCGCTGTTGCACACCTGGCTGGCGCGCCACGAAAACACCTCGATCAGCAGCAATTGAAGCGGCCAAACGCTGTGCAGACGGCGACGGCAATGCGCGTACGCGCGCCAATTTTCAGACTTCTAGGGGGCGGTGTGGAGCATTTGGGCAAATCAGGGCGACCCGGCAGTGGCGGGCGCTGGTGGCCGTTGTGCGGCTGGTTGACGTTGCTGGCGCTGGCGCCAGCGGTGCAGGCCGAGGAGGGTGAGCCGGTTGCGGTCGAAGCCACGGCGGCGCGCTTGGTGGACGTCAATGAATACTTCGTGCGCGGCAATACGGTGCTCGATGCCCGGGCCATCGAGGAGGCGGTGTACCCGTTCCTCGGCCCGCAAAAAGCCCTGGCCGATATCGAAGGCGCCCGGGATGCGCTGCAGAAGGTCTATCAGGAGCGCGGCTACCAGTCGGTGTTCGTCGAGCTGCCGGAGCAGAAGGTCGAGGACGGCATCGTTTATCTGCAGGTCAGTGAAACCAAGGTCGGTCGGGTGCGGGTGGTGGGGGCCAAGCATTACTCGCCAGTGGAGATCCGCGATCAGGTGCCGGCGCTGCAAGAAGGCCAGGTGCCGGATTTTGCCACGGTGCAAAGCCAGCTGGCCGGGCTCAATCGTGGCGCTGGGCGCCAGGTCATGCCGCTGGTGCGTGAAGGCCAGCGCCCGGGGACCATGGATGTGGACCTGCAAGTGGAAGACCAGAACCCCTGGCACGCCAGCGTCGGCCTGAACAACGACTACAGCGCCGACACCGAGAAGCTGCGCACGGTGGTCAATGTCGGCTACGACAACCTCTGGCAGCTGGGCCACAGCATTTCCCTGACCTATTTCACCGCGCCCCAGGACACCGACAACGCCAAGGTCTGGTCCGGTTCCTACAGCGCGCCTTTGAGCGATCGCTGGGCCTTGCAGTTCTCCGGTTACCAGTCCGACAGCAACATCGCCACCATCGGTGGCAGCAACGTGCTGGGCAAGGGCCATTCCTACGGGGTGTCGGCGATCTACACCTTGCCCGCGGCCGGCAACTGGGCCAACTCGCTGTCGGTGGGCGTGGACTTCAAGGACTTCGAGGAAGAGATGCGCTTTGGCCGCAGCAGCGACCAGATTCCGTTGAAGTACGCCCCGGTGACCTTTGGCTACAACGGCTACCGCTACAGCGAAAAGTCCCAGCTGGGCCTGGGCCTGAACCTGATCGTCGGCACCCGGCGCTTCTTCGGCTACGGCAGCGACGCCGAGGAGTTTCACTACAAGCGCGATGAGGCCAGTGCCAGTTTCTCGGTGCTCAAGGGCGACCTGAATTTCACCTACACCTTCGCCAACGACTGGCAGTCGGCGTCCAAGACCGCCTTCCAGCTGGCCTCGGGGCCCCTGGTGTCCAACGAGCAGTATTCCGCCGGCGGCGCCACCTCGGTGCGCGGCTATCTGGCCGCCGAGCGCACCGGGGATGAGGGCTACCTGTTCTCCCAGGAGCTGCGCACGCCATCCCTGGCCAAGTTCCTCGGCAGCTACGTGCAGGAGTGGCGCTTCTACGCCTTTGCCGAAGGCGCGCACCTGTCCCTGCACGAGCCGCTGCCCGAGCAGGAAGACCAATACAGCCTGGCCAGCGTTGGCCTCGGCACCCGCGCCAGTTTGAGCAAGTGGCTGTCCGGCAGCCTCGACTGGGGCTACCCGCTCAAAGACGGCCCCAACACCCAGAAATACGACCCGCGCCTGCACTTCAGTGTGCAAGCGACGTTCTGACTTTACGGAGACCCTTCACATGCAACGCTTATTCCTGAGCCTGTTGATCTGCCTGGGCTTCGTGCTCCCGGCCACGGCCCATGCCTGGTGGCAGGACGACTGGCATTACCGCAAGCAGATCAGCGTGGACACCACCCCGCAAGGCGCCGCCATCAACGAGGCCCTGGGCCGCACCGCGTTGCTGGTGCGCCTGCACACCGGCAACTTCACCTTCGACGGGGTCAAGGAAGACGGCGCCGACCTGCGCTTTGTCGCCGCCGATGACAAGACCCTGCTCAACCACCAGATTGAAAGCTTCGACCCGCTGATGGGCATGGCGCTGATCTGGGTCGATGTGCCCAAGGTCGAAGGCGGCCAGCGCCAGGACATCTGGATGTACTACGGCAACCAGAAGGCCCCGAGCACCGCCAATGGCCAGCTGACCTTTGACCCCAGCTACACCGCGATCTACCACTTCGACGGCAGCAACGGCACTCCGGCCAAAGACACCACGGCCTACGGCAACACCGCGCAGAACGCCACCGGCGCGGCGATTGACGGGGTCATCGGCCGGGCCTTGCAGTTCAGCGGCCAGCCGCTGTTACTGCCGGCCAGCCCGTCGCTGCAGCACAACGCCGGCGGCGCCTTCACCTTCAGCGCCTGGGTACGCCTGGATCAGGCCAGCGGCGAACAATTGCTACTGGCCCGCCGCGAAGGCGCCGGCAGCTTGCTGATCGGCATCAACCAGGGCCTGCCCTTCGTCGAAGTGGACGGCCAGCGCGCCGCCTCCACCCAGCCGCTGAACCCGGGGCAGTGGCAGCACCTGGCCCTGAGCGGCGAGGGCAGCCGACTCGCGCTGTACGTCAACGGCCGCGAAACCGCGAGCCTGGCCCAGGCTATTCCCACCTTCAATTCGCCGTTGGCCATCGGTGCCGACCTGCCGCCGGCTGCCGGGGCCGAGGCCAGCCACTTCCTGCCATTCACCGGGGCCCTGGACGAGCTGCGGCTGTCCAAGGTGGCGCGTCCGGCGGCACTGATCCTGGCCGATGCCAGCGCCCAGGGCGCGGAGTCGAAGCTGGTGGCTTATGGCGTCGATGAAGAACAGTCGGGTTTTGGTTTCGGCAGCCTGGGCTTCCTGCTCAAGGCGGTGCCGGTGGATGCCTGGGTGATCATCCTGGTGCTGGTGGGGATGATGATCCAGTCCTGGGTGATCATGCTGCGCAAGAACCGCATGGTCGGCCGGGTCAGCGCCGCCAATGCGCTGTTTCGCGAGCAGTTCGCCAAGGTCGGTACGCGCCTGGAGATGTTCGCCGACGACCAGGTCCTGGCCAGCCGCCTGGAGCACTCCTCGCTGTGGCGCCTGTACCTGGTGGCGGTGAAAGAGATCCGCACCCGCCGCGAGCAGGGCGCCGATACCTCCTCGGTGTCGGCGGCGACCATCGAGGCTATCCGCTGCTCCATGGACGGGGTGCGTACCCGGGAAAACCAGCAGCTGAGTTCCAAGCTCTCGACCCTGTCCAACGCCATTGCCGGCGGCCCCTACATCGGCCTGTTGGGCACGGTGCTGGGGATCATGGTGGTGTTCCTCGGCACCGCCATGGCCGGTGACGTCAACATCAACGCCATCGCCCCGGGCATGGCCGCGGCCTTGCTGGCCACCGCCATGGGCCTGTTCGTCGCGATTCCGGCGCTGTTTGGCTACAACCGCCTGATCACCCGCAACAAGGAAGTCGGCGCCGACATGCGGGTGTTCGTCGACGAGTTCATCACCCGGTTGGCGGAGCTGCATGGCGAGAGCCAGCACAGCGAGAACGCCCACTGGCGGGTCAGTCACAGCAACGCGTCGGTTCCGGCCTGAGGAGAACTGCCATGGCTTCCGTGAACGCCTCCCATGACGACGAAGACGATGCCGCCGTCGACAGCATCAACATCACGCCCCTGGTGGACGTGCTGATGGTGGTGCTGGTGATGTTCATCCTCACCGCCACCGCCCAGGTCTCGGGCATCCAGATCCACCTGCCCAAGGCCAGCGCCTCGGTGTCGCTGTCCGAGGCCAAGACCAAGGCCATTTCGGTGAACGACGGCGGTCAGGTGTTCCTCGATGCCTACCCGGTGACCCTGGGCGAGCTGGAAGAGCGCCTGCGCATCGAGAAGGCGCAGAACCCGGACTTCCCGATCATCGTCCGTGGCGATGCCACGGTGCAGTACCAGAAGGTCATCGAAGTCCTCGACCTGCTGCGCCGCCTGGAGTTGTCCCAGGTCGGCCTGGTCACCGGCAAACCGAGCCAGGGCTGAGCCATGACTGCACAACAACCCATCGAACTGCCTCCGGTGCAGAACAAACCGCGAGCCGTGCAGCTGCTGAAGTGGGGCGCCGGATTGCTGCTGGGGGCCGTGGCCGCCTGGTTTTTGTGGCAGTGGGCCAATGACATGGCCGGGGTGCGCCGGGAGGCGCCCAAAGTGCCAACCATCATCCCGTTGCCGCCGCCTCCGGAAACGCCGCCACCGCCGCCGGAAAAACCCAAGGAGCCGGAGCCGGTGGAAGAAAAGATCCCGGAACCCGAACCCACGCCCACCCCCGAGGAGGTCAAGCCGGAGGAAGAAGCACCGCCATCGCCGGCGGACGACCTGGCCAACCCGATGCAGATCGACGGCGACGCCCAGTCCGGCAACGACGGCTTCAACGTCGGCGCCGGCAAGGGCGGCGGCATGGCCGGCGCCGGTGGTGGCGGGCTGGGCACCGGCACCTACAAGCAGTACCTGGCGGCGACCTTCCAGCGTGCGCTGCGCGAGGACCCGGAGCTGCGCAAGAAGGCTTATGCGCTGCAGGTGGACCTGTGGCTCGGCGCCGACGGGCAAGTGACCCGCGCCGAACTGGCCGGCTCCAGCGGCAATCCCGAGACCGACCAGCAGGTGCTGGCGGCACTGCGGGCCACGCCGCGCCTGAAAGAGCGCATGCCGGCCTCCCTGACCTTGCCGGTGCGCCTGTCCCTCAAGGGCCGGCGTCCGGAATGAGCGAACCCCTATTTGCAGTTTCTACAGGAGTTGTGTGCAGATGATTTCCACCGTGAATCGATTGACCCTGGCGCTCGGCATGGTCGCCCTGACCCTGGCCGGACAGGCCGCGGCTGCCGCCGCGCCTTCGGAGAACGCCACGATCAACCTGATCCGTCTGTTGGTGCAGCAGGGGGTATTGAAGCAGGAGCAGGCCGACGGGCTGATTGCCCAGGCCGAGAAAGAGGCCCAGCAGGCCCGCGCCGCCACCGCTGTGGCCGCTACCGGCCCCGCTGCGGCGCCCGGTGATGTGCGGGTGCAATACGTACCGGCCATCGTCCGCGAGCAGATCCGCGATCAGGTCAAGGCCGAGGTCATGGCCACCGCCAAGCAGGAAAACTGGGCCCAGCCCAACACCTTTCCGGACTGGGTCTCGCGCATCAGCTTTGACGGTGACATCCGCCTGCGCCAGGAGTCGCGGTTCTTTGCCGACAACAACAGCAACGAGCTTGTCGACTACGCCAAGCTCAACGACAACGGCCCCTACGACGTCAACAAGGACACCAACAGCAAGCTGCCGCCGCTGCTCAACAGCCGTGAGGACCGCGACAACCTGTTCCGCCTGCGGGCGCGCCTGGGGATGAAGGCGGTGATCTCGCCGGAATGGACCGCCGGCATCCGCATCGGCACCGGCTCGGACAACAACCCGGTGTCCACCACCCAGACCCTGGGCGGCGGCTTCGGCAAGAAGGATATCTGGCTCGACCAGGGCTACCTGACCTGGAAGGCCAGCCAGGACCTGACCCTGACCGGCGGGCGGATCGCCAACCCGTTCTATTCCACCGACATGCTGTATTCCAACGACCTGAACTTCGACGGTGTGGCGGCGATCTTCAACCACAAGCTGGGCAGCGACTGGGGCCTGTTCGGCACCCTGGGCGCCTTCCCGGTGGAGTACACCAACGACACCGCCACCAGCAACGGCTTCGACAAGAACGAGAGCGACACCAAGTGGCTGTTCGGCGGGCAGATCGGCGCCAACTGGAAGATCAACCGCAGCAACAGCCTCAAAGGCGCCTTGGCCTACTACCGCTTCGACGACATCGAAGGCCAGCGCTCCAGTCCCTGCGCGCCCTGGGCCGGGGCTCCGGGCTGCGACACCGACGGCTCGCGCGTGGCCTTCATGCAGAAGGGCAACAGCGTGTTCCTGCTGCGCGACATCACCCCCAACCCGGCCACCCCGGGCCTGACCCCGCAGCCGCAGTTCGTCGGCCTGGCCTCCAAGTTCGACGTGCTCGACCTGAACCTGGCCTGGGACACCGAATTGCCGGACGACCTGCGCCTGCGCAGCCAGACCAACTTCATCCGCAACCTGGCCTACGACAAGGGCGAGATGCTCAAGCGTAGCGAGGGCGAGATCGTCAACAACATCAACCGCAACGGCCAGTTCGAAAGCGGCGGCAACGCGCTGCTGGTGCAGTTCACCCTGGGCAACGCCCTGGAGATGAAGAAGTCCGGCGATTGGAACCTGTTGGCTGGCTACAAGTACATCCAGCCCGATGCCTTGCCCGACGGTTTCAACGATTCCTCGTTCCACCTGGGGGGCACCAACGCCAAGGGCTATTTCGTCGGCGGCAATTACGGCATCGACAAGAACATCTACGCCACGGCCCGCTACATGAGCGCCTCGGAAGTCTACGGGCCGCGTTATGAAGTCGACGTCATGCAGCTTGAACTCAACACGCGCTTCTAAGCATCAGGAGGAAGGTTATGAACAGCCGAGCGAGGGCAGGGGCGGTCAGCCTGTTAGTGGCCTGGGGCGTGCTGGCCAGCGCCAGCGCTAGCGCCGAAGGCATGGAAGAACGCCTGCGCACCCAGTTGCGCAGCACCACCCAGCAGTTGCAGGCCCTGCAAAGCGAGCAGGCCCAGGCCGCGGCGGCGCGGATCGCCGCCGAGAACGCGGCCAAGCAAGCCCAGGCCGAGGTCAAGCAACTGAGCGCCGAGCTGGCCAAGACCCGCGGCGTGGCCGAGCAACTGGCCGGCCAGCAGCAGAACCTGCAAAGCCAGGCCCAAGCCCAGGCGGCGGCCAGCAGCGAGCAGTTGGGCAAGTTCAAGAAAGCCTATGAGGATCTGCTGGTGCTGGCCCGGGGCAAGGAGGCCGAGCGGGCGAAATTGCAGGCGCAATTGAGCGAACGTGACACACAAGTGCAGCAATGTGCGGTCAAGAATCAACAGATGTACGGCGTCGCCAAACAGATCCTGGCGGCCTACGAAAAAATCGATGTGGCTGAGCTGGTGAAAATCCGTCAGCCCTTCGCCGGCAGCGCCCGGGTCAAGTTCGAGGAACTGGCCCAGGGCTTTGGCGACGAGCTTTACCAGACCCAGTTCGACGCCCCGCAGGCGGCGAGCGCCCACTGATCACCAGGGAAGAGATGACCATGACTTTGATTACCAGCGTCACCACCGACAGCCTCACCGACCTGCTGCAAGGCGCCGGCTACCGGGTCAACCAGACCGAACAGAACGGCATCGTGCAGTTGCTCAGCGCCAGCCAGGGCATCGGCTACGCCGTGCGTTTCGGCAACCCGGGCAGCGAGGCCGGGCACTATGTGGACTTCACCTACAGCTGCGCCTTGCGGGTGCAGGGTGAGCTGCCGGCGGGGCTGGCGCAATTGTGGAACGCTTCGCGGCGCTTTGCCCGGTTGTCGCTGCAGGGCGAATTCCTGGTGATGGAGATGGACGTGGTGGTGGCCGGGGTCGGCGAAACTCACCTGCGCAGCCAGCTGGAGTTGTGGGATCGGCTGTTGCAGGAGTTCATCGTTTACCTGCGCGAATACAGCCAGCAGGCGGCCCAGTTGCAGGCCCAGGCCGAGCAGCCCCAGGCGCCGCAAAGCCAACCCCAGGAAGAGGTGGCCAGCCTGTGAAAAAGCCGACCCTGGTGGTCGGTGCCGGGGCACTGACCTTGCTCGGCCTGGCGCTGGGGCTGGCCCTGCGCCCGGGCAACGACCCGGTGGCGGCGCAGCAGCCGGCACCGGCTGTGCTGCAACAGTCACTGGCGACAACACCGACCGTGGCGCGCCTGGGCAACCAGCAGGTGGCAGCCGAGGAACTCAAGGCGCTGTTCGCCAGCCTGCCCGAGGAGTCCCGGGGGCAATTGCGCGGCAACCGCCCGGCCCTGGAAGCCTGGATACGTTCGCGCTTGGCGGAAAAGGCCGTGCTGGAACAGGCCGATGCCCAGGGCTGGCGCCAGCGCCCGGAGGTGGAGCAGCAGACCCGCGCCGCCACCGAGCAGATCGTGTTTCGCGACTATCTGCAGTCGGTCAGCCAGGTCCCGGCGGACTACCCCAGCGCCGCCGAACTGCAGCAGGTCTATGACAGCGGCAAGTCGGCGTGGCTGACCCCGCCGCTGTACCGGGTCAGCCAGATCTTCCTCGCCGTCGCCGACCCGCAGGCTGTCGAGCAGGTACGCCGCCAAGCGCAGGAACTGAGCCGCAAGGCCCAGGCCGCGCCGGGTGAGTTTGCCGCCTTGGCGGAGCAGTATTCTCAGGACTCGGGCAGCGCCCAGCGCGGTGGCGACGCGGGATTGCAACCTTTGCAGCAACTGGTGCCGGAAGTGCGCAGCGCCGTGGCCCGGCTCAAGGTCGGTGGCGTCTCCGAGGTGGTGCAGAGCTCGGCGGGTTTCCATGTGCTCAAGCTCACCGAACAGCAACCGGCGCGCACTGCCAGCCTGGACGAGTTGCGTGATCGCCTGACCCAGGCCCTGCGCGCCCAGCGCCAGGAGCAGATCGCCAAGGCCTACCTGGAAGGCATGCTCAACACCGCGACCCTGAGCATCGATGGCGCGGTGCTCAATCAGGTACTGGAGGACAAGCTGTAGGCGCCGGCTTGCCAGCGAAGGCGATCTCACGGTCCCCGCCGCCCGCCAAGGAAGCAACACTCAACAAGACAGGGAGTCACCAATGTCATTTCTCGAACCCGCTCCACACCAGGGTGTCGCACCCTACGTTGCGCCCCAGGAACCCCGGGAAGCCTGGCTGGCCCTGGCCGCCGGGGTCGATCCTGAGGTCGCCCAGTATTTCCTGGTCAGTGCCCGCTGCGGTTGCTTCATGCAGGCAGCCCGCAGCCTGAACATCAAGGCCACGCTGTTGCGCAAGCAACTGGCCTTGCTGGAAGAGCACCTGCGCCGTTCACTGTTCTGTTATCAGGGGAGTGCCTTGAGCCTGAGCCGCGAGGGCCTGCAACTGCAGGCACAACTGATTGCCCTGGCCCACCAGCGGCGGCTGCCGGTGATCGAGCAGCCGTTGATTCGGGTTGCCGTGGCGCAAACCATCCTCCACGACATTCTCGGTCGCGACCTGATCGCCTTGCTGCGGCGCAATGCCAGCGCCCGCCTGGAGATCATCTCCATTGACAGCGACCTGTCCCTGCAAGCCCTGAGCGCCGATCTGGTGCTGTGGCTGGCGGCCGAAGACTCACCGCTGCCGGGGCCCAGTTTCGCCACCCGCGAGCCGCTGCCCCTGGCGCGCATCGACTACCTGCCACACATCGCCAAGCGCTACTCGCGGGTGGCGGCCCGTCCCGACAGCCTCGACGACCTGGCCGACTACATGCTGGTGCAGTGGCAGCACGACTGTCAGGTAGAGCCGTTCCGGCCCTGGAACAGCCTGGTGGAACAACGCCTGGCAGGGGTGGTGCACGTCCATGTCTATGAACTGATGCTGGAGATGATCCGCTGCAGCGCCTGCATCGGCTTGCTGCCTCAGTACATCAGCCATTTCGACCGCGGCCTGACTGCCTTGCCGGGGTTGTTCAGCGAGCCCATGCAGCGCCGGGCCTGGCTGGCGGTGAATGCCCAGGTGCAGCATGAGGAACAGGTGCAGCAACTGGTGGAGCTGATCCTCAACACCTTCAGCGAGCGTGAGGATTGGTTTGTTTGAGGCGCGCCGCCCCGTGGGAGTGGCCCGGTCCGAACGCCTGGCGCTGTCCGGACCGGGCACTCAGGCTCATGCCTTGGTTTCGGGGGGCATGAGATCCTCCCAGTCGTCTGGCATGTCGGCGGTGCTGGTGTTCTTGTCGGGGAAGTGGGCGATGTTCCACTGGGTGTCGGTGCTGAACTCGTCGCCGAGCAGGTCTTTGGCGATAGCGTTGGCTTTGATGGCCTCCTGCCGGTTTGCCGGCACGTCACCCTCAAGGTCCTCGCCCTCTGGGTTGATCCATACGCCTGGCACCGGGTTGACGCCAGGGTCACCGGCGTAGGCGTCTTGCAGGCGCTTGCGCTCTGCCACGATCTCGGCTGCTTCAGCCCGGGGAATGCCACGGGCCACAAGCAGTGCTTGTTCCATGGCGTCGATTTGCCGTTGTTTGAGCTCAAATGCGTCGTTGTCATCTTTGTAGGACATCGGGTGGTTCCTTGTGCATTGCTTGTTCAGTGGATGGGGTCCACCGAGGCGGTTTGTGACTGACCTCGGAGGCCCGACACGTTAATTGATGGCCGCGCCCCGATTTGTGCAATTCAACGAGGGGATGACGGGAAAATGTTGTAGCGCCACGACGAACCTCTCAGGATGGGCGCAGAACAACGGAGGGTGGGCGCGGTTTGATTAACAGGATTCCCAAGTTTCACGAAGTCATCGAGCTGTTTTACGAGCGTGCAGTGTTCAAAAGGTCGAAGGAGCCCTTGCCACGGCAGGGCCAAAGCCTGGAGCAGCGCCAGAAGCGCGAGGCGGCAATGCTTGACGTAGTGACACGGCGAATCACGGGCGGGACCGATGATCCGCTGCTGACCCCGGTGTTGGGCAATGTGCGGGAGATTCACAAGCACCTGGGGGTTGTGGCCCTGTTTCCCGACAAGGACGTAGGTGCTGCGCACTTGTATTTCTGGCTGATCGTGTGGCCACAGCTTGAGCAGATGTTTGAGGACGCGCTGGAGAACGAGCAGGCATCGATCCCATTGCGCTATCTGGCACGTTGCCATGAGTGCTATGGGGACCGGCTGTTCGGCGACCCGGTGGCGACCCGGGAGGCCATTCTGGCGAGCCTGGAAGCGTCTCTGCTACAGGTCGCGCAGGGCTTGAAGATTCCCCAGCAAAGGGCGCTGGTGGCTGTCTTGCAGTTCCTGCGATGCTTGGGGCGCCTGATTCGTCATGATTCGTTTCCCGCTAGAACTTCGGTCGACGCGCCCTTGAAGGCGTTGGAGTTGGCATTGGGTCGACCGCTGAAGAAAGCCCAGGCCGTCATCCAGCAACTGGAGCAGTTGCTCGAAGGTGCCAAGGTGCTGCATGCCGCTGGTCGCTGGTCGTTGCCGGAGCCCCGGCCGGTGCTGCCGGATGAGTTGCACGAAGTACACCGCAACCTTTATCGGCAGGCCAGGCGTGATGCCAGGGTTGGCGGACGCTTGCCGAGCTTGCAGTTCGGCACCCTGGTGAGCCTTTTCAAAGCCCGGATCAAGCATGTGGAACCCGGTGACTTTCTGTCGCAACACGCCAGGCAAGTAGGGCGCTCAAAGGCGACTCGCAGCCTGATCGAGCACAATGCCGGGCAGTTCCATGCCTATGTCTTGCTGGAGCAGATCAAGAGTGACCTTGATGTCGGGCGCCGGCTGCAACGGGTCGAAAACAGTGTTCAGGTGTTGGTTAGGAGATACGGGGCAGACCGGGAGCACTGGCTGGCACTGTTCCAGGACATGCCGTTGTCGCTGTTCCTGCTCAACGCAATCTTTTCTTCTTCCTTGACCCTGATTCAGCGGCTTCTGGGTGAGGAGGCGTTCGCAAAGGCCGCGTTGGCCCTCAGGCCCCTGGTCGAGGCTGCACAAACCGAAGGGCCGCAGCGTGAGCAACTGCTTGCAGTGGCGGCTCAACAGCAGATCAAGGCGCTCAAGATGCTGTTGGATACCTATCACGCCCAGCATCACCTGGGGTGGCTGGCGATGGAGCTCCTTGCCTTCGTCTATGCCTTCAAATACAAGTACGACCCAGGGTTCCAGCCCCATGCCACGGACAAGCTGGAGGCGATTCTCGATGACTGTGTCGATCAACGGGACATCCGTCACCGGATTGCCTATGAAACCCAATTCGGCCGTTGTACGCGCACCCTGAGCCCGATGGGCACGGATGTGGCGCTCATCATGATCCACCAATACAACCGCTACATCCTCGCTCACTGTGAACACCCGCTTGAGTACCTGTGCAATCCGTTGCAGCGCCTGAGCGAGCTTCTGCAAGCTGCCTTGAGCGCCGCCAGTGCCGAGGGGGAGATCGAGGCGGCGATCCTCAAGCGCTGCATCAATGCAGCGTTCGGAACGGGCAAGGATAAGTCGGTCATGCGCATTGGCGGCCTGCGTCCTTACGAGTGCCTGCGTGATGTGCGCTTCTATCTGTCGGCATTGCACCTGGCCCCGCTAGAAACCTTGAACCCGGGGGTGTTTCGCTACCTGGCATTGCCAGATGCCTTGCAACGCTTGGTTTTGCAATGGCTTTCACCTGCACGCTACGCCGAGGATCTGCGTCGCCAGCACAGTCAGTCGCCCGAGCTGCAGGGCAATGGTTTCTGAGGCCTGTGCCGCTCTGCGCTTGAGTGCCTCGCCAGCGTCGCACTCATGCCCTTACACTCGATGGCCATTTCCACTTCAAGGAAGACCGGCCATGCCTAACGCCAATCCCACTATCGTTATCGAGCGTTGCACCGAAGCCCATATCGACGGCCTGACCGCGTTGTACAGCGAACCCAGCGTGGCCGCTCAGACTCTGCAACTGCCTTATCAGTCCCGCGAGTTGTGGCGCAAGCGCGTGGGGCTGGGGCAGGACAATGAAGGGCTGGTGGCCCTGGTGGCCCTGCACCAGGGCGCGGTGATCGGCAGTTGCAGCCTGCAGCAGGTGGCGCGGGTGCGCCGCGCCCATTGCGCGGACGTGGCCATGGGGGTGTCCCCGGCCTGGCAGCGCCAGGGCGTCGGCAGCCGTCTGCTGGCGGCGGTGCTGGAGGTGGCGGATAACTGGATGAACCTGCGCCGGGTCGAACTCACGGTGTATGCCGACAACCAGGCGGCCATCGGCCTGTACCAGAAGTTCGGCTTTGAAACCGAAGGCCAGCTGCGGGACTACGCCATCCGTGGCGGGCAATACGTCGACGTGCTGAGCATGGCCCGTCTGCGTCGTTGAGGCCGAGTTTGTGTAGCCGCTGCCGCAGGCTGCGATCGGCTCAGCAGGAGACGCAGGGATCTTGAGTCCGCCCGAGGTTCGGCAGGTGATCGCCAAGCAAGGCCCTGCGGGCCTTTTCGCAGCCTCGCCAGGGCTCGGCAGCGGCTACAGGTCAGTGCCGAGCCATTTTGTAGCCGCTGCCGCAGGCTGCGAACGGCTCCGCAGGAGACGCGGGGATCTTGAGGCCGCCCGAAGTTCGGCAGGCGATCGCCAAGCAAGGCCCTGCGGGCCTTGAGGTTCACTCCAGCAAAGCAAAATCCACCGCCGCCCGGGCATGTAATTCGGTGGTGTCGAGCAGGGGCAGGGGGCTGTGCTCTGGCTTGAGCAGCAGGCCGATTTCCGTGCAGCCGAGGATGATGGCCTGGGCGCCGCGGGCCCTGAGTGATTCGATCACCTGCTGGTACACCCGGCGCGACGCGTCGCTGATGACCCCCACGCACAATTCCTCATAGATGATCCGGTGCACCGCCTGGCGCTCCTGCGCATCGGGCACCAGTACATTCAGTCCTTGTTGGCTCAGGCGGCTCTTGAGGAACTCCTGCTCCATGGTGAAGGCGGTGCCCAGCAGCCCGACGTTCAGGGTGCCGGCCGCGAGAGCGGCCTGGGCCGTGGGGTCGGCGATATGCAGGAAGGGCACGGCAGTGGCCGCCTGAATCTGCTCGGCCACCTTGTGCATGGTGTTGGTACAGAGCACCAGGCACTCGGCGCCGCCGTCCTGCAATCGCTGGGCGGCGTCTATCAGAATCCGCGCCGCTTCATCCCAGCGCCCGGCGTGCTGGGCCTGTTCGACAGGCCCGAAGTCGACGCTGTACATTAGCAACCGCGCCGAGCGCAGCGGCCCCAATTGATCGCGAACCTGCTGATTGATCAGGCGGTAGTATTCGGCGCTGGACTCCCAGCTCATGCCGCCGATCAGGCCGATGGTGCGCATGGGCAACTCCTCTGTGGTGTGGGTGAGTGAGCTTCAGTTTCGTCTCGCCTGAGCTGGCGATCTATCAGGAAATTTCACATGCCCGAGGTCCTCGAACACCGTCTGCTGGGCGGTCGGCTGCTTCTGCAACTGTTGCCCGCAGCCGCCTACAGCGCGCGCGATCCGGCGCAGTGGCAGACCCTGGGCGTGACCCTGGAACGCCAGCGCGGGGTGCATGCCATCGACTCCGATCGGCGCGAGGATTTCGACACCTGGCCCGGCACCCTGGCCTTGACGCCCAAGGGCGTTGAGGTGTTCTCCGAATCTGCCCGTGGCGGTGAATACCTGCTGGCGCGCTGGCAGGAGCAGACGCCGCTGATCCCCGGCGAGCGCCGCCTGCAGCGTCCGGGGCATGCCGAGGCCCTGGCCCTGGGGCGTGAGGCCCGGCGCCTGCTGTTGGCGCCTGTCATCGATGAGTTGGCCCTGGAGCACTGTGCCCTGGCCTTTGTCGGTCTGTCCCATTCCCGCCACATTCCCACGGCGCCGTTACCACGGCTGGGGCAGGTGCTGGAGCAGATGGCCGACCAGTACGCCCAGCCCTTGTCCCTGGCGCAATTGGCACTCACTTACGGTCACAACGAACTGCGCCTGCTGCGGGACTTTCGCCGCGCCGTCGGCCTGACGCCCCATGCCTGGGTCACCGAGGTGCGGCTGCAAGCGGCCCGGCGCCTGCTGGAGCATACGGACCTGCCCCTGGCGGCCATTGCCCACGACAGCGGCTTTGCCCACCAATCGCACCTGGGCAGCGCCTTGCGCAAAAGCCTCGGCCTGACCCCGCGCCAGTACCGGCTGCGTTTTCAATCGTGCCTCCCTGTACCTGTCCGGTATCCCAGCCGCGGGCAGTAAACGGCCCGCAGCGACATGCCGGGGCAAGGCCGGTGCCAGCGGCTAGAGGAATGGGCTGGCCCTGGGGTAAACACCCCAACGCCCGGGACCGGCATCTGCCATGATCAATACCGGCGACCTGCTGTTCCCAAAGGTCGATGCCAGGGACACACCGCAATGGACGATATCCAGCAACTGGGCGAGATGCTCCGCCACTACGCCGCCAGCGAAGCCCACAAGAAGCAGCTGTTCGACAGCCAGTCGGTGGTTTGGGCCCGGCGTATTCATGAGCTGTTCGGGCAGATTGAACAGTGGCTGGCACCGGTGCTGCTGCCGGATCTGCTGGAGCTGCACCGCGAGCCTTATGTGGCCTTCAGCCCGGCATTGCCGTTGGAAAGCTCCAGCTTCTACAGCGAGAAGCTGACCATCGTCATCGCTGGCAAACCAGTGGAGTTCGTCCCGGATGTGATGGGGCCCAATGGGCAGATTTCCCTGGCGGTGATCGGCCTGACGGCGGCGCGCCTGGGCAGTGTTTCCCTGGTGGGCGAGGCCAGCGGCGCCTGGCAATGGCGCAAGACCAACGGCCTCAAGGACCCCGACACCTTCGTTTTCGACGGCAACTTCCTGGCGGCCCAATTGCAGAGCCTGATCCCCCGCGAGCGCGCCTGATGCAGGCGCTGGCTCGCCGGCGAAAGCGGCCTCCGGCCATGTACAAGTCTTGCGGGCCTCTTTGCCGGCAAGCCGGCTCCTACGGAGTGCGTTACATGTCCAGGTTGATCCACCCCGGCTTGGGCTCTTCCGGCGCCACGGCGTTGATCTTCTTGCCAGTGGCCAATTCCACGCGATGCGCCACGTCGGGGTCGTCGGCAAAGGGAATCAGGCTGGCGTCATCCAGGCTCTTGGCGCTCTGGTGGCGCAGGCAGTACTCGATGCTGAGGTAGAGAAACGCCACCCCCAGCAGATTGAACAGAATATCCATCGCTCATCCGGCTCCCTAAAAAAGCCGCCGGTCACTGGGACCGGCGGGCAATGCCTGGCTCAGGCGATCTGCGCGTCGCTCAGGGCCAGTTCTTCATCGGCCACGCGTACGGTGCGCCAGGTGTTGTAGGCCATCAGCAGCATGCCGCTGAGGAAGAACACACCACCGGCAAAACGCACCACGAACCCCGGATGGCTGGCCACCAGGGCCTCGACGAAGGAGTAGGTGAGGGTGCCGTCTTCGTTGACCGCACGCCACATCAGGCCCTGGGTGATGCCGTTGACCCACATTGAAGCGATGTAGAGCACGGTGCCGATGGTGGCCAGCCAGAAGTGCAGGTTGATCAGCGGCACGCTGTACATCTGCTCGCGGCCGAAGACCTTGGGCACCATGTGGTAGATCGCACCGAAGGTGATCATTGCCACCCAGCCCAGGGCCCCGGCGTGCACATGGCCGATGGTCCAGTCGGTGTAGTGGGACAGGGCGTTGACGGTCTTGATCGCCATCATCGGGCCTTCGAAGGTCGACATGCCGTAGAACGCCAGGGACAGCACCAGAAAGCGCAGGATCGGGTCGGTGCGCAACTTATGCCAGGCGCCCGAGAGGGTCATCATGCCGTTGATCATGCCGCCCCAGCTCGGGGCCAGGAGGATCAGCGACATGGCCATGCCCAGGGACTGGGCCCAGTCCGGCAGGGCGGTGTAGTGCAAGTGGTGCGGGCCAGCCCAGATGTACAGGGTGATCAGCGCCCAGAAGTGCACGATGGACAGGCGATAGGAATACACCGGGCGTCCGACTTGCTTGGGCACGAAGTAGTACATCATCCCGAGAAAGCCGGTGGTCAGGAAGAAGCCCACGGCGTTGTGCCCGTACCACCACTGGACCATGGCGTCGGTGGCTCCGGAATACACCGGGTAGGACTTGAACCAGTCCACCGGGATCGACAGGTGGTTAACCACATGAAGCATGGCGATCACCAGGATGAAGGCGCCGAAGAACCAGTTGCCGACATAGATGTGCTGGCTCTTGCGCCGCACCACGGTGGTGAAGAAGACGATGGCATAGGCCACCCAGACCACTGCCATCCACACCGCGCCGGCGAATTCGATCTCGGCGTATTCCTTGGTGGTGGTGTAGCCCAGGGGCAGGGTGATCAGCATGATCACGATCACCGACTGCCAGCCCCAGAAAGTGAAGGCGGCCAGGGTGTCGGAGTACAGCCGTACCTGGCAGGTACGCTGTACGGCGTAGTAGCTGGCGGCGAACTGGGCGCTGCCGGCAAAGCCGAAGATCACCAGGCTGGTGTGCAGCGGCCGCAGGCGGCCGAAGGTGCTCCAGGGCAGATCGAGGTTCATCTCCGGCCACACCAGTTGCGAGGCGATCCACACCCCCATGGCCATGCCGATCACGCCCCATACCACGGTTGCGACGACGAATTGGCGAACCACCTTGTAGTTGTAAGCCTGTCCGATTGTTGCTGAGTTCATGGTCAATGCTTCCACGTTTGCAAAGTCTTGCCAGGCCACCCGGTCTGGCACGGGGTGCACTGTAGGAATCAGCGGGGAAACAAAACAGGCTCAGAAAAACTGCATTAATACGGATCAGATTTATCTCATGTCCACGGCGCTATGGTGGCGGCTGATATGGTTTTTTAGTTTTTACCTGAATCTGTAACGTTCTGCGCCGTACGCGCATAGTCGCCCCCTCACAATACGCGCCGTTTCGAGCACGACCAGCACCGATGAGGATGAGGTAGGCACATGTATCAGTACGACGACTATGACCGGGCCCTGGTCTTTGAGCGGGTGGCGCAGTTTCGTGATCAGGTCGAGCGCTTCATGGGCGGCCAACTGAGTGAGGAGGAGTTCCTGCCCCTGCGCCTGCAGAACGGCCTGTATATGCAGAAGCACGCCTACATGCTGCGGGTGGCGATTCCCTACGGCACCCTGAGTGCCCGGCAGATGCGCACCCTGGCCAGCATCGCCCGGGATTTCGACCGCGGCTACGGTCACTTCACCACCCGGCAGAACCTGCAGTTCAACTGGATCGAGCTGGCCCAGGTGCCGGACATCCTGCAGCGCCTGGCCGAGGTGGAGATGCACGCCATCCAGACCTCCGGCAACTGCGTACGCAACATCACCACCGAGGCCTTTGCCGGGGTCGCCGCCGATGAGTACCTGGACCCGCGCCCCCTGGCGGAGATCCTGCGCCAGTGGTCCACCATCAACCCGGAATTCCTGTTCCTGCCGCGCAAGTTCAAGATCGCCATCTGCTCGGCCAGGCAGGACCGCGCGGCCATCATGATGCATGACATCGGCCTGTATCTTTATCGTGCCCGCAGCGGCGAAATGCTTTTGCGCGTGATCGTCGGCGGAGGCCTGGGGCGCACGCCGATCCTTGGCCTGCAGATTCGTGACGGGCTGCCCTGGCAGCACCTGCTGTCCTACGTCGAGGCGGTGCTGCGGGTCTACAACCGCTATGGCCGGCGTGACAACAAGTACAAGGCGCGGATCAAGATCCTGGTCAAGGCCCTGGGCATCGAGGCCTTCGCCAAGGAAGTGGAGGAGGAGTGGCAGCACCTCAAGGACGGTCCGGCGCAGCTCACCGACGAAGAGTACCAGCGGGTCGCCAGCGCCTTCGTGCCGCCAATCTACGAGCGCCTGGCGGACACCGATCTGGAGTACGGCAGCCACCTGGCCGAGTCGCCGGCCTTCGCCCGCTGGGTGGCGCGCAATGTGCACCCGCACAAGGTGCCGGGTTACACCTGCGTGGTGCTGTCCACCAAACCGGGGCCAAGCTCGCCGCCGGGGGACGTCACCGGTCAGCAGATGGAGGCGGTGGCCGACTGGTCCGAGCGTTTCGGCTTCGGCGAGATCCGCATTGCCCATGAACAGAACATCGTCTTGCCGGATGTGCCCAAGTCGCAGCTGTTCGAGCTTTGGCAGTGTGCCTCTGAGCATGGCCTGGGCACCGCCAACGCGGGCTTGCTGACCGATATCATCGCCTGCCCGGGCGGCGACTTCTGCGCCCTGGCCAACGCCCGGTCGCTGCCGATTACCCTGGCCATCCAGCAGCGCTTCGAGGACCTGGACTACCTCCATGACCTGGGGGACATCAGCCTGAACATCTCCGGCTGCATGAACGCCTGCGGCCACCACCACATCGGCAATATCGGCATCCTCGGGGTCGACAAGAACGGCAGCGAGTGGTTCCAGGTCACCCTGGGTGGCGCCAAGGGCCGTGACAGCGCCCTGGGCAAGGTGATCGGGCCGTCCTTCAGCGCCGAGGAAATCCCCGAAGTGATCGAGCGCATCATCGCCACCTTCGTGCGCTACCGCGAAAGCGACGAACCCTTCGTCGAGACCCTGCAGCGCATCGGCCTGGAGCCGTTCAAGGAGCGGGTCTATCCCAAGGCCCTGGAGGCGCTGGCATGAACAATCTGCTGCGGCTGTGCGAGGGCGAAGCCCAATTGGTCGAGGACGATGCCTGGAGCCTGGTGCGCGGGGTTGACGATACGCTGCCCGACGGGCCGCTGATCCTGCCCCTGGCTCTGTGGCTGATGCGTCGCATCGAGCATCACCCGGCCCGGGACGGCGTATGGATCGGCCCGGATGACGAAGTGGAAAGCCTCAAGCCCTGGCTCAAGCTGATCCCGCTGATTGCCGTGGACTTCCCGAGCTTTCGTGATGGCCGGGGCTACAGCCAGGCCTACCTGCTGCGTACCCGCCTGGGCTGGATGGGCGAGTTGCGGGCCATTGGCGACGTGCTGCGCGATCAACTGAGCCATATGCGCCAGTGCGGCTTCGACAGCTTTGCCGTGCGCGAAGACAAATGCGCCCTGGACGCTCTCAAGGGACTGGTGGGCATGAGCGTGCTCTATGGCCGTTCAGTGATCGAACCCCGGCCGCTGTTCCGCCGCCGGTAACCGCCGGCACCTTTTCCGTAGGAGCCGGCTTGCCGGCGAAGGGGCCCCGAAGATGGCTTTTGTCGGGGCCCCTGGGGCCTTTCCATCTTAAAAAACACCCTGCCCAGCGACAAACTTTTGGCTATACCTGTAACTCCCCTGGCCAGTTTCTGGCTGTTTCACCTACAGGAGTTACCCATGAAACTTGCATTGATGATCGGCACGGCGTGCCTTGCCTCTTTGGCCATGGTCGGCTGCTCCAGCAACGTGACCCAGCCCGACGAATACTCCGGGTTTCTCCAGGATTACAGCCGACTCAAGGAGGCCAAGTCGTCCTCCGGGGTGGAGGTGATGCGCTGGATCGATCCCAAGCTGGATACCGACCGGTACCGGGCGATCTACATCGAACCCACCCAGTTCTATCCGCAGCCACAAGCCACGGCGAAGATTCCCCAGAGCACCCTCGACGGCATCAATCAGTACTACGACCAGGCCCTCAGGCGTGAGGCGGCGCGCAGCCTGCCCCTGGCTCAAGGCCCCGGGCTGGGGGTGCTAGTGGTGCGGGCGGCAATCACGGCGGTCAGCAGTAAAACCGAAGGCCTTAAGCCTTATGAAATCATTCCTGTGGCCCTGGTGGCCGCGGCGGTCAGCACCGCCAGCGGAATTCGCGACCAGCAAACCACGCTGGGCACCGAGGCAGTGTTTCTCGATGGCAGCAGCGGCAAGGTCATTGCCCAGGTGGTGCGCAAGGGCACTGGCAAGCCCCTGGAAAACGACACGCAAGTGATGAAGGCCGATGACGTGAAGAACGTCATCGACGGTTGGGCGGCGGACTTCCACCAGTCTTTCGCCAAGTTCAAGGGGCGTTAGGGCCTGGCTGTCCGGCGGCGGCCAACAGCGCCGCTGCCGCTTCAATAGTCCATCTGGGCCTGCTTGTTGTAGTAGCTGAGCAGCGAGTCGTAGGCCCGCATGATGGCGTGATAGTCCTCGCTCAGATGCTGTGGCTCAGCCTGTTTCTGCCAGTCCTGCTGCAGGGCGAGCAAGGCTTGCTGATAGCGCTGCGCCGGCCGCGTGATCTGGCTCCACAGGTAATAGGCCGGTTGCGTGCGGCTGCTCTGTGGTCGGTTGCGCAAGGGCTGCCCGGCATCCCAGGTCCGTTGCAGGTCCTGGCTGGCCTGTGCCAGTTGCGCCGGGGTCAGGGTTTTCTCGCGCATGCCCTGGCTGATCTGCTCCTCCGTGAGTCGCGCCTGGATCATGTAGTCCAGCAGGTGCCAGTGGATGTCCTGCCCCAGGCGTTGCTCAAGCAGCCGCTGTTGCTCGCGTCGGGCGCCGATGTCTGCGCTCGCCAGGGCAGCGCGCAGGTCGGCGGAGGCTTGCAGGTAGTGGTCGAACTTGGGCTTGAGCAGGGCAACAGTGGCCGCGTCTTCCTCGGCCGGCATGTAAGCACCGGGTACGGCGCTGGAATGAGCGCGACGGGCCAGGTTGGCCTGGTGCAGTGCGTCGATGTAGCGCTCGGCCAGGCCGATCAGCGGGGCGTCGGGTTGCAGGTGGCGCAGCCGATAGAGCATGCGCGGTTCGCAGTCACGGGCGGGCAGGGTATCCATGTCGGTCTTCGCGCCGTCTGCGAAGTCCTTGGCATTGTTCAGCAGGTCGGTGAACGCCGCGCGCCAGGCCGCTTGAGTGCCGTAGGTGTAGTAGCCCAGGCGCCAAGGCACATCGTATTGGTTGACGCAGTCGATCAGCGGCGCCCTGGCCGCGGCCTGGGCGCTGGCGGGGCTGTCCAGGCTGGCCAGCCACAGTTCGAAGCGGGCGATCGGGGCTCCGGCAGCCAGGAGCGCAAACAAGCCGAAAATCAGCGTGCAACCGAAAAGCAACAAGGGGCGTTGGCTCATGGCCGCTCCTCCTTGGGGTACCACTGCTCCTGGGTGGCCGGTGCTGCGCACTCGGGGGTATCGGCCGGCATGCGCGCGCACAGCCGTTCGGTCCAGGGCTGCAGGCCTTGATAACGCCCGGCGGTGTAGCGCTCGTCGAACCACTTGAGGGTGGCGATGACGGCCACCAGCAGCACCAGTCCTGTGCCCAGCAGCAGGCGACGCGGCCAGGGGTTGATGCGTTGCCAGGCGTTCAGCGGGTCGATCTGGCGCTGACGGGCCAGGGCCACCAGCAGCAGTACCCCGAGATAAGTGATAGTGGCTACTGGGTGGACCACCACGCCCAGCAGTGCGCCCAGCAGCGCCGCGGGCAGCAGGTCGCGGATCAGCTGCACGTCGTGATAGGGCGTCTGGTGCCGAGGCAGGTGTTGGCTGAGGCGCTCGTCCCACTGGAACAGGCGTTGGCTCAGGGGGCGCCAAAGTCGCTGCAGCCCTTCGCCTGCGGCGCAGAAGCACAGAGCCCAGACCAGCGTGACGCCGACAATCTCCCAGGGGCTGGCGTCTTGCCCGCTGTACTGGCTCACGGCGCCGGTCAGGCAGGCCAGGACCACGCCCAGGAGCATCGGCCAGCTGTTGATCGCGTGTTCCCAGTCCCGCCAGAAGTAGGGGTTGCTGGCGGGCATGCCGGCGGCGACTTGCGGGTAGTCTGCCGCCAGGCTTGCGGCCAGCTTGTGGCAGGCCTGCCAGTCCAGGTTGCCCAGGTGTCGGGCCCAGGCGCGGCGCTGACTGAAGCTCAGGGGCGCGAGTAACAAGCGTGCCGCACGGTGTTCCGGGGTGCTCGGCGGTTCGCTCGCCAGTTGTTGCTGGTGGGCCAGGTACAGCGGTGCCTGATGGCGTTTCAACAGCCGCGGCCAGAGCTGTTCCGGGCAGTTGTCTGCACTATTGGTGTGCCAGCCTTGGCCGGCACAGACCGCCTGGAACACCGCCACCGACCAATAAGGACTGTTGGCCAGTGTCTGTGCCAGCCATTGGTTGAACCATTGTCGGTGTTGCAGGTGCAGCAGCCAGGCGTGGGCTGAACGCTGGGCGTAGGCCTTCAGGAACGCCGCTTCATCCTTGGCCTCCAGGGCTGCGGCCAGTGGCTCTTGTACTCGCTGATAGAGCTGCTGCTGCAACTCCTGCACCAGATACTCCGGCAGATCCAGGCGTTGCCAGGCACTCATCCAGCGCAGACGCTCGAACCCCCAGCGCAACACCGCGTCGGCTTGCGCCGGGTGTTCGACGCAATAGCGCAGCAGGGCCAGTTCGAACTCATAGGCACACGCCTGCTCCTGGGCCTGCTGATAGCGCTGGTCGAGCTGATCGACAGGCAGCTCCTTGAGCAACATGGCCACCCGCTGCACCGGTGACAGCGCCAAGGTTGCCGGCGCGTTGTCTGCCCAGGTCTCGAGCGTCTCCAGGGGCTCGTTCTGTTGCTCCCAATCCTTATGGGCCAGTGCCTCTTCATAGGCGTCGCGCAAGCGTTGGAAACCTTGCGGGTCTTCATCCGGACGGGTCTGCTTGAGCAGCCTGGCGTAGTGGCGCTTGATGGTCCGGGTATCTGCGGTGGCGGGCAGGCCGAGTAGGGTCCAGCAACTCATTGGGCGGTAAAACTCCGTGCAACCGGCAGCAACATCCAGTAATGGATGGAGGAAATTGCGCACCCTACCGGTTTCCCGGATAAAAGTCCCCGACTCGAATCCGTCTATTGAAAAGCAGGAAGGCCAGGACGGCTCAGCGTTGGCCGTAGGGGGCGGCAGGGATCGGGTCTGCGCTGATTTGCCATGCGCGGAAGCTGTGCTCCGAGTTGTATGGGGCTGCTCGGAGGGAATGGACAACCTCAAGTGATTTATGACTATTGCCTTATTATCTATAAGGTTAAGTTAATGTTGTTTGTAGAATAATAAAGCCAATAAAAACAACTAGTTATAGGATTATCCTAATCCTGTATGTGATATGTATTCTGGTTGAGGAAGGAGCTTTCAGGTATGCCCGTAGTTGAACGCACGACTTTTCTGGCAGGTTGCAGCCCGGCTCAGGTCCTGGATTTCTGTCTTGAGGGGGGCCAACTTTCCGAAGATCTTTCCCGAGCCCGTCACGCCCTTGGGGGGCATCGATCTGAACGATCTGCGGATCAGCGCCGGGCGCCAGTTCAGCTTCAGGCACTGGATGTGGGGTGTCATTCCGGCGACATGGACGGTGGTTATACGTGAGGTGGGCGAGCGGCATTTTGTCGATGAAATGCTCAAGGGGCCGTTGCGAGCCTTTCGCCATGAGCATCGGGTGGAGGCCGCCGAAGGGGGGACCCTGTACACCGACCGGGTGACCTATCGGGCCATCGGCGGTGCACCTTTGGAACGGTTGGTGGTCAATGCCTACATGGCGCGGATTTTCGATGCCCGGCACCGCAACATGGTGCGCTTGCTGAGCGTCGAGCCGTCTTCGTGATTCTCTGTGTGGATAGCCAAGGAGCATGCCGTGAGCAAGAAAATTCTAGTGGTCCTGACCAGCGTGGCCAAGTACCCGACCTTGAACCGTGCCACCGGCCTGTGGCTGGGGGAGGCGGTGCACTTTGTGAAAAAGGTCGAGGCGGCAGGGTTCGAGGTGGATTACGTCAGCCCCAAGGGCGGCTATGTGCCCATCGATCCCCACAGCCTGGCCATGGCGGACGACACCGACTGGCAGTGGTACCAGGACAGCGCTTTCATGAGCCGCCTGGGCGCGACCCTGAAGCCGGAGCAGGTCCGCTCCAAGGATTACCTGGCTATCTATTACGCCGGCGGGCATGGCGTGGTTTGGGATTTCCCCGACAACCCCGAGTTGCAGGCCCTGAGCCGTGACATCTACGAGCAGGGTGGTTATGTCAGTTCGGTCTGCCATGGTGCGGTGGGCTTGCTGAACATCAAGCTGGGGGACGGTTCGTTGCTGATTGCCGGCAAGCAGGTCACCGGGTTCTCCAATGAGGAGGAAAAGCTGGCCGAGCTGGACCAATACGTGCCGTACCTGACGGAAACCGAACTGGTCAAGCGCGGTGCCCTGTACCAGAAGGCCGCCGCGCCCTGGGCACCATTTGCCGTACAGGATCAGCGGGTGATCACCGGGCAGAACCCGGCCTCCGGCGGCCCGGTCGCGGACCTGCTGCTGGCGCACCTGTAGGAGCCGGCTTGCCGGCGAAAGGGCCCTTGAGCCTTGCGGTGCTCTTGCGGACGTCTTCGCTGGCAAGCCAGCTCTTACGATTACCGATTACCGATTACCGATCCACGATCGGCGATCATTGCGCGGCTCGCCGGGGCGTTGCTGAAGCGGTTTGTTGGACAATTTATCCGCCCGGCAATAGGTGCCCGCGCCGTTTCATGCTTAACTTCGGCCTCTCAAGAATTTCTCATTGCTGTTCCATCATCACTGTTCAATAAAGGACTCCGTTCATGGCTCAAGTCACTCTCAAAGGCAACCCGGTTCAGGTCAACGGCCAACTGCCGCAAGTGGGTTCCAAAGCCCCTGCGTTCTCCCTGGTAGGCGCCGGTCTGGCCGATGTTTCCCTGAGCAGCCTCGCCGGCAAGCGCAAGGTGCTGAACATCTTCCCAAGCGTCGACACCCCGACCTGCGCCACCTCGGTACGCAAGTTCAACGCCCAGGCCAACGAGCTGGCCAACACCGTGGTGCTGTGCATCTCCGCTGACCTGCCGTTCGCCCAGGCCCGTTTCTGCGGCGCCGAAGGCCTGGAAAACGTGCAGAACCTGTCGACCCTGCGCGGTCGCGAGTTCATCGAAAACTACGGCGTAGCCATCGCCGACGGCCCGCTGGCCGGCCTGACCGCCCGCGCCGTGGTGGTGCTGGATGAAAACGACACCGTGCTGCACAGCGAGCTGGTCAAGGAAATCGCCGAAGAGCCGAACTACGACGCGGCCCTGGCCGTGCTCAAGTAACAGGTTTTACAATTATTCACGGCCTGGCTCTGTCCAGGCCGTTTTTATTTGTGCTTCAGTGGCTTAGCGCCGCACCTTGAAACGTCAGTCAAAGGTAAATTGCCGGTAAAGGCGCTTTGCTAAAACCGCTCTAGTGCTTATCTTTCAGCCTTCCCCAAAGAAGACTCCCACGCGCCCAATGGTTGATCACTCCATGCAATCCTCTGCTCCCCGCAACTCTCGTCGCTGGCTGTTCGGCCTGTTTGTCCTGCTGCTGGTGATCGGCCTGTGCTGGAAATTCTGGCCCGCCGGCAGCGCCCCCAAAGAGGGTGCTCAGGCGAAGGCCGCGGCCGGGCATACCGGACGCAGCGGCAGCCTGCGCCCTGGCTTCGGCGGTGCCAGCGGGCCGATCCCGGTGCGGGTGGCGCCGGTGACTCAGGGTGACTTCCCGCTGTACTACAAGGCCCTGGGCACGGTGACGGCACTCAACACCATCAATGTGCGTAGCCGGGTAGCGGGGGAGCTGGTCAAGGTCAACTTCGAGGAAGGGCAGATGGTTAAGGCCGGCGACTTGCTGGCGCAGATCGATCCGCGCCCGTACCAGAACGCCTTGCTCCAGGCCGAAGGCACCTTGCTGCAGAACCAGGCCCAGCTGAAGAACGCCCAGGTCGACCTTGAGCGTTATCGCGGCCTGTACGCCCAGGACAGCATCGCCAAACAGACCCTGGACACCGCTGCGGCGCTGGTGGGCCAGTACCAGGGTACGGTCAAGACCAATCAGGCGGCGGTCAACGACGCCAAGCTCAACCTCGAATTCACCAATATCCGTGCGCCCATCGCCGGACGTGTGGGCCTGCGTCAGCTGGACGTGGGCAACCTGGTGTCGGCCAACGACACCTCGGCACTGGTGATCATCACCCAGACCCAGCCCATCAGCGTGGCCTTCACCCTGCCGGAGAACAGCCTGGACACCGTGCTCAAGCGCTACCACAGCGGCGCCAAGCTGCCGGTGGAAGCCTGGGACCGGGGCGATGTGAAATTGCAGGCCAGCGGCATGCTGCAGAGCCTGGACAACCAGATCGACACCACCACCGGCACCCTGAAGTTCAAGGCGCGCTTCGATAACCGCGACCAGGGCCTGTTTCCCAATCAGTTCGTCAATGTGCGGCTGCTGGCCGACACCCTGAAGAATGTGGTGCTGGCACCTTCGGCCGCGATCCAGTTCGGCACCAACGGCACCTTCGTCTACGCCCTGGATGGTGATAACAAGGTGAAGATCCGCCAACTGCAGGTGAGCGACAGCAACGGCGACCTGACGGTGATCAAGGACGGCCTCAAGGCCGGTGACCGGGTGGTGATGGAAGGCACCGACCGCCTCAAGGACGGCAGCGAGGTGGAAGTGGTCAACGACAGCAGTGAAGTGCCCACCAGCCCCACCGAACACCTGCAGGGCAAGCCCGCCGCTGCACCGGCCGCGGATGGCAAGCCGGCTGATGGCAAGGCGCAAAAGGTCGGCGCATGAATTTCTCGCGACTGTTCATCCTGCGTCCGGTAGCCACCACCCTGAGCATGCTGGCCATTGTCCTGGCCGGCCTGATCGCCTATCGCCTGTTGCCGGTCTCGGCCTTGCCCCAGGTGGACTACCCGACTATCCGGGTCATGACCCTGTACCCCGGGGCCAGCCCGGACGTGATGACCAGCGCGGTCACCGCGCCCCTGGAGCGCCAGTTCGGGCAGATGCCCGGCCTGACCCAAATGGCCTCCACCAGCTCCGGTGGCGCCTCGGTGCTGACCCTGCGTTTCAGCCTCGACATCAATATGGACGTGGCCGAGCAACAGGTGCAGGCAGCCATCAACGCTGCCACCAACTTGCTGCCCAAGGACCTGCCGGCGCCGCCGGTGTACAACAAGGTCAACCCGGCGGACACCCCGGTGCTGACCCTGGCCATCACCTCCAAGACCATGCTGCTGCCCAAGCTCAATGACTTGGTCGACACCCGCATGGCACAGAAGATCGCCCAGATCAGCGGCGTCGGCATGGTCAGCATCGCCGGGGGCCAGCGCCAGGCGGTGCGGATCAAGGTCAACCCCGAGGCTTTGGCGGCCAACGGCCTGAACCTGGCGGACGTGCGCACCCTGATTGCCGCGTCCAACGTCAATCAGCCCAAGGGCAACTTCGACGGCCCGACCCGGGTCTCGATGCTCGATGCCAACGACCAGCTGACCTCGCCCAAGGATTACGCCGAGCTGATCCTGGCCTACAAAAATGGCGCACCGCTGCGCCTGAAGGATGTCGCCGAGATCGTCGACGGCGCCGAGAACGAGCGGCTGGCGGCCTGGGCCAACGAAAACCAGGCCGTGCTGCTCAATATCCAGCGCCAGCCCGGGGCCAACGTGATCGAGGTGGTGGACCGGATCAAGGCGCTGCTGCCGAGCATCACCGACAACCTGCCGGCGGGCCTGGACGTCACGGTGCTCACCGACCGCACCCAGACCATCCGCGCCTCGGTCAAGGATGTGCAGCACGAGCTGTTCATCGCCATTGCCCTGGTGGTGATGGTGACCTTCCTCTTTCTGCGTCGGGCCAGCGCCACCCTCATTCCTTCGATTGCCGTGCCGCTGTCGCTGATCGGCACCTTCGGCGTGATGTACCTGGCCGGTTTTTCGGTGAACAACCTGACCCTGATGGCCCTGACCATCGCCACCGGTTTCGTGGTGGACGATGCCATCGTCATGCTGGAGAACATCTCGCGCTTTATCGAGGAGGGCGACAGCCCGATGCAGGCGGCGCTCAAGGGCGCCAAGCAGATCGGCTTCACCCTGATCTCCCTGACCCTGTCGCTGATCGCGGTGTTGATCCCGCTGCTGTTCATGGCGGATGTGGTGGGCCGGCTGTTCCGCGAATTCGCCATCACCCTGGCGGTGGCGATCCTGATTTCCCTGGTGGTGTCCCTGACCCTGACGCCGATGATGTGCGCGCGGTTGCTCAAGCGTGAGCCCAAGCCTGAAGAGCAGGGGCGCTTCTACCGCGCCAGCGGCGCCTGGATCGACTGGTTGATCGAAAGCTACGGGCGCAAGTTGCAATGGGTGCTCAAGCACCAGTTCCTGACCCTGATGGTGGCCGTCGGCACCCTGGGCCTGACCGTGTTCCTGTACCTGGTGGTGCCCAAGGGCTTCTTCCCGGTGCAGGACACCGGGGTCATCCAGGGCATTTCCGAGGCGCCGCAGTCGGTGTCCTTCGCCGCCATGAGCCAACGCCAGCAAGACCTGGCGAAGATCATCCTGCAGGACCCGGCCGTGGAAAGCCTGTCGTCCTACATCGGCGTCGACGGCGACAACGCGACCCTCAACAGTGGCCGTCTGCTGATCAACCTCAAGCCCCACAACCAGCGTGACCTGAGCGCGGCCCAGGTGATTGCACGGATTCAGCCTGAGGTGGACAAACTGCTGGGCATCCGCCTGTTCATGCAGCCGGTGCAGGATCTGACCATCGAGGACCGGGTCAGTCGTACCCAGTACCAGTTCAGCCTGTCTTCGCCGGACGCCGAGCTGCTGGCCCTGTGGAGCGGGCGCCTGAGCGAAGCCCTGGCCCAGCGCCCGGAACTCACCGACGTGGCCAGCGACCTGCAGGACAAGGGCCTGCAGGTGTACCTGGTGATCGACCGCGATGCGGCGTCCCGGGTCGGGGTTTCGGTGGCCAACATCACCGACGCCCTGTACGACGCTTTCGGCCAGCGGCAGATTTCCACCATCTACACCCAGGCCAGCCAGTACCGGGTGGTGCTCCAGGCCCAGGCTGGCGAGCGCATCGGCCCCCAGGCCCTGGAGCAGATCCACGTCAAGACCACCGACGGCGGGCAAGTGCGGCTGTCGAGCCTGGCCCATGTCGAGGAGCGCCAGGCGCAACTGGCCATCGCCCATATCGGCCAGTTCCCGGCGGTGATGATGTCCTTCAACCTGGCGCCCGGTGTGGCCCTGGGGGAGGCGGTTAACGTCATCGAACAGGTGCAGCAGGACATTGGGATGCCAGTGGGGGTGCAGACCCGCTTCCAGGGCGCCGCCGAGGCCTTCCAGGCTTCGCTGTCGAGCACCTTGCTGCTGATCCTGGCGGCGGTGGTGACCATGTACATCGTCCTGGGGGTGCTCTACGAGAGCTACATCCACCCGATCACCATTCTCTCCACCCTGCCTTCGGCGGCGGTGGGGGCCTTGCTGGCGCTGATCCTCAGCGGCAATGACCTGGGCATGATCGCGATCATCGGCATCATCCTGCTGATCGGCATCGTCAAGAAGAACGCGATCATGATGATCGACTTCGCCCTCGACGCCGAACGCCACCAGGGCATGGCCCCGGAACAGGCGATCTACCAGGCGGCGCTGCTGCGGTTCCGGCCGATCCTGATGACCACCCTGGCGGCGCTGTTCGGCGCCGTGCCGCTGATGCTGGCCACAGGTTCGGGTGCCGAGCTGCGCCAGCCCCTGGGCCTGGTGATGGTCGGCGGCCTGCTGGTGAGCCAGGTGCTGACCCTGTTCACCACGCCGGTGATCTACCTGTACTTCGACCGCCTGGGTCGGCGCTTCGGCAAAGGTGAAGACGCCCAAGAGGTGGAGGCATGAAGGGGCGTAGCCAGCCTCCAGCCCGGGGCGTTCAGCCATGAACCTGTCCGGACCTTTCATCAAACGCCCGGTGGCGACCATGCTGCTGTCGTTGGCGATCATGCTGCTGGGCGGGGTCAGCTTCGGCCTGCTGCCGGTGTCGCCGCTGCCGCAGATGGATTTCCCGGTGATCGTGGTCCAGGCCAGCCTGCCCGGGGCCAGCCCCGAGGTCATGGCGTCCACCGTGGCCACGCCGCTTGAGCGCTCGTTCGGCGCGATTGCCGGGGTCAACACCATGAGCAGCCGCTCCAGCCAGGGCTCGACCCGGGTGATCCTGCAGTTCGACCTGGACCGCGACATCAACGGCGCGGCGCGGGAAGTGCAGGCGGCCATCAACGCCTCGCGCAACCTGCTGCCCAGCGGCATGCGCAGCATGCCCACCTACAAGAAGGTCAACCCGTCCCAGGCGCCGATCATGGTGCTGTCGCTGACCTCCGATGTGCTGGAGAAGGGCCAGCTCTACGACCTGGCCTCGACCATCCTGTCCCAGAGCTTGTCCCAGGTGCAGGGCGTGGGCGAAGTGCAGATCGGCGGCAGCTCCTTGCCGGCGGTGCGCATCGAGCTGGAGCCGCAGTTGCTCAACCAGTACGGCGTGGCCCTGGACGACGTGCGCAACGCCATTGCCAACGCCAACCAGCGTCGGCCCAAGGGGTCGGTGGAGGACGAGCAGCGGCTGTGGCAGATCCAGGCCAACGATCAGCTGGAAAAGGCCCGCGACTACGAGCCGCTGATCATCCACTACAAGGACGGTGCGGCCCTGCGTCTGAAAGACGTGGCCAAGGTCAGCGACGGCGTGGAAGACCGCTATAACAGCGGTTTCTTCAACGACGATGCGGCGGTGCTGCTGGTGATCAACCGTCAGGCCGGGGCCAACATCATCGAGACGGTGAACGAGATCAAGGCCCAGTTGCCGGCGTTGCAGGCGGTGCTGCCGGCCAGCGTCAAGCTCAACCTGGCCATGGATCGTTCGCCGGTGATCAAGGCCACCCTGCACGAGGCGGAGATGACCCTGTTGATCGCCGTGGCCCTGGTGATCCTGGTGGTGTTCCTGTTCCTTGGCAATTTCCGCGCGTCGGTGATCCCGACCCTGGCGGTGCCGGTGTCCCTGGTGGGCACGTTCGCCATCATGTACCTGTATGGGTTCTCCCTGAACAACCTGTCGCTGATGGCGCTGATCCTCGCCACCGGGCTGGTGGTGGACGACGCCATCGTGGTCCTGGAGAACATTTCCCGGCACATCGACGAAGGTATCGCGCCGATGAAGGCGGCGTACCTGGGGGCCAAGGAGGTGGGCTTCACCCTGCTGTCGATGAACGTGTCGCTGGTGGCGGTGTTCCTGTCGATCCTGTTCATGGGCGGGATCATCGAGAGCCTGTTTCGTGAGTTCTCCATCACCCTGGCAGCGGCCATCGTGGTGTCCCTGGTGGTGTCCCTGACCCTGACCCCGATGCTCTGCGCCCGTTGGCTCAAGCCCCACACCCCGGGCCAGGAAAACGCCTTGCAACGCTGGAGCCGGCGCAGCAACGAGTGGATGGTGGGCAAGTACGCCACCAGCCTGGACTGGGTGCTGCGGCACAAGCGCCTGACCCTGCTCAGCCTGCTGGTCACCATTGGCGTCAACGTGGCCCTGTACGTGGTGGTGCCCAAGACCTTCATGCCGCAGCAGGACACCGGCCAGTTGATCGGCTTCGTGCGCGGCGACGACGGCCTGTCCTTCAGCGTGATGCAGCCGAAGATGGAGATCTTCCGCCGCGCGGTGCTCAAGGACGCCGCGGTGGAAAGCGTGGCCGGCTTTATCGGCGGCAGCAACGGCACCAACAACGCCTTCATGCTGGTGCGCCTCAAGCCGATCAAGGAGCGCGACATCTCGGCGCAGAAGGTCATCGAGCGTTTGCGCAAGGAAATGCCCAAGGTGCCCGGCGCGCAACTGATGCTGATGGCCGATCAGGACCTGCAGTTCGGCGGCGGCCGCGAGCAGACCACCTCGCAGTATTCCTACATCCTGCAAAGCGGCGATCTGGGCGAGCTGCGCCAGTGGTACCCGAAAGTGGTGACCGCGCTGCGCGCCTTGCCTGAGCTGACCGCCATCGACGCCCGCGAAGGCCACGGCGCCCAGCAAGTGACTCTGATCGTCGACCGTGACCAGGCCAAGCGCCTGGGGGTGGACATGGACATGGTCACCGCCGTGCTCAACAACGCCTACAGCCAGCGGCAGATCTCCACCATCTACGACAGCCTCAACCAGTATCAGGTGGTGATGGAGGTCAACCCGAAATACGCCCGGGACCCGATTACCCTGAATCAGGTGCAGGTGATCACCAGCGAGGGCGCGCGGATTCCCTTGTCGACCATCGCCCACTATGAAAACAGCCTGGAAGACGACCGGGTCAGCCACGAAGGGCAGTTCGCCTCAGAGAGCATTTCCTTCGACATGGCCGAAGGCGTGACGGTGGAGCAGGGCACCGCGGCTATCGAGCGGGCGATTGCCAAGCTGGGCATGCCCGAGGACGTGATCGTCAAGATGGCCGGCACCGCCGACGCCTTCGCCGCCACCCAGAAGAGCCAGCCGTTCATGATTCTCGGGGCATTGCTGGCGGTGTACCTGGTGCTTGGGGTGCTCTATGAAAGCTACATTCACCCGCTGACCATCCTCTCCACCCTGCCGTCGGCCGGGGTCGGCGCCTTGCTCTCGATCTACGTGCTGGGCGGCGAGTTCAGCCTGATCTCGCTGCTGGGGCTGTTCCTGCTGATCGGGGTGGTGAAGAAGAACGCGATCCTGATGATCGACCTGGCGCTGCAACTGGAGCGCCACCAGGGCCTGGACCCGCTGCAATCGATCCGCAGTGCCTGCCTGCAACGCCTGCGGCCGATCCTGATGACCACCCTGGCGGCGATCCTGGGTGCCTTGCCCTTGTTGCTGGGCAACGCCGAAGGCTCGGAAATGCGCCAGCCCCTGGGCCTGACCATCATTGGCGGCCTGGTCTTCAGCCAGATCCTGACCCTTTACACCACCCCGGTGGTCTACCTCTACCTCGATCGCCTGCGCCACAAGTTCAACCACTGGCGTGGGGTCCGTACCGATGCTGCTCTGGAAACGCCGCTATGACCGACCAATCGTCCCGTCCTGTTTCTCCGCTGTCCGCCCAGCGCCTGGCCATGGCCCGGGGTTCGCGGGCCTTGAGCCTGGGCCTGTGCGTGGCGCTGCTCAGTGCCTGCGCCATCGGTCCCGACTATCAGCGGCCCCAGGTGGCCGAACCGGTGCAGTACAAGGAGGCCCAGGGCTGGCGTCAGGCCAACCCCAGCGATGCCCTGGCCCGTGGCGCCTGGTGGGAGCTGTACGGCGACACCCAGCTCAATGGCCTGATCGAGAAGCTCAACAACTCCAACCAGAGCGTCGCCCAATCGGAAGCGCAATACCGTCAGGCCCAGGCCCTGGTGCGCAGCTCCCGGGGGGCGTTCTTTCCCAGTGTCGACTTGAGCGCCGGCAAGACCCGCGCCAGCCAGGGCACCGGCAGCAGCAACTCGGGGCTGAGCAGTTCCAGCAGCGGCATTCGTGACACCTACAACACCCAATTGGGGGTGAGCTGGGAGGCGGACATCTGGGGCAAGCTGCGCCGCGGCCTGGAAGCCAATCAAGCCAGTGCCGAGGCGAGCTTCGCCGATCTGGCGGCCATGCGCCTGAGCCAGCAGTCGGAGCTGGTGCAGAACTACCTGCAACTGCGGGTGATCGATGAGCAGAAGCGCTTGTTGGAAGCCACGGTGGCGGCTTACCAGCGCTCCCTGACCATGACCCAGAACCAGTATCAGGCCGGGGTGTCCGGCAAGGATGCGGTGGCCCAGGCCCAGACCCAGCTCAAAAGCACCCAGGCCGACCTGATCGACCTGATCTGGCAGCGGGCGCAGTTCGAGAACGCCATCGCGGTGTTGATCGGCGTGCCGCCGGCGCAGTTCAACCTGGCAGAAACCTCGCAGATTCCGGCGCTGCCCCAGGTGCCCCTGGCGCTGCCCTCGCAGTTGCTGGAGCGGCGTCCGGACATCGCCTCGGCGGAGCGTTCGGTGATCGCGGCCAACGCCAATATCGGCGTGGCCAAGGCCGCCTATTACCCGGACCTGACCCTGAGCCTGGCCGGAGGCTACAGCAGCAGTACCTACGCCGACTGGATCAGCGTGCCGAACCGGTTCTGGTCAGTGGGGCCAAAACTGGCCATGACCCTGTTCGATGGTGGCCAGCGCTCGGCGGAAGTGGATCGCACTGAAGCCGCCTACGACCAGACCGTGGCCAAGTACCGGCAGACTGTGCTCGACGGTTTCCGCGAGGTGGAGAACTACATGATCCAGCTCAAGGTTCTGGAAGACGAAGCCCAGGTGCGCCAGCAGGCCCTGGATTCGGCGCGTGAGGCCCTGCGCCTGACCGAGAACCAGTACAAGGCCGGATTGATCGCCTACCTGGACGTGGTCACCAGCCAGGCCACTGCCCTGAGCAACGAACGCAGCGTCCTCAGCCTGCTGCAGAGCCGGCTGATTGCCAGCGTGCAATTGATCGCCGCGCTGGGGGGGGGCTGGGATGGTCAGGTGCAGGGCGAAGAGCAGAAATAGGCCCGGGGGAAGCTAGCGAACCCGCTTCCCGCCACCCTTGCTAGGCAAGGCCCTGCGACGAGCTGCAATGGGCTTCAAATGAGTGAAGCGATATCCAGATCGTAGGGTGCTCCCGCTACATGGCCGCCCAGCAACTCGGCTATCGCTTGTTCAGAGTCGTCGATTGGCGGCGCCATCATCGCCAATTGCTCCTGCACGGTGTTTTCCGGGTGATCCAGCCAACGCGGCAGGCCTTCGGCCAGCAATTGCGTTTGACCGGCGAAAGCACCGTACAAATCACTTTCGTCGATCCTGGTAACGCTCAACTCACGCAGGCGTTGGCGAGTCATGCTCAGTGCATTGATTTCAGTGCGCAGCCGGTCGACAGCGAGCACGCTTTGTTGAGAACGCAGGTAGGCATCGGGCCGTCCCCACAGGCTGCGGTCCAGATCACGCAATTGCTGGGTGATACTGGCCAATGCCCCGTCGACCCGACTGAGCTCCCGCTCGGTCACCAAGGGGCGTTGGAACACCTGTGACTCCTGCCAACGGCGCAGGGTGGCCCAGCAGTGAGGGATATAGCTGACGACCATCTTGTGATCGGCGTTATCCAGCAGTTGCCGCAGGAGCGAGCCACGCACCGGCAGGCCATCGATTTCCTGCAAGACCCTGGCACAGCCCTGATCGAGAATGGTGCAACAACCCGGCGCCCAGAGAATCGCTGACTTGCGCCCTGCGCCAAAATCCACCGGCAGGAAGTGGCGCAACGTGCCGTGGTGGGCGTAGGGCTCGCCGGTAAAATTGATCAACCCGGTAATGAACAACGTCAAGCCCACCGGAGCATTGAATACCGTCACCGCCCCACGCGCCGCCAGCACCTTGGGCTTGGAAGTGCTCATCCAGGTGGCGGGGACACTTGGTACCGGATCGTTATGATTGACGAAGCGGTGGTGCACCAGGGCTTCGGCGCCGCTGACAAAGCGGGTATCGCCGACCCTTGGGCTGCCATAGGTGTAGAGCAGAATATTCGCTTCGTAGCGCTTACTCCGCCGCAGCATCTCGGAGAGGATCAGCGCCACGGCCCCGCCCAGGCTGTGCCCGGTGATCACAATTTTTTGCCCGCTGTAGAACTTGTCCAGATAGCGGACAACAAACTCACGAAGCGCCTTGGCCGCGCCATAAAAGCCGTTATGCACCTTGCCTTCGCCCTCCTCGAAAGGCACTTGCTCGGCGTCCATATCACGCAACGCATCGGCCTTTTCCGCCGTGCCGCGCACAGCGATCAGAATCAGCTCTTCGTGATGGGTGATGTAGGCTTGGGTGTCCGTCCCCTCAGGCTTATTGGCATCATCAAAGAAATGGATGTTGGCCGGGTTTTCCTGGGCGTCGCCCAGGCTCGGATGATTGACCTCGGGGTACAACTGCGGGTCGAACGGGACAATTTCCAGGCGCCTGGAGTAAGGCACCTCTTCATACAGCGGGTAATAGGCTTTGCCGCCGCGCTGGTCGGCATCGACCTGCCACAACTCGGCAAAGGTCGGCAGCACGGCGCCAAACCAGTTACCGCTGCTGGGTTGCCCCGGAAAACTCACTCGCGGGCTATCCACCGGGTGAAAGCGCGGCTCCTGACCAAACCCGCTGTAACTCAAGGTCGCCAGCAGCGCCAGTTGGTAGAGGTTGAGCGCGCAAAACTGCGCGCCGGTCGACAGCATCGGCCGCAAGGCCCGCAGCGGGCGGACCTCCAGCACATGGTGGCGGTTGGGCAGCAAGGCGATGCCCTGCACCTTGGGCGCCGGCGGGGCAAACCCCAGGTCAGCCATTGCATTGTCGGTCGACCTGTCGCCCTGCGCGGCCCCGCCATCGAGGAAACCCGTGGCCTGGGGCGGCTGTCGAAACAGCGAGTACACATGCCGATTGGGGGGAAAGTGTCGCTCGACCATAGGTGGCAGGTGCGCGTCATGCTCCACCAGCTCACGCACTTCGACCTGATAAAAACTGCCAGCCTTGGCTTGTGCCGGGTTGCTGCGAGTACGAGCCCCATCCTTGTTGAAAAACCGGGTGCTCTCGGCACGGACTTGTAGCTCGGTGATGGGGAGGGGGTAGTGCGGCCTCTCGCGTAAAAACGTATAGATCCTCTGTGCCCCCTGATACGCCTGATTCAGCTTAAGCAACACCGGCCCACAGTAGTGATTCTCTACACTGCCCACGCCGTTTGCATCCAATCTGCCGGTGTAGGTGACATCTTCGTAATCGGTCACCTCATAGGCCAGTCCCGCATAAGGCTGACCGTCACCGAATTCATCCACCAACTGAAAACTGGTCGCCTGGCCGCGCAACGGGCAGGTGTACATACGCCCCTCCATTGAGGGGCCGTCACCGGGCGTTAAAGACTTGAAGCTCATGGGCTCACTTCCTTGTTTTCACTGCAGCCAGGGTAAATGCTGCAAATACGGCCATCGGGCATTCTGAAGGTGCTGAAATCGGTGTAATTGCCGTAGCAAAAGGCATATTGGTCTTCAAAGTTATCGCCCATGCAGCGCTTCCAACCACCCGGCACCTTGACCCAGGTGTCACCAATTGCTGGTCTTTCCTCAGCCGCCAACTTGATCTTCAAACGCACGGTTTTACCCGGCAGTTGGTCCAGGGTGTAAGCCGCGAAGGGCTGCCCTCGGGTCACGTTGCCTTGGGCATCGGTGCTTTTGCAGGTGAGGATTTTTACAATGCGACGCAAACCACCCATCGTCCGAAACAACCACTGGCACTGACCCTGGATTTCACTTTCACCGGCAGTGTTGAAGGTGCCTTTATCAGCACTGCTCAAGTATTCACGCACCAGGATCTTTCCAAAGTCGCGGGCAAAATCCCCCCAATCCTTGCCATAAGTCCCATTGATATAAAACTCAACGTACTGCAACACCAATGGGCAGCCGCTCACGGTTCTGTGCAACCGAATTTCGGAATCGCGCGTGTAGGTTTTCTTCCATTTTCTGTTGATGCCAATCCGGGTGTTTTTACCACCCGGTACACTGCATGTTTCGCCTGGAGCCGGAACGTAAGCAGCTGTGGCTTCGTAAGTGAAGTCTGCGGGCAAGTCGGCACTCAAGGTAAAGCTGTCTGACTGGCCCGTGGCTGAGCAGCCGCTTGTCAAAATCAGATAGCCACTGAGGAACAGGCGGTGAATGAGAGCATTCATTGCCGAGCACCTCCTTGCCAATACAAGGTTTTCTGATACGTCATGGGCTCACTTCCTTGTTTTCACTGCAGCCAGGGTAAATGCTGCAAATACGGCCATCGGGCATTCTGAAGGTGCTGAAATCGGTGTAATTGCCGTAGCAAAAGGCATATTGGTCTTCAAAGTTATCGCCCATGCAGCGCTTCCAACCACCCGGCACCTTGACCCAGGTGTCACCAATTGCTGGTCTTTCCTCAGCCGCCAACTTGATCTTCAAACGCACGGTTTTACCCGGCAGTTGGTCCAGGGTGTAAGCCGCGAAGGGCTGCCCTCGGGTCACGTTGCCTTGGGTATCGGTGCTTTTGCAGGTGAGGATTTTCGTGATGTAGCGCTTAGGGCCAATCGTCCGAAACAACCACTGGCACTGACCCAGGACTTCACTTTCACCGGCAGCGTTGAAGGTGCCTTTATCAGCACTGCTCAAGTTTTCACGCACTGCGATTGCCGCAGAATCACCACCGATGTCCCCCCAATCCTTGCCGTAAGTCGCGTTGATATCCAACTCGATGCGATACAGCAGCAATTCACAGCCTTTGCTGATTCGGCGTATGGCGATCTGCGCATCGGGTTTGTATTGAGTGCGCCACTCACGGTTGAACTGCGGGGTCATATTGTCCCCTTTACCCAAGGTGCAATTCTGGCCCCAGGCAGGGACATAGGTCACAGTCGCGACATAGGCAAAGTCGGCGGGCAAGTCGGCACTCAAGGTAAAACTGTCTGAGGAGCCCATGGCTGAGCAACCGCTGGCCAAAGCCAGACAAGCTCCAAGTAACAGCCGTTGGAGGGGCGTTTTCATAATGGCTGTTCTCCCTGCCAATACAACGCTTCCTGGTAGAGGCGTGCGAAATGCTGCGCCGGGGTTTCACTGGGCTTGGGGCGCCAGGATTCAGGCGGCGCATAATCCGCCGCGTACAAGCTCTGAGTCAGCAGAAAATAGATTGCTTCGGGCTCGCGCCAATCCCAGGTGCGGGCCAAATCGAGCTGAGTACGCAACCAGACGTCGATGTTCTGCTGCTCGGCCAGCGCCACCAAAGGCTCCGTGTACTCACGCATGAAATAGCGCCGGATGTTGTCGAACTGCACGGCGTTGTAGATAGCCTGTGGAGTGGCCAAGTTGAGCCACGCAGGCTCGGATGGCAGCGGGTGAACCCCAGGATCGGGGTTGTCGCTGACCTGCCATTGCTCGACCTGCCAGTAGCACAGGCTGGCGATAGGCCCAAGGTAACCGGGGAAATGTTCGGGCGGTAGACACGTCAGGGCTCGCCCCAGCACGCGATTGTCATGAAAACGGTAAAGGACTTGATTCGACGGCTCGCCCGTGACCAGTCGGTCGCGCCAATGCTGGGTCAGGGTCTCCAGGTCCGTGCCCGAACCACTGGCCAGCCAGCCCCAATCAGTTTCAGGCGCCTTGAGCAGGGCCATCAGTATTGGATGGTCTATCCGCTGAATGTGAAACAGGTAGGGCCCAGCGCTGGCCAGTGAATGCGCTGGGGTACCGAGATAAACCGCGCGGCAGCGGTCGTCGCCCCATTCAGCTACCAGGGCATTGCGCTCTGGCATCTGACCATCGGAGTCCAGCATCAGATAGAGGCAACGGCCCAACCGGGCCTGCTCTTGCAACCATTGCTCGGGCGTATTCACGCCATCTCTCCTCTGGCGCAGAGCCCGTCGCTACAGGCTTCGCATAATGGGCAAAAATCCACGGCTTGTTGCTTGCTCGCGCGCACGATGGACAGCGGGTTATCGATAATTGCTTGGGGTGTTCCTGCCAAGGCTTGCAGTGCTTGCAGCGGTGCGATACCCGCCAACGGCGCCCCCCCAACCACAATCGGCACGCTGCTGAAGATCCCGCCCGAGCTGATGACAATATGCTGCCCACCCGCCTGAAGGG
>NZ_JAQQGK010000021.1:0-37742 GCF_028550695.1 Pseudomonas sp. BLCC-B112
GCCATCGTGGTTAACGGGGCGTTCAGATCAAGATCAAGATCAAGAGCCAGACGGCGGCCTTGCGGCCGGCCTGAAGCAGGGGGGCGGGGTGTTCCCAGTGAGCTGGCTGGCCAGCGAAGAGGCTGCCAGCCAGCGTTCGTCAGTAGACCCCGCCTTCGCTCGTGGGGGCGTCCAGGGTCTTGTACTGGCCGACCAGGCTCTGCAGGCCTTTCATCAGCACTGTGGTGTCCACCCCCACGGCCACGAAGTTGGCCCCCAGTTCGATGCAACGCCGCGCTAGGCGCTGATCAGCACTGAGAATCCCCGCGGCCTTGCCTGCCTGACGAATTCGCACGATGGCGTCTTCAATCGCGGCCACCACCTCGGGGTGCCCGGGGTTGCCCCGCTGGCCCATGGCCGCCGACAGATCCGCCGGGCCGATAAACACGCCGTCGACTCCGTCCACCGCGAGAATCTCATCCAGGTTGCGCAGGCCTTCGAGGTTCTCGATCTGCACCAGCAGGCACATCTGCTCGTCAGCCTGATCCAGGTAGCCGGCGATGCTGTTCCAGCGTGATGCCCGGGCCAGGGCGCTGCCGACCCCGCGCACCCCCAGCGGCGGATAGTGCATGGCGCGCACCAGCTGACGTGCCTGTTCGGCGCTTTCCACCATGGGAATCAGCAGGGTCTGGGCGCCGATGTCCAGCAATTGCTTGATCAGCGCGGTATCGCCAATGGGCGGGCGGATGATGCCCTGGGCTGCATAGGGCGCGATGGCCTGCAGCTGCGCGAGCAGGCTGCGCAGATCGTTGGGCGCGTGTTCGCCGTCCAGCAACAGCCAGTCGAAACCGGCGTTGGCCGCCAGCTCGGCGCAGTAGCCGTCGGCCAACCCCAGCCACAGGCCGATCTGTGGTTCGCTGTGTTGCAGGCGTTGTTTGAACAGGTTTATCGGCATGTCCATGGCGGTCTCCTCAGACAAAGCGGCAGGCGATGCTGCCCAACTGATCGTAGTCCACGTGGAAGACATCCCCGGGACGGGCGGCCACCGGGCGCGTGAAGGAGCCGCCGAGAATGATCTGCCCGGCTTCCAGGCCGACGTCGTAGGCCGCGAGCTTGTTGGCCAGCCAGGCCACGCCCTTGGCCGGGTGGTTGAGTACCGCGGCAGAGACCCCGGACTCCTCGATCACGCCATTGCGGTAGAGCACCGCCGGCACCTTGCGCAAGTCCACATCCCCGGGACGCACGGCGCGGCCGCCCATCACCACTCCGGCGTTGGCGGCGTTATCGGAGATGGTGTCGAACACCTTGCGGGTGGCCTGGGTCTGCGGGTCCACTTGCTGGATGCGCGCGTCGATGATCTCCAGGGCCGGGATTACCCAATCGGTGGCGTCCAGCACATCGAATAAGGTGCAGTGGGGGCCTTTCAAGGGTTTGCCGAGGATGAACGCCAGCTCCACCTCGACCCGGGGCACGATAAAGCGCTGAAAGGGAATGTCCGTGCCTTCATCGAACAGCATGTCGTCCAGCAAGGCGCCGAAATCCGGCTCGGTGATGTTGGACGATACCTGCATCGCCCGGGACGTCAGGCCGATCTTGTGGCCCACCAGCTTGCGGCCGTCGCGGATCTTCTGCTCCACCCAGCTGCGCTGGATGGCGTAGGCATCCTCGATGCTGATGTCGGGGTATTGCAGGGACAACTGGCCGATCTGTTCGCGGCTGCGTTCGGCAGCGTTGAGGCGCGCGGCGGCTTCTTGGATATCCGAAGGGCTGAGCATGGTTATTTCTCCCGAGGGTTGACGATATGGGCAGGCACCCGCAGCACCAGCCAGGCGCCCAGGGCGATCAGCAGGGCCAGGGCATAGAGGGCGAGGCTGGCGCTTTGGGTGGCGTCGCGCACCACGCCAATCAGGTAGGGCGCAAGAAAGGCGGCCACACTGCCGAAGGAACTGATCAGGGCAATGCCCGCGGCCTGGGTGCTGCTGGCCAGAAACGCCGGCGGCAACTGCCAGAACATCGGCAGCGCCGCGCTGGCGCCCATGCCCGCCACCAGCAGGCCGAACATCACCAGCCACGGGTCGCCCGGGGCCAGCCCAGTGAGGGTCAGGCCGAGGCTGGACATCAATAGCGGTATTGCCAAATGCCAGCGGCGTTCGCGCAGGCGGTCCGAGGAACGGCCAACGCCGAGCATGAACAGGCAACCGGCCAGATAGGGCAGGGCGCTGAGCAGGCCGACGTTGCTGTCCCGGGCGATGCCGGCGTGGTGGATCAGGGTCGGCATCCAGAAGGCGATGGTGTTCACCGCCAGCATCACCGCGAAGTAGATGCACACCAGCAGCCAGACATGGCGCTCCGTGAGGATGTCGCTGAAGCGGTTGATGGACTTGCGCTGTTCTTCCTGTTGCAGGGCCTGCAACAGCTGGGCTTTCTGCGCCGGGGTCAGCCAGTCCACCTGCTCGATGCTTTCCGGCAGGGCCTTGAGCACCACTAGACCCAGCAGCACCACGGGCAAGCCTTCGATGAGGAACATCCACTGCCAGCCGCGCAGGCCGCCGACGTCGTGGAAGCTTTCCAGAATCCACCCCGACAGGGGCCCGCCAATCACCCCGGCCATGGGCACGGCAATGGCGAACAGCGCGGTCACCTGACCGCGGCGGCTGGCCGGGAACCAGCGGTTGAGCAGCACCAGGATGCCAGGGAAGAACCCCGCCTCGGCGACCCCCAGCAGAAAGCGCAGCACATAGAAGCCCCAGGCGCTGTCGACCAGCATCAGGGCACTGGACAGCAGGCCCCAGACCAGCATCAGCAAGGCGATCCAGCGCCGTGGTCCGACCCGCTCCAGGGCCAGGTTGCTGGGCACCCCGAACAGCGCGTAGGCCACGAAGAACAGCCCGGCGCCGAGGCCGTAGACGCTGTCGCTGAAGCCCAGGTCCTGGGTCATCTGCAACTTGGCGAAGCCGATATTGATGCGGTCCAGGTGGGCGAAAATGTAGCAGACGAACAACAGCGGCATCAGCCGCCAGGTGATCTTGCGATAGCAGTCGTTGACCTCGGCCACAGGAGCCTCGGCGATTGCGGGATGGGACATGGGGAGATCTCGTTATTGTTCTTGTGTGGGTCGGCTTGCCAGCGAAGTCTGCCTAGGGGCTGGCGCCTGGCTTGCGGGCCTGTTCGCTGGCAAGCCAGCTCCTACGGGTGGCATGGGCGTTGTGTAGGAGCCGGCTTGCCGGCGAAAGGGCCGGCACAATGCTCAGGCCTGTCCGCGCAGGAACTCATGCACGTTGTTGTGCTTGAAGTTCAGCTCGGCATCCAGCTCGCTCATCTCGAACGACAGGGCCAGCAAGCGCTGGGCCTGCAGCGTGGCAAAGTGCGCCTTGATGATGTCGAACAGGCCCTCGGCCACTTGGCGCCGGGTGGCCAGGTCCCGTCCGGCGCCCACCTGCAGGCGCATGTGGACAAAGGCGTAGTCGTGCTTGCCGTCGGCCATGCGCCAGGTGTCCAGGCGCACGCCGCGACTGCGAATGCCCCCAAGGGGGAACACGCCCGTGGCGCCCAGGTAGTCATGAACCTTGCTGAACAGCCCCGGCAGATCGGCGGCCTGTTCGATGTTGTCGGTGTACTCAGCGATGAAATGCGGCACGGGAAGCCTCCTTGGGAGGCAGCGGCAAGCGCCAAGCTGCAAGCCACAAGAGCGGACTCCTGTGACTTGAGGCTGGTGGCTTGGCACTGCTTTCGATTGTGTCTTGCAGCGAGTGGCTGGAACCTGCCGCTGCTTCTAGAAGATGGCGTTGATCTGGCCGGTGCCGGAGCTGCCGAACAGCGGCGTGATGATCTCAGCCGGGCGCTGGTGTTCCGGCCCGCCCAGCAGCCCCAGGAGCATTGCCGTGTCGTGCATGCCGCCCTCGCCGTGGCAGCTGGCGGCGTAGTCCGGGAGCATGGCGCAGAACTCGCGAAAGCGACCTTGCTGCCACAGTTCCACCACCCGCTGGTCCACCTGCTTGTCGAATTCCCGGGTCCAGTTGTGGATGTTGGCTTCGGCTTCGCGGTCGTTGGAGAAACGGTGGGACAGCGAGCCGGACGCCAGCACCAGGACCTTGCGCTCGCTCTTTTCAATCGCCCGGCGCACGGCAGCGCCGAAGGTGAAGCTGTCCTCCAGTTTGTGCCAGGCGCACCAGGCGGCGATGGACACCACCTTGAAATGCTCGGCGGCGGGCACGTCCATGTGCATGTAGCGCATGGGCACCAGGGTGCCGTACTCCAGCTCCAGGCTGGGGATGTTGTGGGCCAGGGTGCGCACGTCGGCGGCGTTGGCCTCGGCGGCGATCAGTTCCCCCAGCTCCGGGCAGCCCTGGTAGTCGTAGGTCATGTTCTTGATGAAGTGCGGCAGCTCGTTGCTGGTGTAGGTGCCGTTGAAGGCTTCACCACAGTTGATGTGGTAACCGCTGTTGACCAGCCAGTGCACATCGAACACCACCGCGGTGTCGGCCCCCAGCGCCCGGGCGCGACGAGCAATTTCCTTGTGCCCGGCAATGGCCGCCTCACGGCAGCCGTGGTGCTTGCCCGGCAGTTCGGACAGGTACATCGATGGAACGTGGCAGACCTTGGCGGCCATGACGACTTCGCCCATGGTGCTTCTCCTGAAACATCTTCTTGTTGGCGTGATCCGGGACGGTTGTAAACCTTACACGCCCCAGCGCGGGATGTGATGGCTGCCCATGGAGAGGCAGACGTTCTTGATCTCGGCAAACACTTCGAAGCTGTATTCGCCGCCTTCGCGGCCGGTGCCCGAGCCCTTGACGCCACCAAACGGCTGGCGCAGGTCGCGGACGTTCTGGCTGTTGATGAACACCATGCCGGCCTCGATGCCCCGGGCCAGGCGATGGGCCTTGCCGATGTCCTGGGTCCAGATGTAGGAAGCCAGGCCGTACTCGGTGTCGTTGGCCAGTTGCAGGGCCTGGGCCTCGTCCTTGAACGGGATCAGGCACACCACCGGGCCGAAGATCTCTTCCTGGGCGATGCGCATCCGGTTGTCCACGTCGGCGAACACCGTGGGCTGGATGAACTGCCCGCGAGCCAGGTGTGCCGGCAGGTTGGCCGGGCGTTCCAGGCCGCCGGCCAGCAAGGTCGCGCCTTCTTCCAGGCCGATGCGGATGTAGCCGGTGACCTTGTCGTAGTGGGCCTGGGTGATCATCGAGCCGACCTGGGTCTTGGGGTCCTGCGGGTCACCGACGATCAGGCGCTTGGCTCGGGCGGCGAATTCCTTGACGAACTGCGGGTAGACGCTTTCCTGGATGAAGATCCGGCTACCGGCGGTGCAGCGCTCGCCGTTCAGGGAAAAGATGGTGAACAGCGCGGCGTCCAGGGCCCGCTCCAGATCGGCGTCCTCGAAGATCAGCACCGGCGACTTGCCCCCCAGTTCCATGGAGTACTTCTTCAGGCCGGCGGTCTGCATGATCTTCTTGCCGGTGGCGGTGCCGCCGGTGAAGGAGATTGCCCGCACGTCCGGGTGGCGCACCAGGGCGTCGCCGGCAGTGGCGCCGTAGCCCTGGACGATGTTCAGCACCCCGGCGGGAATCCCGGCTTCCAGCGCCAGCCGGCCCAGCTCGTTGGCGGTCAGCGGCGACAGTTCGCTCATCTTCAGCACCGCGGTATTGCCCAGGGCCAGGCAGGGCGCGGTCTTCCAGGTGGCGGTCATGAACGGCACGTTCCATGGCGACACCAGGGCGCACACGCCCACCGGCTGGTACAGGGTGTAGTTGAGCATCTGGTCGTCCACCGGATAGCTGTGGCCATCCATGCGGGTGCAGACCTCGGCGAAGAAATCAAAGTTGTGCGAGGCCCGGGGAATCAGCACGTTGCGGGTCTGGTGGATCGGCAACCCGGTGTCCAGGGTTTCCAGCTCCGCCAAGTGCGGCACGTTCTCCTCGATCAGCGCGCCCAGGCGGCGCATCAACCGGGCACGTTCCTTGGCCGGGGTATTGGCCCATTTCGGGAAAGCATCCTTGGCCGCGGCCACGGCCAGGGCAATTTCCTCGGCGCCACCGCTGGCCACCTCGCCAATGGCTTCACCGGTGGCGGGGTTGTAGTTGGTGAAGACTTCACGGCTTTCGACTTCGCGGCCGTTGATCCAGTGCTTGATCATTTATGCGTGCTCCTTGGCCACGGCGGTGGGCTCTGGGTGGGCGTGATGGGCGAAGAATTCGCTTTCGCTGACGATGCGGTTGACCAGCCGGCCGACACCTTCGATTTCCACCACCACCTCATCGCCGGGCACTACATCGCTGAGGCCTTCGGGGGTGCCGGTGGCGATCATGTCCCCCGGTTGCAGGGTCATGAAGCTGGACAGGTATTCGATCAGGTAGGGGATGTCGAAGATCATGTCGGCGGTGCTGCCTTGCTGGCGCAGTTCGCCGTTGACCCAGGTGCGCAGGGTCAGCTTGTTGGGCTCCGGCACTTCGGCGGCGTCGATGATCCACGGGCCGACCGGGGTGGTGGCGTCGCGGTTCTTCACCCGCAGGTTGGGCCGGTAGTAGTTCTCCAGGTAATCGCGGATCGCGTAGTCGTTGCACAGGGTGTAGCCGGCCAGGTAGTCCAGGGCGTCCTCGCGCTTGACGTTGCGCGCGGTCTTGCCGATCACCGCCACCAGCTCGCACTCGTAGTGCATGTAGGCGACGTTGTCCGGGCGCCAGGTCACCTGGTTGTGGCCGGTGTAGGTGCCAGGGGACTTGATGAACACCAAGGGCTCGGTGGGCGGCTTGAAGGCCAGTTCGGCGGCGTGGTCGGCGTAGTTCAGGCCCAGGGCGAACATGGTCCCGCTGGCCGGGGGCAGCCACTGCACCTGATCCTCGGCCAGGGTCCGGCCGTCTTCCAGTTGCAGGGTATTGGGGCCGGTGACCCGAGCGTCGTGGACCTGGCCCTGATAGCGGATGCGCGCGTGTTTCATGTCGGTTCCTTATTCGGCAACGATGCTGTTGGCCAGACGGCCCAGGCCGCTGATCTGTACTTCGACCCGGTCGCCGGGGCGCACATCGACCCGGCCCTCGGGAGTGCCGGTGATCAGCACGTCTCCGGCATGCAGGGTCATGAATTCGCTGATCTCGGCAATCAGCTGGGGGATGTTGCGCACCAGGTTGGCGGTGCTGTTGTGCTGCACCCGCTCGCCGTTGACGAACAGCTCCAGGCTCAGGTCGTGGGGATTGCTGATCTGGGCGGCCGGCACCAGCTGCGGGCCGATGGCGCAGAAGCCGTCCCGGCACTTGGCCTTCACCGCAGGACGGTAGTAGCTGTCTTCCGGCAGGCTGAACTCGTTGACGATGGTGTAGCCGGCCACATGTTCCAGGGCGTGTTCCAGGCTCACCCGGCTGGCGCGCTTGCCGATCACCACCCCCAGGGCCGGGCCCGGTTGCAGGCGTTCGACGTCCTTGGGAAACACCACCGGTGCTTCATGGCTGTTGCGGGTGTTGGGGGTCTTGATGAACAGCACCGGTTTTACCGGAGGCTTCTGGTAGGGCGGCTGGGTGAAGCTTTGCAGATGGCTGTGCAGCAACCCCTGGTAGTTCAGCGCAACGCCGAACAGGGTGCCGCCGGCGTGATCGTTCAGTGCACGGCTCATCGAGCGTCTCCTGGTTCCTGGTGTGGGGGCCCGCAGTGCGCTTGCCGCTAGCGGGGTGAATTCGTTAATGTATTAACGTTATATTTAATATGTTAATGATCGTCAAGCGCCAGCCTGAACGATTGCGTCTTGCCCTGGCGGGCAAGCCGCGAATCGCGCAGGATGCCAACGCTCTGCGTGCTGAAAAATAAAAAACAGAAGGGTGCCATGAACCCACGTCAACCCATTCCCAACATCAACATCGGCCAGGTCTACGATCAGCGCTACGCCGATGCCCAGGTGCATTACGACAAGCTGAGCAACCTCGCCGGCTTCTTCGGGCGCAACATGCCGGTGCATCGCCATGACCGCTTCTTCCAGGTGCACTACGTGCAAAGCGGCGCGGTGCGGGTCTACCTCGACGACCAGCAATACCTGGAGTCGGGACCGATGTTCTTCCTCACTCCGCCGACCATTCCCCATGCCTTCGTCACCGAAGCCGACAGCGAGGGCCACGTGCTCACCGTGCGCCAGCAACTGGTGTGGGAGTTGATCGGTGCCGATCCGACGCTGGCCCCCGCGCCCCAGGTGCCGCCGGTGTGTGTGGCGCTGGCGCGCCTGGGGCCGGAGTTTGCCGGCGAAGTGCGCCGCCTGGAAGGCCTGTTCCATGAGTTGCAGCAGGAGATCGCCGGGCAGGGCGCGGGTCGCGAGGCGGCGCTGGAGGCCCTGACCCGGTTGCTGATGATCAGCCTGCTGCGGCTCTCGGCCAATTCCCTGAAGGCGCGCCCGGCCCGGCATGAAGACCTGCAGATATTCCACCGCTTCAATGAACTGATCGAGGCCCGCTACCTGGAGCACTGGCCCCTGGCGCGCTACGCCAGCGCCTTGGGGGTCACCGAAGCGCGGCTCAACGACGTCTGCCGACGCATCGCCGACCTGCCGTCCAAGCGCCTGGTGTACGAACGCCTGATGCAGGAATCCAAGCGCTTGCTGCTGTTCACTGCCAGTTCGGTGAATGAAATCTGCTACCAGCTGGGCTTCAAGGACCCGGCCTATTTCAGCCGGTTTTTCCAGCGCTACGCCAAGACCGCGCCGGGGGAGTACCGGGCGCGCCAGGGGCAGACCAACCCGCCAGCGGCCGAGACGCCGAAGCGCCCCTGAGCCCCGGCTCAAGTGCATGTTGCGCCTTGAGGCATGCTGCGCGGTTGCGCGGGTGCCGTACCCAGCAATAGGTCCGCGGCCTTTTCCCCGATCATGATCGCTGCCGCGTTGGTGTTGCCGGTGATCAGGCTCGGCATGATCGAGGCATCCGCCACCCGCAGCCCCTGGAGGCCGTGGACCCGCAGTTGATCGTCCACCACCGCCAGTTCGTCATGGCCCATCTTGCAGCTGCCCACCGGGTGGAACACCGTGCCCAGGTGCTGACGAATCCATTGCTCGATCTGCTCCTGGCTCTGTACCTGCGGGCCGGGCACCAGCTCGCCCTTGAGGCACTGGGCAAAGGCTCGGGTCGCCGCCAGCTGGCGCACCAGGCGCAAGCCGGCCACCAGCTTGCGCAGGTCCTCCGGGTGGCTGAGGAAGTTGGCCTCGATCAGTGGTTTGTCGTGCGGGTCAGCGGAGTTCAGGCGCACCCGGCCGCGGCTTTGCGGGTGCATTACCGCCACGTGCAGGCTGATGCCATGGCCCACGGGAATCAGGCGCTGGGGCTGGTTCTTCAGGGCCGGGGCGACGATCAGCCCCAGCTCCGGCACCGGGTCCTCGGGCGTAAGGCGCAGAAATGCTCCGGACTCGACGGTGTTGGAGGTCAGCGGTCCCTGGCGCCGGGTCAGGTACTGCCAGGGCGAACGGGCCAGGGGCAGCAGGCCCTTGGGCGAAAGACCGTAGCCCAGTTCGGGGTCGCTGCGGTACATCAGCACGATGTCCTGGTGGTCCTGCAGGTTCAGGCCGACCCCCGGCAACGGGTGACGCGGCAGGATGCCGTGGGCTTTCAGTTCCTCCCCCGGGCCGATGCCGGAGAGCAGCAGCAACTGCGGCGAGTTGATTGCCCCGGCGCAGAGGATCACCTCCCGACGCGCCTGCAACTGGCGGACCTGGCCGTTGTGGCTGATCTCCACGCCGCTGGCGCGAGTGCCTTGCAGCAGCACCCGGTGGGTCAGGGTGGAACTGAGTACGGTGAGGTTTTGCCGCTGCAGGATCGGATGCAGGAAAGCCCGGGCGGCGCTGCAACGTTCGCCGTTGATCTGGGTGACATGGAAGGGGCCGAAGCCTTCCTGTTCCGGGCCGTTGAAGTCCGGGTTGTAGCTCCAGCCCAGCTCCGTGGCCGCCTCATAGAACACCTGATTGACCGGGCTCGGGCTGCGCTGCTCGGCCACGTTGAGCTCGCCGTGCTGGCCATGCCAGGGCGAGTCGCCGGGTTCGAAATGCTCCGAACGCTTGAAATAGGGCAGCAGCTCGTCGTGGCTCCAGCCCTGGTTGCCGGCGGCGGCCCAGCGGTCGAAGTCCTGCCGGTGACCACGGATGTAGATCATGCCGTTGATGGCGCTGGAGCCGCCCCAGACCCGGCCGCGGGGGCAGGGGATGGGCTGGTCGCCGCTGGCGGCTTGGGCGCCGAATTGATGCATCCAGTTCCAGCGCGGGTTGGCGATCAGGCGGATGATCCCTGCCGGGGTGCGCACATAGGCGGCGGGCAGCAGGGTGCGGTCGCTGGGCCCGGCCTCGATCAGGCACACCTGGACCTTGGGGTCGGCGGACAGACGGTTGGCCAGCACGCAACCGGCGGAGCCGGCGCCCACCACGATGTAGTCGAAGGTTTGCGTGGTGTGTTCAGTCATGGGGATACCTCTTTGGGCAGTCATAAAAATCCATCTCACAGCCCCAGCAGCGAGCCGACGTCGAGGGTCACTTGCAGGCCGACGACAAAGCCGTTGCCGCTCAGCTCGCGGGCCTCGGGGTTGTAGAAATTGTCCGGGTTGATCAGGTACTGGACGCTGGGTTCCAGGGCCAGTTGCCGGGTCAGGGCGATATGGGCGTTGGCTTCCAGGGCGTAGACATTGCGCTCGGCCAGGCGCGGGTCGCCGCCGTTGGCCAGGCGTGCCTGCTGCTGGAAACGCATCTGGTGGTCGTTGAGGCGCAGGTAGCTGGCCTTGACGTTGAGCTTGTCCTGGGGCCGGTCGAAGGGCGCCAGATAGGTCAGCCCGGCCTCGGCGAAGTGGCTGAAGGGCTGCTTGTCATCGGCCGCCGCCGACAGCGAGCCGAACAACAGCAGGGCCTGGGGCGCGCTGCCCGATCCGGCGTCGGCGCGCCACAGCGACTGCTGGAACTTGAAGAAGGCGCCGCCGCTGCCCCATGCCGTGGCCCCGGTCAGCGGGTCCTCCTGCTTGGAGGTGTTGTAGTAGCCGTTGAGCTCGTAGTGGGAGCTGTAGGCGTCGCGGTTCTGGCTGCCGATGCCCAGCAGCAGGCTGGTGCCGCTGGCATCGTCGGTGCTGAAGTCCAGACCCTTGCGCTCCTTCAGGTAGTCCACCGGGTTGGATTCGAAGGCGCCGCCGTGTACGTACCACTGGGGCGTCAGCTGGTACTTCAGGTAGCCGCCCCAACTGCCGTAGGGCGGCGGCAGGATGCCGGTGGAAGAGTCGATGATCGGGTCATTGCAGGTGATGGTGCTTTCGCAGTTGTAGATGTAGAAATAGCGCCGGGCGTTGGTCCGCCCCAGGCTCAGGTCGACCCGGCCATCGAGCCAGGTCTGCTGGTAGGTCAGCAGGCTCAGCTGGTTGCTGGTGAGGTCGTTGTGGATCGGCGCGCCGCCAAAGTAGCTGCCGGCGGCGCCTTGCCAGTTGCGTGAGGTGGGTACGCCGGTCTGGTGGTCGAGGATGAACAGGGTCTGTTCGAAGTGCAGCGCCGCGCCGTCCAGGCCGGCGAAGGTCCCCAGGTTGATGTCGGCGCCCACGAACAGATCGCCGCTGTTGCCGAAGCTGTGGGGGCGGGGGCCGGTGTCGAGGTTCTTCATGGACAGGCTGAGAAACTGCACGTGGGGCGTAATGCCCTGGTCGGCCAGGTAGTCGCCCAGGCCGGACAACGGCCCGCTACGAGGCGCAGCCGGGGCATCGGCAAGGCAATCAAGGGGCAGCAGCAGGGCTGCCAGCAGCGGGCACAGCGCATAGGAAGCATTCATGTCGGGTACTCGTTTCTTGTTGTTTTTGTCTTGAGTGTTGAAAGCGAGGGGTCAGGCCTCGGCCAGGGCCGGCGTCGGGTTGACCAGCACCTTGATCTGGCTTTTGTCCTGCAACAGCGCCTCGAAGCCCTGTTCCACCGCCTGCTCCAGGGCCAGGCAGCGGGTCACCACCTGCGACAGGTCCAGGCGTCCGCTGGCCAGCAGCTCGATCAGTTCGGGATACACATGGCGGTAGCCGACGCTGCTGAGCAGGCGCAGTTCGTTGTTCACCAGGTGGAAGGCGTCGACCTGCACTTCGCCCATCAGGCCCACCAGCACGGCTTCACCGCCCTTGCGCAGGCAGTGCAGGGCATGGCTCAGGGTCTGCTGGGTGCCGGCGGCCTCAAAGGCTGTGTCGAGGCCGCCGTCGCTCAGTTGCCGCAGTCGTTCCTGTAGTTGCCGATCGCGGCCGTCCAGGGCGGCGCTGGCGCCGAGTTCCAGGGCCAGCTGCCGGCGCTGCGGGTCCAGGTCCACGGCGTAGATGCGTTCCACGCCCCGCAGCCGGGCCAGCAGGACCAGCAGCAGGCCGATGGGGCCCAGCCCGAACACCACGCAACTGTCGCCGGCCAGCAGGCTGCTCTGGTTCAGGGCGTGGTAGGCCACCGCCGCCGGCTCCAGCACGGCGGCCTGCTTGAAGCTGACGCGCTCTGGCAGCCGGTGCAGCATGTAGGCGGGGACCAGCGCCTGCTCGGCAAAACCGCCGTCGCCCATCAGGCCGATAAAGCCCATGGATTCACAGAGGTTGTACTGGCCCATGCGGCAGTACTGGCATTCGCCGCAGCGATACTCCGGCTCCACGGCCACCCGTTGCCCCAGCAGGCTCGGATCGACGTCGGGGCCCAAGGCCACCACCTGGCCGCAGAACTCATGGCCCAGGGTCAGTGGTGCCCGGCAGCCGGACAGCGGGTGGGCCGCGTGCTGGGGAATCGAGTGCGGCCCATCGGCGTACTCATGCAGGTCACTGCCACAGATACCGCAGTAGGCCACCTGCAGCAGGACTTCCCCGGGGCCGGGCTGGCGCGGTTGCACCTGGCTCAGGCGCAGGTCTCGGGCGGCATGCCAACGCAGTGCGTTCATGGCTGGTTTCCTTGCAGGACAGAGGAGGCGTGCTGGCGCTGTTGACGGGCCAGCACCGCTGGGGCGGTTTCCTTGAGAAACAGCGCCAGTACCGCTGCCAGCAAGGCGCCGCCACAGGACATCCACATGACGATGGACAGGCCGAAGCGGTCGGCGGCGAACCCGGCGATGGTCGGGGCGACGAAGCCGCCCACCAGTTCACCGATGCCCATGATCAGGCCCAAGGCCGTGGCCATGACTTCACGGGGCACGGTCTCTGCCGGAATGGTGGCCATGAACAGGGTGAAGCAGCCCAGGCCGGTGTAGGTCAGCAGCATCAGTACGCCGAGCATCCAGGGCGAAGATGCGTAGAGCAGTGCCATGGGGCAGCAGGCGGCGATCAGTGAGAACAGCACCAGGGTCGGGCGTCGACCGATGCGATCGGAGATCGCCGGCACGCCGAAGCCCCAGAGCACCCAGGCGCCGCCCAGGCAGCTCATCACCGTGCCCATGCTGGCCGGGCTGTAGTCGCGGACCTTGATCAGAAAGGTCGGGGTGAAGGAAATCAGAATGATGAACCAGGTCAGGAACACGCAACTGATCAGGGTGCAGAGCACGATGTTGCGGCTTTTCAGCAAGGCCAGCCGATGTCCGCCGCCGTTGCTCGGTGCGGCGTTCGTCCGGGGCTCGCTCCGTGGCGGGTCCGGGTGTACATAGCGCCAGATCAGCAGGGCGATCAGCAGGCCGGGAACCAGCGAGATGATGAAGGCATGGCGCCAGCCATAGGCTTCGGCCAGGGCGATCAGCACCGGTGGTCCGATCACCGCCCCCAGCAGCCCGGCCGCCGAGCCTTGCAGCAGGCCCATGTTCAGGCCCCGGCGCTGGGGCGACGAAGCCTCCACCATCAAGGATTGCGAGAGCGGCAGGATCGGCCCTTCGGCCAGCCCCATGATGGCGCGAAACAGCAGCAGGCTGAGGAAACCGGTGACCAGCCCGGAGAGGGCCGAGCACAGGGAAAACAGGATCACCGCGACAATCAGCAGCGGCTTGCGCACGCCACGGCGGTCCGACCAGGCGCCCACCAGGGCGCCGGACACCGCCCAGGCCAGGGCCAGCACCGACGACAGCATGCCCAGGTGGCTGTTGCTCAATTGCAGTTCGTCGGCCATGAAAGGGAACAGGAAGGACAGCGCCAGACGATCGAAAAAGACGAAGCCGAAGGTCAGGAACAGCACCCCCAGCAAGGTGTTCTCGTAACCGGCCTTGTTGTTTTTATAAGCCATGGTGGTTCTCCGAGGAGGCGTGAGCTACGTCGATCAGCGAAATAGGGTGTCGATATGGGCCGCGCCCAGGCCGATCTTTTCGTAGTGTTCGCGGCACAGGGCGATGTAGGAGTGCACGTCGAAGTAGCCGTCGGGCTCGCCCTGTTCGTCGAGCCAGATCAGCGGGCCCTTGACGATGAAGAACACCCGCATCGGCTGCTCGTGCTCGTAGGCCACCAGGGTGTGGCCTTCGCCCGGGGTTTCGTAGACGAAGTCGCCAGCGGTGGCTGTCCACTCATGCTCCAGGTAGCCCCACTTGCCGGACAGGGTGTAGGCGAAGACTTCGTGGGGGTGGTAGTGGCGGTTGACCAGCCCGGCGCTGCGGGCCATGAGAATGTCGCACCAGCGGTTCTCGCTGGGGGAAATCCACAGCGGTCGCGAAGACACGGTTTCGGTGAAGGGTACGTACAGGCTCAGGTCGTCGCTGGCGGCATTCGGCAGGTAGACCTCGGGCTTGGCGTCGGGTTTGAAACAGTGGGCGATGGGCTGCAGGTCTTTCCAGAACTCACGGGTGGCGGCTTCAGGCATGGTCGACCTCGATTGTTGTTATAGGGGGCGTCATGGGGATGACTGAGGCGACTTTAGGCCCACGGCTGGACGCCGGTTTGATTGAATCGGACCGATTTGTTGTCTGTTTCGGACGGGGATTTTTCCTACCGAAAATAGCGAGGTGACGAGGCGGTTCCGGCGAACGGCTCTCACTGCGTTTCAAGTTGACAGGCTATATAGTTCAGATGTTAATGAATGGCCGCAGCCCGCAGATCATGCGGCCCCAGGTGCCCGGACACGGCCTTGCCGTCCGGGGAATATCCAGCCGCCCATGAGAAGAACAACAATGTCTCCATGCGCCTTGCTCGAAACCCGGCACGCCAGCACCCAGGCGGTCGACCCGGATCACCGCCTGAGCTTCTGGGAGGACTACAACGCCAGCACCCTGGTGGGGCTCAAGTGCAACTCCTACGCCGACGACGGTTTCACCGCCCGCCAGGACAACCTGCAGTTGGGTGCCATGCGCCTGGCGCGCATCGTGGGCAATGAACACGTGGTGGAACGCGACACGTCGATGATCCGCGGTGTACCCAAGGATTCGATCTTCGTGTCCCTGGTCACCGGCAGCGGTTCGTTTTTCTATCAGGACGGCGCCTGCCAGGTACTGGAACCGGGGGAGCTGGTGGTCTACCGCACCGACAAGCCTTACCTGTTCGGCTTCTGCGGGGCGATGCGCCAGTTCATTTTCGACATTCCCCAGGAGCAGTTTGCCGAGCGCTGCCTGAAGCGTTTCGACCGGACGCTGAAGATCAGCGTGCACAGCGGAGTCCAGCGCTTGCTGTTGCGCACCCTTGGCGAGCGCACCCGGACGTTTTTCCAGCAGCCGCTGTGTGGCGAGGCCGAGGCCTACCAGGAGCAGGCCTTCGAACTGCTGGCCAGCATCATCGCCGGGCAGATTGGAGAACGGCCCATCAATGCCCTGAGTGCTTCCTACCTGCTGGCGGCCAAACAGTGCATCCATGAACAGTTGGGGGACCCGTCCCTGAGCTGCGAACGGGTCGCGGCCCAGACCGGCATTTCCACCCGGCACCTGGCCCGGCTGTTCGCCATGGAGAACACCGTGCCCAGCCGCTTCATCCTGGAAAAACGCCTGCAGCAGGCCCGCCAGCTGCTTTGCAGCAGCCAGGGGGCAAGTCTGGACATCAGTGAAATCGCCTACCGTCATGGCTTTGTCAGCCAGGCGCATTTTGCCCGGGCGTTCAAGGCCCGTTATCAGCAGACACCCAGTGAGGCCCGGGCCCTGGAGCTGTTATAGCCAGGGCATTGCCCGCGGTGCTTCAGTCCGCCGGTTCCGTCGGCGGCGTGCTCCCGGCGGCCCCGTGCCCGGGTGGCGCAGCCTGTTCGGAACCGCGACGCAGTGCGGCCAGGCCGCAGCTGTGCAACAGATCGTCCAGCGGTTCCCTGGCGGTATCGGCTACGGTGGTTTCCCTTGGGCCAGGGGGAGGTTCGTGAAGTTGTGCCGCTTGCTGCAACAGGCGGGCGCGTGCCCTCTGCCAGAAGTAGATCTCGTCGAGGTATTGCTTGGTCTTGCGGTCCATGGACATCTCCTTTGTCTCAGCGGATAGGCAAGCCCCCGATCAGTGGGAAATCCCGGCAACCGGGGATAGCGGGCAAGCAGACGGACAGGCCCCGGCGCACGACACACCCGATCCCGAAGGCAAAGGCGCGTTGCTACGGCACGCGAGAGTTCTTCCTGGGGTGAACGGCGAAAAAAAACGGACCCGTGGGTCAGGTTATTGAGGAGAGAATAGAAAATCTTTGGCCATCGTCAGGGCGAATGTGTCGCAGGGCTGCGCGAGGCAGCAGGCAGAGGAGCGGGGCCGCGGCTCTTGGCGTGGCGCAATAACGCGTGTGAGAGGTGATATGACAGGCAGTGGCTGATGTCCGGCGTCAGGCCGCTGAACATCAGCCCTGGGAGGGCGCCGGGCGGGTCAGCGAGCGGCGGTCGCTATGGCCACGGCCTGACGGTCCAGCAACTGGCGCTGAAAGGCCGCGAAGTCCTGCTTGGGCTGCTGCTGGCGCACGAACTCCAGCATCGGGTCCTGGACCGCGGTACGGATGCCCGACAGTGCCTCCAGGGTCGCCAGCCCGCAAAAAGGCACATAGGCCTCGGAGTAGCCGCCTTCGTGCACCAGCACCAGGCGTCCCCGGCACAGGCGTTCGGCCGCGTCGCGCAGGCATTGGGTCATCTCGCGGAAGGAGTCGCTGTGCAGCAGCATTCGCGCCAATGGGTCCACGGCGTTGGCGTCATAGCCGCAGGCGACGATGATCAGCTCGGGTTCGAAGCGTTCCAGGGCCGGCACCACGATGCGCTGCATGGCGTACAGGTAGGCATCATGGCCACCACCGGGCAGCAGCGGGACGTTGATGTTGCAGCCCAGGCCAGCGCCGCGGCCATGGTCTTGCTCACCGCCGTAACCCGGTGGAAAGCAGCCGTCCTGGTGCAGGGACAGGGTCAACACGTCGGCCCGCTCTTCGTAGATCGACTGGGTGCCGTTGCCGTGGTGCACGTCCCAGTCGATGACCGCTACCTTGCCCAGGCCATGGCGGACCTTGGCGGCCTCGATGGCAATGGCGATGTTGGCCAGGAAGCAGAAGCCCATGGCCTGGTCGCGGGTGCAGTGGTGTCCCGGTGGACGGGACAGCGAGTAGGCGTTGTCGGCTTCACCGCTGAGCACGGCGTCCACGGCGGCCAGGGCCAGCCCGGCGGACAGCTTGGCGATTTCATAGCTGCCGGGTCCCACAGGCGCCTCGTCGCCCAGTTGACCACCGCCGGCATCGCTCAAGGCCTTGAAACGTTGCAGGTAGGCGGCACTGTGGACCCGTAGCAGATCATCCTCGGTGGCCGCAGGGGCACTGCGCAGATGCAACTGTCGGGTCAGGCCGGAGACATCCATCAGGCTTTTCAGCCGGCGCTTGGTTTCCGGTGATTCAGCATGCCCCGCGGCAGACGGCGGCTGGACCCAGCCGCCTACCGGGAGCGTCAGGACGTGGGGGCTGCCGCTGTGCCACAGGCAGCGTTCATCGAAGAAAAAAGCCGTTCTACAGGTCATGGTGATATCCATTTTTCAAGGAAAGTGTTGTTCAAGGACGCGCTGGCGCTGCCCGCTGGCAGTCATCGCCCCTGGGGCTGGGAAGGGGCCTGGAGGGCGGGCCGGCAACTGAGTACCAGCGCCAGGGACAGCAAAGTGATGACGGCACCCCCCAGCAACAGGCCCTGGAAGCCGCCGCTGCTTTCGATCAGGCGCCCGGCGAGGGTCGGGCCTATGGCCAGGCCGGCGCTGATCACCAGATTGGAGGCGTTCATCAACCGCCCGCTGCGATCCATCTCGGCCATGCGCGCCAGGATCAGCGGCAGGATGAAGGTCCAGGTGAACTTGAACACCAGCGCCGCCAGCGCGAAGCGCGCCAGCTGCGGCTGGCCCAGAAGCGCCAGCACCGAGCCCGCCATCAGGCCGTAGCCCAGCAGGAGCAGGGCGCTGCGGGGCAGGCGGTCGCCGAACAGGGTGGCGCACAACGCGCCGACGATGCCCATCAAGGTGGCGATGGCCAGGATGTCGCCGTTGGTCTGCGCCGAGAGGCCAGACTGGCTGCCGATGGCGCCGATGAAGGTCCAGACCCCGCTGAGGCTGATGTAGAAGGTGAGGATGCCGAGTATTCCCAGGCTCGCCTTGAGCCAGGAGATCGCTGGGGCTTGCGCGGCGTCGGCGGCCGGGCGCGCAGCGCCTGCTGGAAAACAGCGGGCCAGGGGCAGGCACAGGGTCATCAGCAGCGCCAGGATCAGGTAGCAGGCGCCCAGGCCGAAGCGTTGGAAGAGCATGGGCAACAGGCTCAGGCCGACCGCGCCCAGCACCAGCTGGCCCATCACCCAGAAGCCGTAGGCCCGGCTGGGACTGGGGCTGGCGGCGGCGCTGGCCAGGCAGATGATCATCAGCGAGCCGCCCGCCAGAGCGCTGCCAAAGCGCGCCATCAGCAACAATGAATAGTCGTGGGCCAGCATCGACAGCAGGTTGGCAACGATGAACAGAACGGCGCTGCACAGTGCGGCGCGCCGCCAGTCGATGTGTTTCAGCCACCAGATGGCCGGCAACGTGGCCAGGCTCATGGCCCCCAGCTCGGCGGAGAACAGGTCGCCGATCTGTGTGGGGCTCAAGTGCCACTGGCTGGCCAGTTGGGCGGCAATGGCCGGGGCCATCAGCAGTACGGCGGGAGTGATGGCGGCGAACAGCACTATGGCGGCCAGCAGCCCCAGGGGTTGGCGAGTAGCTGGCGCGGTGGCGCTCAAAACGGCGTTCTGGGTGTTCATGGACAGGCTCCAAAGGCAAGGGGTTCAGAACACGTGGACCAGGCGCAGCAAGGCGTCGGTGCCGGCAAAACCGTTATCGGTGGCGACGTTCTGCGACAGGCTGAACATCAGCTGGTTGCGCTGGTCCAGCCAGTGCCCGACCTCGAATCCGGCCTGGGTGTAGCGCTTGTGGGTGTCGTTGATCCGTCGGTCGTTGATCCGCAGTTCGCCGCCATCGGCGTGGATCAGGCGCAGGGCGCCGTAGGTCGCAGGGGTGAAGTCGTAGGAGGCGAAGGCTTGCAGGCGATAGAGCGGGTCCTGCTTCAGGTCGCTGCCGAAATAGTCGTCGTTGGTGCCGTACAACTGGGCTTCGAGGTTGGCCTCCAGCACCCATTTTTCCCCCAGGCCCTGGGTGTAGTTGTAGACAAAGGTCGCGCCCCAGCGATTGGCCCCCGGGGAGACGTCCGGGTTGCGGCTGTGGTACTCGCCCAGCGGCAGCGTGACCAGGGTCAACAGGCCGCTGTAGGTGCGGGTTTGCGGCTGGTTGATGAAAAACAGCGTGCCTCCCACCTGAGGATCACCGAAACCGCTCTCCCCGGTATGGCGTTCGGCGCCGGGCAAGCGAGCGTTGATGTCGGCGAAGGGCACGATGAACTGTGGGGTGCACAGGGTGCCGCACAGGTCGCTGAAGAACACCTGGCGGTAGGCCATGGCATTGACTCGCAGCTCGGCCTTGCCGGTGCTGTCGGCCGGGCCGTGAAAGTCGCCGGCACGGGTGGCCGGGAGGTACAGCACCCCCAGGCTGGTGCCCACGGGGGCGGCGAAGAAGTCCCGGGCGTTGAGGTCCGCGGCGTTGAGCGACAGGCTGGCCAGGGCGCCAGTCAGGGCCAGGGTGGTGCGGGTAATGAGCCTTGTCATGGGCGGTGCGTCTCTTGTTGGAGTTGTTGTTCGGCGAAGGGCTCGCCGGCACACGGCAGTGGGGCAAAAAAAGGGCAAAGGCTGCCCGTGGCCGTCAAATACGACGGCGCAAATCAGCGCAGTTCAGGGGTTGGGGTCAGTCGGGCGGGGCGTGGAGCAACTGGGCGATGCGCGCCTTGTCCTTGACCCCGAGCTTGCTGTAGATGGCGCGGATGTGATGGCGCACGGTGTTGGGCGACATGCCCAGGTCCCGAGCCACTTCCTTGTAGGTCTTGCCATCACCGAAGCACTGGGCGACGGCATTTTCCCGGGGGCTGAGCTTGGGCAGCAGGCTGCGGCTGCGGGCCGCGAGCAGGTACAGGTCGCCCACGGCCGAGCAGTCGATCTGCAGACGCTTGCCCTCGAAACCGTTGCCATCGAGTTTCATGGGCAGTTGCGGACCGTTCCACTGCGGCCATTCATGCAGCAGCAGATCGACAAAACCGCGCTCGGCGCACTGCAGCACGCCGCGCTGGTCGCACACGGCCAGGGCCAGATTGCGCGGGCGGGTGAGTTTTTCGCGCATGGCCACCAGGGTGCGGATCTGATTGGCCGACACCGCTGCCACCAGGTGCAGCATCAGGTTGTTCAGCACATGGCAGTCGTCCCGGGTAAAGGCCGGGGCGCCAGGGGCACGGTATAAGGCCAGGTGGTTGCTCAGTTGGGTATGGGGATCGATGTGCACCACGCATAGCAGCTCGCCGATGTTGTACTGGCGCCCCAGCCAGTTGAGCCCGGGGCCGTTGTGCGGATCGGTCATGTCGACGATCACCGCCCGTCCCGGCACTTCGTGCACCCGGTTCACGGTGACGTCGATGTGGCGGATCGATTGCCAGTCCGCCAGGTAGCTCGGTGGCAGGCGGTACAGGTAGCAACTGTGTTCATCCGGCAAACCGTCGACCAATGCGGCGCGGCCCCACCAGGCACTGTCGAAGGGCAAGAGTTTGCAGATGCGCGCCAGGGCATGCTGGTGAAGGTTTTCGATGTCCTTGTTCTGCGCCAGTTGTTGCAGTTCCAGGGTCAGCTCGCTGAAGGCCTGCAACAGGCTGGCCGGAGCGTGATCGAGTCGGTTCATGGGTCTGTACCTCTGTGCGACGTTGTTATTGTTTTCGTCACGGAAGGGGTTGAGGACCATTACGCCTGGGGGACGTGGGCAGGGCCTGGTGCGAGTATCGATGGCTTGGCAACACCGCGCCATCCTACAGATGCAGGAGGTGGCCCATGGCCCGGATGCGGCGAGGCAGCCGGGCGTTGGCAGGGGAGGAGCTAGGGGAGGATCAGGCGGCGGGGCAAGGGTGCTGCAAACGGTGAAAGCAGCGGCTGAAATACACCAGCGAGTCGCCTTGCTCGCGCACGCTGATTTCATCCAGCTCCACCAGCATCACCGAGTGGGTGCCGATTTCCTGGACCTCGGTGATGCGTCCCTGGAGGCTGGCCAGGGCGCCGTCCAGCACCGGCAGGGCCTGCAGGCCGTCGCGCCAGGGGTGCAGGCCGAAGCGCTGGTCCATGGCCACCCCGGTCATGCCGGCAAAATGCCGGGCCACGTCCTCGTGTTCGCCGCTGAGGACGTTGATGCACAAATGGCCGTTGCCCTTGAACACCGGGTTCAGGGCACTGTTGCGGTTGACGCAGACCATCAGGGTCGGCGGGCTGTCGGTGACCGAGCAGACCGCGGTGGCGGTGATGCCGCAACGCCCGGCGGGGCCGTTGCTGGTGATGACGTTGACCGCAGCGGTCATGTGCGCCATGGCGTTGCGGAAGGCGAGTTGCTTGGGATCGAGTACAGACATGACGAATTCCTCGTGGGCGCAGGGCATTGCGCTGCAGGAGCCAGCTTGCCGACGAAGAGGACCTTGTGGTGCTCTGGCGGGCGCTTTCGCTGGCAAGCCAGCTCCTACGACAACAGGTGGACATTGGCCTTTTACGTAGGAGCCGGCTTCGTGGCTACTGGCGGATGCGGTCCAGCATGTTGATGTCGTCGGGGTTGCTCAGGTGCGGCACGGTCCAGCCATCGAGGTCGTAGTCGCCGAGGCATTTGTCCACCAGGTCGGTCATGGCCTTCATCGAGCCGCTGGCCTGGGCGTGGCGCAGGCACTGCATGCGGATCTCGTCCTGGCTGCCGGCATAGTTGATCTCGTACAGCTCGTGGCGACCGCCGAACTCGGTGCCGATGGCATCCCACAGCAGCTTGAGGATCTTGATCCGCTCTTCGTGGCCCATGCCCCCCGAACCGCGGCAGTAGGTGCCGAGGTACTGGTTGAGCACCGGGTCCTTGAGATCGCGGGAGCCGGAGGGCAGGTAGATCAGGCCGCTGGCCACCACCTGCTCGATGATCTTCTTGATGTCGGTGTAGGCCTGGGGCGCCAGCACCCGGTACGCCTGCAGGGCCTGGGTGCTGGGCAGGTAGACGCCGTTCATCCATTCGCTGGCGTTACCGTGCATGGCGTCGGTCAGCGACCAGAACAGGTTGCGCCAGGCCACCACTTCGCCGACCTGGGCCTGGACCCCGCGAAACTCCAGGGAGCCGGTGCATTGCAGGGCCTTGACCAGCAACCCGGTGATGAAATCGAGCTTGACCGCCAGCCGGGTGCAGCCCTGCATCGGGAACAGCCGGCCGAAACCGCCTTGCGGGAACCACTGGCGGCAGCGCTCGAAGTCGCGGTAGATCAGCACGTTCTCCCAGGGGATGAACACCTTGTCCATGATCAGGATCGCGTCGTTCTCATCGAAGCGGCTGGACAGCGGGTAGTCGAAGGGCGAACCGGTCATGCCGGCCTGCAATTCGTAGGAAGGGCGGCAGATCAGCTTCATGCCGCGGGTGTTCATTGGGGCGATGAACATCAGGGCGAAGTCGGTGTTGTCCCCCAGCAACTGGGCCGAGCCCTGGCCGACGAAGTTGTAGTGGGTCAGGGCCGAGTTGGTGGCCACCACCTTGGCGCCGCTGACGATGATCCCGCCCTCGACTTCCTCGTCCACCGAGATGAACACGTCCTTGACCTGATCCACCGGCTTGTCGCGGTCGATGGGCGGATTGACGATGGCGTGGTTGAGGTACAGGCAGGCTTCCTGGATGCGCTTGTACCAGGTGCGGGCGTTGTCGGCGAAGCGCCCGTAGAACTCCGGGTTGGCCCCCAGGGCACTGCCGAAGGCGGCCTTGTAGTCGGGGCTGCGGCCCATCCAGCCATAGGTCAGGCGCGACCAGTCGGCGATGGCATCGCGCTGCTGGCGCAGTTCATCGGGGCTTTTCGCCGAGCGAAAGAATTTGTGGGTGTAGCCGCCGTTGCCGGTGTCGGTGTCCCAGCACAGTTGTGACTGGGTGGCCGGGTCGTGCAGGGCGTCGTACAGGCGGGCCATGGAGGCCGCCGAGTTGCGGAAGGCCGGGTGGGTGGTGACGTCCTTGACCCGGTCGCCATAAATGTAGATTTCACGATCATCGCGCAGGCTGGCCAGGTATTCGGCACCGGTCAGCGGGCGGTGGGTTGCGGCACGAAAGTCTTCAGGTTTCATATCCAGTCTCGGCGTTGTTTTTATTGACTGGGGCCATGATGGGCAGGGGCGGGCGCTGAAAAAATGGCTTTTACGGCGAATGAATTGCACTTTTCATAGGGCGCGTTGGCGCTCTCGGGCGGGGTACGGCGCACTGTTCTGGAGCGGCGAATCACGGCCTTATCGATTCACTTCGCGTTGTCTTGTCTCAGGCCTGAAACAGGGGGCACATTTCGAAATATTTTTGCCAATCAGACAGATGAAAGCTCAAGTTCGGCCGATATCTCTGATAGGCCCATGGACGCTCTTTCCGTGGTGTCCCTCGTCGATGCAGTCCTGATGCGTCGGCCGATCAAGGGCATGGATGCTCGCCGCCCCGTTCTCCTTCGAGACTCGTCCTATGTCCTTGCGTAACCTGAATATCGCCCCGCGTGCTTTCCTCGGTTTTGCCTTTATTGCCTTGCTGGTCATGGTGTTGGGCGTGTTTGCGGTGAACCGCATGTCGATCATCCGCGACGCGTCCCTGGAAATGGAAAGCAATCAGCTACCCAGCGTCGGGTATCTGGGCAACCTGACCGAGAACGTCCTGCGCTTGCGGATTCTGTCATTTCGCGTGCTGGTGAACCGCGAGCCGGCCGGCCTTGCCGAAGCCCAGACCCGCATCGGCGTGCTGGTGGACAAGGCCAGGCAGGCCCAGGCCAGCTACGCGGCGTTGCCGGCGGGCCCTGAGGAAGTGGCGCTGTACAAGACCTTCAGCGCGACCCTGGACAATTACCTGCAGGCGCAGAAGGAGATGCTCGAGCTGTCACGCCAGGACAAGCTGGAAGAGCTGCGCACCCTGATCAACACCCGGATCAAGGACGGCACCGATCAGATGGGCGAGCAGTTGAACAAGCTCGTCGCGATCAATGCCGCGGGCGCCAAGAGTGCCTCCAAGGCGGCCGGCGAGCACTACGACAGTGCCATTGCCGGGATCGTCATCGTCGCGCTGCTGGCCGCATTGCTGACCATCGTGCTGGCGCTGTTGTTGACCCGCAGCATCGTCACCCCCCTGAACAAGGCCCTCAACGTCGCCGAGGTGATCGCCGGCGGCAACCTGCGCCAGGCCATCGAGGTCGACGGTCAGGACGAGCCGGCACGCCTGTTGCGCGCCCTGGCGCAGATGCAGGCCAGCCTGCGCCGCACCATCGAGCAGATCGCCGGCTCGGCGACCCAGCTGGCTTCGGCCTCGGAAGAACTCAGCGCAGTGACCGAGGAAGCCTCTCGCGGCGTGCAGCAGCAGAACACCGAGATCGAGCAGGCCGCCACCGCAGTCAACGAAATGACCGCAGCGGTGGAAGAGGTGGCACGCAACGCAGTGTCCACTTCGGAGGCGTCCCAGCAGTCGACCCAGGCCGCCCGCGAAGGCCGCGACCGTGTGGTGCAGACCGTCGAGGCGATCCAGACCATGGCCCATGACGTGCAAAACACCTCGGTGATGATCGAAGGCCTGGCGACCCAGGGCCGGGACATCGGCAAGGTCCTGGACGTGATTCGCGCCATCGCCGAGCAGACCAACCTGCTGGCGCTTAACGCCGCCATCGAAGCGGCCCGTGCCGGCGAGGCCGGGCGTGGCTTTGCGGTGGTGGCCGACGAGGTGCGGGCCCTGGCCCATCGCACCGCCCAGTCGACCCAGGAAATCGAGAAGATGGTGGCCGGTATCCAGAACGGCACCGGCGAAGCGGTGGAGTCCATGCAGCAGAGCAACCGGCGGACCCAGAGCACCCTGGAGCTGGCCCGCGCCGCTGGCGAGTCCCTGGAGCAGATCGCCGAATCCATCAATCAGATCAACGAGCGCAATCTGGTGATCGCCAGTGCCTCGGAAGAACAGGCCCAGGTGTCCCGCGAGGTGGACCGCAACCTGGTGAACATCCGTGACCTGGCGATCCAGTCGGCGGCCGGGGCCAACCAGACCAGTTCAGCCAGTCATGAACTGTCGCGCCTGGCGGTGGATCTCAACGCCATGGTGGCGCGCTTCGTGGTCTAAGGGCGCGAACGGTGGGGCCGGGCGCTCGACGAGTGCCCCGCCAGCACCTAGGGTTTTGGCTGAAGCATCTTTCATGGAGAAAGCGATGCGCTACTCAGCCCTGACCCAACGGATTGTCGGAGAAGGTTCCGCAGCCTGGAACATCCACTACCGGGCCCTGGCCCTGCGCGAGCAGGGGCGGGATGTGTTGCTGCTGACCATCGGCGACCCGGATTTCGATACCCCCAAGCCCGTGGTCCAGGCTGCGATCGACAGCCTGCTGGCCGGCGATACCCACTATTCGGACGTGCGCGGCAACCTGGCGCTGCGCAGCTGCATTGCCCGGCGCCATCATCAGCGCTGCGGACAGATTGTCGACGCCGAGCATGTGGTGGTTTTGCCGGGCGCCCAATGCGCGGTGTTTTCCGTGGCCCAGTGCCTGCTCAATCCCGGGGACGAGGTGCTGGTGGCCGAGCCCATGTACGTCACCTACGAAGGCGTGTTCGGCGCCTGCGGGGCCCGCATCGTGCCGGTGCCGGTGCGGGCCGAGCAGGGCTTTCGCGTCGATCCGCGGGACATGGCGGCGCGGATCACCCCGCGCACCCGGGCCATGTTGCTCAACAGCCCGAACAACCCGTCGGGCGCGAGCTTGTCCCTTGATGACTGGCAGGCTCTGGCGCGGCTGTGCTTTGCCCACGACTTGTGGCTGATTTCCGATGAGGTCTATTGCGACCTGCTGTACGAGGGCCAGCACTTTAGCCCCGGCAGCCTGCCGCGCATGGGCGAGCGCACGGCCACCATCAACAGCCTGTCCAAGTCCCATGCCATGAGTGGCTGGCGGGTGGGCTGGGTGATTGCCCCGCCGACCCTGGCCGGGCACCTGAGCAACCTGGCCCTGTGCATGCTGTACGGCCTGCCGGATTTTGTGCAGAACGCCGCAGTGGTGGCCCTGGACAGCGACCTGCCGGAGCTGGCGCAGATGCGCGACGAGTACCGACGGCGCCGGGACCTGGTGTGCGCGCTGCTGGGCCAGTGTCCGGGGCTGACCCCGATCTGCCCGGATGGCGGCATGTTCGTCATGGTGGATGTACGCCGCACCGGGCTGGACGCCCAGGGCTTTGCCGACCGCTTGCTGGACGACCATGGCGTTTCGGTACTGGCCGGTGAAGCCTTCGGCCCCAGCGCCGCGGGCCACATTCGCATCGGCCTGGTGCTGGACTGCGAGCGCCTGGCCGAGGCCTGCCGGCGCATTGCCCGCTGCACCGAGCAGATTCTCGAACAACGCCCCGCAACCCTCCACCTGTAGGCGCCGGCTTGCATGTCATGCACCGCCCTGGCGAACGCGTTTGCCGGCAAGCCCGCGTCTGCAGAGGTGCTCACCAGGGGCACGCGGCGGTTAGGCCTGGCGCTGTGATGGAGCGGTCCAGGCGGCGGTGTTCACCAGATTGGCTGGGCGCTGCCCCGACAGGGCCGCCAGCAGGTTGTCCACCGCGCAGCGGGCCATGGCTTCACGGGTTTCGTGGGTGGCCGAACCGATGTGCGGCGTGGCCACCACATTGGGCAATTGCAGCAGCGGTGAGCGGTGGTCCAGCGGTTCGCGCTCGAACACGTCCAGCCCGGCGCCGCGTATCCGTCGTTCCTGCAAGGCTTCGATCAAGGCCGCTTCGTCCACCACCTTGCCTCGGGAAATATTGATGAAGATGCTTTGCGGGCGCATCAGCGCCAGTTCACGACGGCCAATCAGCCCTTGGGTTTTCTCGGTCAAGGGCAAGGTCAGGCAGATGAAGTCGGCCTCTTGCAGCAGTTGCTCCAGGCTGCGGTAGCGGGCATTGAAACGTTGCTCCACCGCCGGCTTGGGGCTGTTGCTGTGGTAGATCAGCGGCATGCCGAAGCCGAAATGTCCACGCTGGGCCAACGCCTCGCCAATGCGCCCCATGCCGATGATGCCCAGGGTCTTGCCGTGCACGTCGCTGCCGAAATGCAGCGGTCCGATGTTGCGGTTCCATTGCCCGGCGCGAACCATGTTGGCCAGTTCCACCACGCGCCGGGCGGTGGCCAGGATCAGGGCGAAACCGGTGTCGGCGGTGGTTTCGGTGAGCACGTCCGGGGTGTTGCTCAGCAGAATCCCACGTTGGGTCAGGTAGTCGATGTCGTAGTTGTCGACCCCCACCGAGACACTGGCCACCGCTTGCAGGCGCGGCGCCAGGTCCAGCAGCTCGGCGTCCAGGCGCAGGCTGGCCCCGAGCAGGCCGTCGGCGCTGGGCAGGGCCTGGCGCAGGGCCTTGAGGCCGGTTGGGCCCAGGTCCTCGATCAGGGTGACCTCGGTCTGTTCCTGCAGGCGCGCCATCAGCGACGGCGAGAGTTTCTTGTACAGCACCAGGTGTTTTTTCATGACGGTTCTCTGTGGCAGTTCAGGAGTGGGCCAGGCGGCGTGGCAGGGGCAGGCCCTTGGCCCGAGGCGCTCCGGCGCCGGGTGTCAGCAGCAGGGTCAGCAGCACCGAGAGCAGCAGGGCGCCGCTCATCAGCAGGTAGGACATCCCCGGCGAGCCGGTGGCGCTGTTCAGGTAACCCACCAGATAGGAGCCGCCGAAGGAACCCAGGGCGCCCATGCTGTTGATCAGCGCCATGGCGCCGCCGGCGACGTTGGCCGGGAGAATCTCCGGAACGATGGCGAAGAACGGCCCATAGGGCGCGTACATGCAGGCTCCGGCGATTACCAGCAGCCCGTAGGACCACCAGAAGTGTTCGGCACCCAGCAGGTAGGAGGCGTAGAAGGCGATGGCGGCCACCAGCAGCGGCGGCCAGACGAAGCGCTTGCGTTTCTGGGTCCGGTCCGAGCCCCAGGACACCCCGAGCATGGCGATCACCGCCGCCAGATAGGGCAGGGCCGAGAGCCAGCCGGCCTCCACCATGTCCATTTGCGCGCCGTGCTTGAGGATCGAAGGCAACCACAGGACGAAACCGTAGACCCCGATGCTCCAGCAGAAAAACTGCAGGGCGAGGATGATCACCTTGGGCGAGCGGAAGGCTTCGGCGTAGTTCTTCACCGCCTTGATGCCTTGCTGCTCGGCGGCCAGGGCGCTTTCCAGGTCCTGCTTCTCCTGGTCGCTGAGCCACTGGGCCTGGCTGGGCCGGTCATCGGCCAGGCGCCACCAGATAAAGGCCCAGAGCACCGCCGGCAAACCCTCGATGATGAACATCCAGCGCCAGCTGAAATGCTCCACCAGATAGCCTGAGACCACCGACATCCAAAGCATGGTCACCGGGTTGCCGAGGATCAGGAAGGTGTTGGCCCGGGAGCGTTCGGCCCGGGTGAACCAGTGGCACAGGTATACCAGCATCGCCGGCATCACCGCGGCCTCCACCACCCCGAGCATGAAGCGGATGGCGATCAGCGTGTAGGCGTTGGACACGATGCCGGTGAGGGTGGCCAGGCCGCCCCAGAGGATCAGGCTGACGAAGATCAGCTTCTTCACGCTGCGTTTTTGCGCGTAGATCGCCCCCGGCACCTGGAAGAAGAAGTAGCCGAGGAAGAACAGTGCCCCCAAAAGCGAGGACAGCCCCGGGGTGATCTGTAAGTCGTCGGCCATCCCGGAGGCGGCGGCAAAGCCGTAGTTGGCGCGGTCCAGGTAGGCCAGGCTGTAGGTGATGAAGACGATGGGCATGATGTACCACCAGCGGCGGGCGGCGAGTTTGAGCGTGTCCATGAAAGTTCTCCTGAGCTTGTTGTTTTTGTCGCAACAGGTGGTTCTGGGTGTTCGTTTCCCGGCGCCAGCTCCTACGAGGCGCAGGCGGTTTTCAGGGGCGCTGCCTGGTCGGGCAGTTCGTGGCGTCTGGGCAGGCCTTCCATGTCGCCACGGCTTTGTACTGCGCGGCTGCCCAGCCAATTGGCCCGCTGCACCGCCTCGCTCACGCTGAGGCTTTCCAGCAGGGCGCTGATCAGGCCCACGGCGAAGGCATCGCCGGCACCTACGGTGTCCACCACCTGGGCCACCGGCACACCGTCGACGAAGCCGGCGTCCAGATGGGTGCGGTAGTAGGCGCCATGGGCCCCGAGCTTGATCACCACCGCTTCGGCGCCCTGGTCCAGGTAGAAGGCGGCGATGTCCGCCGGGTCGTCACGCCCGGTGAGCAGGCGTCCTTCGCCGAGGCCCGGCAGCACCCAGTGGGCCAGGGCCGCCAGGCGGTTGATCTCGCGGATCATCTGGGACTCGCTGGGCCACAGGCCGGGACGCAGATTGGGGTCGAAGGACAGGCTGCGGCCGCTGGCGCGCTGGGTCTGCATCAGGTGGCCGGACAGTTCCCGGGCCGAGTCCGAAAGGGCCGGGGGAATGCCGGTGGCGTGCAGATGGCGGGCCTGGAGCAGGGCCGGAGCCAGGTCGTCGAGGCTCAGGTGGCTGGCGGCTGAGCCGCGGCGGAAATACTCGACCCGCGGGTCGTCGCCGGTTTCTTCCCGGGACTTGAGCTGAAAGCCGGTAGGGTGCAGCGGGTCGCGGCGCACGAAGCGACAGTCCAGGCCTTCGGCCTGCAAGGTGTCGAGCACGAAACGCCCGAGAGAGTCGTTGCCGACCCGGCTCAGCCAGGCCACCTTGAAACCCAGGCGCGACAGGCCGATGGCCACGTTGCTGTCGGCCCCGGCAATGCGCTTGTGAAAGTGTTCGACCTGGGCCAGGTCACCGCTGTGCTCGGCGACGAACATGGCCATGGTTTCCCCGAAGGACAGAACATCGATCTCAGACATGGGCTGGCTCCAGTCGCGACTGGCCGAGGCGGGCCAGCAAGCCGACCTGCTCGGCGCTCACCTGCAGCAGGTCGTCGCCTTGCAGGGGGTATTCCACGGCCCGGGTAAGACCTTGAGTCATGTGCTGCAGCAGTTGTTCCCACTGCTGCAACTCCGGGGTGCCGGGCGGTAGGGCCACCCGCTTGCCGTCGCCCCGCAGGCGTACCGCCTTGCAGTGCACGTAGTCCACATGCCGGCCCAACAGGCGCGCGGCCGTCAGCGCCGACTGCTCTTGCCACTCCCAGTTGCCGATATCAAAGGTCATGCGCAGGGGCAGGTTCCACCCTTGCACGGCGTTGAAAAAAACCTGGAAGGGCTCAATGCGTCCGCCATGCACGGTCTGGTCGTTTTCCACCAGCAGGGTGAGGGGCTGGCCTGACAGCAGGCTGGCCAGGCTGCCCAGATCGTGATGTTCGGTGAACTGACCGAGGGACACTTTCAGACGCTTGGCGCCGAACGCCCGGGCCCGTTGCAAGGTGGCGGACAGCTCGGGGTTGGGTTCGTAGCCCTCGGCCAGCCACAGCTCCAGGGGCGAGGAGAATACGCTTTCCAGGCCGTGTTCCCGGGCGCTGCGGGCCAGTTCCTCGGGCTTCTCGTGGGTCAGCAGTTCTTCGCGCCACTCGATGCACGAAGCGCCGGCGGCGGCCACCAGGGGAATGAAATGGCCCTGGCCGTGCTGGCGGACCAGATCCGCGCCGTAGCTGGACAGGCTGATGGAGACGGGTGATTGATGCATGCTTCAGACCTCTGAAACCGGTTTCATTTTTATTCGAGAAAACCCGGGACACGCTGCGATGCAGGGGGCCCGGGATTACACAGGGGGTTTTCGGGTGGAGCCGCGAACCATCAGTTGCGCCGCAAAGTCCAGCACCCGCGCCGGGCCGGTATCGCCTCGCAGGCGCTTGAGCAGGCATTGGAAAGCGGCGGTGCCTATGGCTTCGGTGGGCTGGGCCAGGGCCGTGATGCCGCTGCCCACCAGGGGGTACCAGTCCAGGTCATCGAGGGCGATCAGGCCAATGCCTTCGAACAAGGGGCAATCCAGTTCACGCAGGACCCGGGTCGCCGCCAAGGCCGCCACGCCGTTGGCGCAGAACAGCGCCTTGGGGCCAGGGCCGGGAGCGTCGAGAAAGTCTTTCAGGTGGCGGGCCAGGGCCGCGCCGGTCTCCAGTGACTGGCCGCGCAAGGCCGGGCGCCGGGCGACTTCGTCCTGAAAGGCGGCGCTGCGTTCGAGCCGCGAGCTGGTGCCGTCATGGGGTTCGCTGACCAGCAGCAGGTCACGGTAACCCTGTTGCTCAAGGTGTTCGATGGCGCTGTGCACCGCCGCCGGGTTGTCCAGGCCCACCAGATCGGCGTGCAGTGATTCAAGCTTGCGGTCCACCAGGACCATGGGCATTTCCTGCTGCAACTCCAGCAACTGCTCCAGGTGATGACCCAGGGTGTTCACGATCAGGCCTTCGATGTTGTAGGCCCGCAGGTTGGCCAGGTGCTGGGCTTCCTGCTGATCGTCACGGTCGGTGTTGCACACCACCAGGCTGTAGCCATGCTGGCGGCAGGCGGTTTCCACGCCATGCATCACGGCAATCGAGTAGGGGTTGCGGATATCGGCCACCAGCATGCCGATCAGGCGGGTGCGCCCGCGTTTCAGGCCGCGGGCCATCTGGTTCGGGCGGTAGCCCAGCGCGCTGATGGCCTGCTCGATGCGTAAGGCAATGGCATCGGAGAGCAGGGCGCGGTCTTCGCCGATAAAGCGCGACACGCTGGCCTTGGAGACCCCGGCGTGGCGGGCGACATCGAGCATGGTGACGCGGCTGCGCTGGGCGGCGGAAAACTGATTCACGGGCAACGACCTTATTCTTGGAATTATCGGTTTGCAGTGCTTCCGGGTACGGTGCTGAAACCGGTTTCAGGAAACCGCAAAACCCATTCTGCCGTCAAGGGCGCAACGTCGATAAATCGCTATCAGGGCTCAAGTTGGCTGACCAACGGTAGGGCTCGGGTTGGCTCAAGAAACTCGCGCAGGGCCCGCAGCAGGGCGTCGTACAGCCCATCGACTTCCGCCGCCAGCCCTCTGGCCCGCAGGCAGCCATGCACCAGGCCCAGGCCCGGGTACAGCTGGCTGGCGACGCCGGCCTGCAGCAGGCGCTGGTGATAGCACTGGCCGTCGTCGCGCAAGGGGTCGAACTCTGCCTGCGCGATAAAGGCCGGCGGCAGGTGACTGAAGTCCTCTGCCAGCAGCGGCCGGGCATAGGGCGAGGTGGGTTCGGGCTCCGGCAGGTACAGCGTCTGGAAACATTCCAGGTCACTGCTGCTGAGCAGCGGGGCATCGCCGCACTGGCTGCGCGAGGGCAGGCTGGCGGCACCGCCGAGCCCGGGATAGACCAGCACCTGGGCGGCGGGCAAGGGTTCAGCGGCATCCCGCAGGGCCAGGCACAGGGCGGCGGCCAGATTGCCCCCGGCGCTGTCGCCCATCACCAGCCGACGGCGGTGATCCAGAGGCACAGGGCCCAGCCCCTGCTCCAGAGCCCGCCATACCGCCAGGCAATCGTCGAAGGCGGCCGGGAACGGGTGTTCCGGGGCCAGCCGGTAGTCCACCGCGATCACCAGCGCCTGCAACTCGTGGGCCAGATGGGCGGTGATGAAATCGTGGGAATCTAGGCCGCCCAGCACCCAGCCGCCACCGTGCAGGTACAGCAGCCAGGGCCAGCCACACTCCGGGACGACGCGGTCGGGGTGATAGAAACGCAGCGGCACCTGAGCCAGTTGCCGTTGATGCACGGCGAGGCCGGGTGGATGGGGCGGGGTGAAATCCCGGCACATGCGCTCATAGCTGTCGCGCAGGCCCTTGAGGCTGCTGTCGGCGCTGGTGTAGCTCAGGGTGCGCTGGACGAAGGCCGCCAGCTCGGCAGAAAGCGGGTAATGGCTCATGGACAGTCCTGGAGGGTAGGCGCCGGGCGGTTACAGGTTCGCTTTGACCGCAGCCACACCATCGCGGCCGTCGAAAGTGGTGACCCCCGTCAGCCAGCGCTGCAGGTCTTCGGGGTGCTCGCGCAGCCACTGGCGGGCCACGTCCTGGGGCGCCTTGCGCTGCATGATCGGCACCATCAGCTGGCTTTCCTGGGCGGCGCTGAAGGTCAGGTTCTGCAGCAGCCGATGCACGTTGGGGCAGCGCTCGGCGTAGTCCGGCGCGGTGACTGTGGACACCGTGGCCGCCCCCTCGTTGGGGCCGTACACGTCTTCGCTGCCGGTGAGGTAGGTGATGGCCATGTTGATGTTCATCGGGTGCGGGGTCCAGCCGACGAACACCACGAACTCCTTGCGATTGATCGCCCGTTGCACCGCCGCCAGCATCCCGGCCTCGCCGGACTCGATCAGCTTGAAGCCCTTGAGGCCGAAGTGGTCGGTGTCGATCAGGGTCTTGATCGTGGTGTTGGCGCCGCTACCGGGCTCGATGCCGTAGATCTTGCCCCCCAGCTGCTCCTTGAAGCGGGCGATGTCGGCGAAGGTCTTCAGGCCCGCCTGGGCCACGTAGTCCGGCACCGCCAGGGTAGCCTGGGCATCGACGAGGCTGGGCTGGGCCATGACCTTGACCTGCCCCGCCTCGAGGAAGGGCGCGATGTTCTGGTCCATGGCGGGCTTCCAGTAGCCGAGGAAGATGTCCAGGCGCTGGTCGCGGATGCCGGCGAAGATGATCTGCTGCACCGCGCTGGTCTGCTTGCTGTCATAGCCCAGACCACCCAGCAGCACATCGGCCACGGCGCTGGTGGCGATCACATCAGTCCAGTTGACCACCCCCATGCGCACGGTCTTGCAGGACGCAGGCTCGGCGGCCCAGGTGGGGGAACTGAGCAGTGCAGTGGCGCAGAGGAGCAGGAAACAACGCTTGAACGGTGTTTTCATCAGAGGATCTCTTCCGGCAGGTGGCTTGTTGTTCAGAGCGGCGTCTTGTTGCGCCGTACTGGCCACCTTACGTGGCCCTGATGGTCCGGGAAGCGCTCTGTAGCGACCGGCTTTTGCCCTGTGGCGACTGCCTGGGCGCACTTCACGCCCGCAGGCTCATCCAGGTAGCGATCAGCAACAGCCCTGGCGGTTGGCCGTTGTGCCAGGGCTGGGGTGTTGCAGTGTGGTGCAGCCTCAGTTGGGCTGATAGGCAATACCGCGAAACAGGGCCGGGTCCGCTATCAGAACTGATAGGTAAAAGCGGTTTGAATACCGGTCGTGTCGTTGCCGCCTGGTTCCTGTGTCCAGAACACACCGGCATGCACGGCGCTGTTCTGGTCCAAGGCATAGCTTGCCCCGGTGCTCGCGGCAAAACGGGTGTAGTGCTGTTTATCGGCCTGGTAGGTATAGCGTCCCAAGTAGTCCATGCGGGCTTGAAAGGCATCCTGGTCTTTGTCCAGGTCCTGGATCAGGCCCAGGTTGGCATTGAGCTCCAGCTGTTTTGTCAGGCGCTTGGCTGTTCGTACGCCGGCGTTCAGGCTGGTCACCGAACGGTCCATTTTTGCGTAGCTGGCCGCCATGACGGCGCCGCTGTCCTCGCTATAGCCTTGGCGGCTGACTTGGGTCTGGCTGAGGCCGATATAAGGGGTGACGGTCAGGCTATCGAGCCTCAGGCCATAGGCCCCCTCTATGCTGAAGGCCTTGCCACGCAGGCTCGAACGTCCTTTACCAGCTTCGGTATAAGCCAGTTGCTCACGGCGGATATCGACCTTGGACGACAGATAGGCCGCAGCCAGACGCCCCTGCCACCCCAGGCCCTGGCCCGATTCGTCCACGGCAACGAACATCGCCACTGCGGGTGCGTTGGACCCTGCCTTGGTGTAGTTGTCCGGCAACTGTTGATCGAGGTTCTGATCCAGGGTGATGCCTACGCGCAGATGTTCGCTGGGACGGGCGCCCAGGGTCAGGCTCGTGGAGGTCTGGCGGGTCTCGCGGTTTCTGCTGTAGCTCGGACCAACACCTATACAGAACGAGCCGCTGTCGATCTGGCACTCCTGGCTCATCAACCGATCCAGTTGTGCACTGCGCAGGTCCAGGACTCCCCATGCCTGATTGGCGCTTTTGGCCATCGCGGTCCGGGTGTTGTCCAGATCAAGGAGGTGAGTGCCGGTTTCCGTGATCTTCCACAGCGCGGCGTGTACGGCGCCACTCGCCGTGAGGCTAAGACCCACGACAATATTGCCGTCGGCGGACACGGCAGATGCTGCCGAATGTTGCCCACCTAAAGTGCCCATATCGATCATGCCGCCAGCATCGGTGTGTCTGAACGCGTGGCTATCACCCTGTGCGGTGATGGCGCTCCCGACGATAACGCTGCCGTCGGCGGAGGCTGCGTAAGCGCTGGAGTTGCCGCCCCAGGAAGCGAGCTCGACCATGCCGTTGGCGTCAGTGTGTTTAAACGCTTGAGTGCCACCGGTGATTGTTTGTGAACTGCCCACGACAACCTGGCCATCGGCAGATACACCCAAAGCCAGGGAGGACTCTCCGCCGAGGGTGCCCAGGTCGACCATGCCGCTTGCATCGGTATGTTTGAACGCGTGTTGTATGCCCGAAACCGTATCGATGTCCGCCTGCCCCACGACCACGCGACCGTCGCCGGACACCGCAGATGCATAGGACTTGCCACTGTTGCTTGCATTCAAGGTACCCAGATCGACCATCCCGGTTGCCTCCGTGTGCTTGAAGGCACGCATGTTCCCCTGGAGATTCAAGGAGTTGCCAACCACCACGGCGCCGTCAGCGGATACGCCATTGGCGCTGGATGCCGCGCCGCCCAATGTGCCTAGATCGATCATGCCGGTCGCATCGGAGTGCTTGAAGGCGTGAATTGAGTCAGGGGTGGCGGCCTTTCCCACGACCACATTGCCGTCGGCGGATATGGCATGGGCAAAGGCATAGTCTCCGCCCAAGGTGCCCAGATCGACCATGCCAGTTTCATCGCTGTATTTGAAGGCGCGATCTTCGTTTGTGTCTGACGTTACGTTTATGGCAACTAGACGACCGTCAGCGGATACGCCAAAGGCCATGGAAAATCCTGGATTCGAAGAACTTAAGTCAATGGTGTCGATCGTAGTTAGTGCATGAGACTGGTTTGAGTAAACAGCACTGCATAGCAGAGTGATCGCTGTTATCACGGATGGGTATTTCAATTCCATAACCTTTTTGCGAAGCAGAAAACATAACAGCCTGTAGAAATTACAGGCTGCTTTTGGGTTTGGCTGATTGCTTTGGAACCATGGATTGAGCATGCGAGCTCTGTAGTGCAGGTGGTCTCGTCATTTGGGTATGACGAGGCTGGCGAACTTCAAGAGTGGAGCAGGGATGTGAAGTTACTTGAAAGCTCGAAACTAACTTTAAGAAGTTAGTTAACTAAATCCATGATTGCAAAAGTCGGCTATTTTATTTTAAGTAAGAGGGTGGGTCTTTAAGATGATTCTGAAATTAGTCTTACGGTGGTGGGGCGGTTTTTTTGGGCAGATTGATCTGTGCAACTGGTTTTAGTTGATTAGTTTTGGCAGTCGTTCGACTTAGATCAACTGCTGTCACCCATCCTGACACTCGCTATATGGCTTTCGGAGGAAGCTGTCGCGATTTTTACCGACGAACTAGCGAGGGGCCAGGACTGGGTTCTAGCCGTTATGTAACGGTTCAGCTGAACAGCCCGGCGGCGATATTGATGGAAAAGCCGAGGATCGCGGTGTTGAACACAAAGCCGATCAACGATTGGGCGAGGACGATCTTGCGCAGCTCACGGGTGGCCACGCCGACGTCCGAAGTTTGCACCGCCACGCCGATGGTGAAGGAGAAGTAGAGGAAGTCCCAATAGTTCGGCGTGGTCAGTTCCTCGGCAAAGCGCAGGGCCGGTTCCTTGCCATTCCAGGTGTAGTAAAGGCGGGCGTAATGCACGCTGAAGATCACCCCCACCAGCAACCAGGAACCGATCACCGTGAACCCGGTGAAGCCGTAATGCAGCAAACGCTGAGGGGTATCCAGGTCCTTGCTGCCCACCAGTTCCAGGGTAATGGTCACCAGACTGGCGATGGCGGCGACGCAGACGATCAACAGCACCAGCCCGGCGTTTTCGTCCTCGGTTTCGGCGATGCGTTTCACGTCCTCGGCCCGGGCCCGCACGGTCAGCCAGAACATCAGCGCCAGGTAGGTCCAGACTGCGGCGTTCCAGCCGATGAGGAGCTTGCCGGTCAGGGTTTGCGCGGGGGCGAGGATGCCGACGGCGCAGCCGATCAGCACGCCGAAGGTCAGGCGGGGGTGGGTTCGGATCACGAAAGACATGGGGGCTCGCAGCTTCTGGGCAGAGGGGGAACACTAGCATGTGGGGGGATTTGGATAGGGGGGGGATAGCGGTTGCTGCGGGGGTGGCGGCTGGCGGGTTTGTCTTGATGGTTTGGGGTTTGGGGGGTGGGTACATATCCATTCCTGCGGTCATGGCCACTTATGGTTTCGCCCTTACGGCGAGTCCCTTTTTTTCAAACGCCAAAAAAAGGAACCAAAAAACGCTTGCCCCTCCATGGGC
>NZ_JAQQGK010000022.1:0-32556 GCF_028550695.1 Pseudomonas sp. BLCC-B112
TCGTTCGGATCTTCCTGAATGAGTTTTAGCGGATTTTACTCAAGACCTTGAAAGGGATGGCTGTAAGAGCGGAACCGCCAGCGGCCGCACCCGCCGGAACGGATATGTACCCAACCCCGCTGTAAAAGCGAAACCACCAGAGGCCACACCCGCAGGAACGGATATGTACCCAACCCCGCTGTAAAAGCGAAACCACCAGAGGCCACACCCGCAGCCCCGGATATGTACCCAACCCCACAACAAAAACTCACGCCAAAGTCTTGGCCATGACCCCCACAAACAACTCCGATTCAAGAAACCCCCGCAACCACTCCTGCAACGCACGATAAGGCGTCTGCGCAAACCACTCCCGGTCCACATGAGCAAACTGGCGAACAAACGGCAGCAGGGCCATGTCCGCCAAGCTCGGATGCGCCGCCAGCAGATAGCGTCGCTCCTGCAGCAGGCGATCCAACTGCGCCAGAAACACCTCGCCCTGGGCCCGGTAGTGCTCCATGGGCGCTTCGGGGTAGCGTTCGGCGTACTTGTAGCGATTGAGGTGCACCTTAAACACCTGATCATTCTCGGCAATCAAGGCCGCCATCTGCGTCTGGGCCTCGGGGGCGCCGATGAGCCGCCAGTTGTCCGGATCATGCTGCTCTAGCGCCCAGTGCATGATCTCCAGGCTCTCATCGATCACCCGCCCCTGCAGATCCAGCACCGGCACCGTGCCCTTGGCCGACAGCGCGAGCATCTCGGGTGGCTTGGCCTTGAGGCTGACCTCGACGATCCGCACCGGCACCCGGGCATAGCGCAGCGCCAGGCGTGCACGCATGGCATAGGGGCAGCGGCGGAACGAGTAGAGGGTCGCCTCTGGCGTGTCCATGCTGCTCATTTCACCTCCAGGGTGCTCAGGCCGTTGCCCTGGCGGCTGACCTTGATCTGCACCGGAATCCGTTCGTGCATTTCTTGCACGTGGGAAATCACCGCCACTTTGCGTCCCTGGGCCTGCAGGCCGTCGAGGGCGTCCATGGCCAGTTGCAGGGACTCGGGGTCGAGGCTGCCGAAGCCTTCGTCGATAAACAGCGACTCGATCTTCAGGGTGCTGGACGCCATGGAGGCCAGCCCCAGGGCCAGGGCCAGGGACACCAGGAAGGTCTCGCCACCGGACAGCGAGTGCACCGAGCGCAGCTCGTCGCCCATCTCGGTGTCCAGCACCAGCAGGCCGAGCATGCTGCCGCCGCGCTTGAGGCGGTAGCGCCGCACCAGTTGGCGCAACTGGGCGTTGGCGTGGTGCACCAGCAGGTCGAGGTTGTAGGCCTGGGCGATCTTGCGGAAGGTGTCGCCGGTGGCCGAGCCGATCAGGGCATTCAGGCGGGCCCAGCGCTGCCATTGGTTGTAGGCCTCGTTGATGCGCTGGCTCAGGGCCTGGTTGGCTTCCTGGCGGCGCTGGTCCTCGCTTTGTCGGGCGCGCAGTTCCGCTACGTGCTGCTCGCTGGCGAGGGCTTGTTGCTGCAGCTGTTCAAGGGCCTGGAGCAGTTGCCCGGCCTCCAGGTTGCCGTTGTGCTGGGCCTGGTGCTGTTGCAGGCGCTGCTGACGTTCCTGGAGCAGGACCTTGGCTTGTTCGATGGCCTTGTCGTTGGCCTGCAGGCGCTGGCGCAGTTGCTGGATCTGGTCCTCATCCAGTTCCAGCAACTGTTGCAGGCCGGCGTCATCCAGTTCCGGGTGCTGGGCGCGCCATTGCTCGATGCTGCCGGCCAGTTGCCGCTGTTCGCTGTCCAGGGCTTGCAGACGCTCTTGCCGGGCCTTGAGTTCGGCGCTCAGTTGGATCAGTTGCTGCTGCAGCTCGTGCTGCTCGTGCTGTGCCTTGGCCTGGGCGGTGCGGGCCTGTTCCACGGCTTGATCAAGCTGTTGCTGCCAGAGTTCGGCGCTAGGGTGCGACCCCAGCAGGGCGGCCAGCCGGTCCTGGCAGGCCTGCTGCTGTTGGCTCAGGGCGTCGAGCTGCTGCTGAGCGTCGCTCAGTTGCTGCTGGCGGGTCAGTTGGCGGTCCTGTTCCTTGTCCAGCAGCAGTTGGCGCTGCTGTTGTTCTTCGGTTTCGTCCTGGCGCTCGCGCAGTTGTTCGATGCGCTGCAGGACCTGCTGGTCCAGTTGCATGAAGGTACTGGCCGGATCACGGCGCAGGCCTTCGAGCACCTCGGCCGGCAGCAGGTTGTTGAAGCTGGCCAGTTCTTCCTCCAGACGCTGCTGGTCGGCGGCCAATTGCTCCTGCTGCTTGTGCAGTTGCTGGGCTGCCTGCTGGCTGGCGTCTTGTGCTTGCTGCAACTGCTGCTGGAGCCGCGTGGCGTCCTTTTGCAAGGTCAGCAAGGCATCCAGGCGGCTCTCATCCTGGGTGATGCTCTGTTGCAACTGTTCCAGTTGCTGGCGTAGCCAGGCATCGCGTCGAGCCGGGTCCTGGTCCAGCAGGCTGGCACTCTGCGGGTGGGCTTGCAGGCTGGGGGCCAGCGCCTGTTGCTGGCTGGCCAGTTGTTCCTGTTGCTGGAGGAATTCCTTCTGCTGGGCGATCAAGCCCTGGACCTGGGCCCGCAGTTCGTTGAGCTGTTCCTTGAGCCTGTCCACCGCCTGACGGGCGTTGGCTTCTTCGCTTTCGTCATGGCGCCCCAGGCTTTGCAGCAGGGCTTCGGGCTGGTGATAGGGGTGCTCGACGCTGCCGCACACCGGGCAGGGCTGATCGTCCTGCAACTGCTCGCGCAGTTCCTCGACACTGGCACTGCGGGCCAGGCGCTGACGCTCCAGCAAGGCCTGGGTGACGCTCAGGGTCTGCTCGGCGACGCTCAGTTCGGCCTTGGCTTGCAGGCCGGCCTGGTTCAGTGCTTCACGCTGGGCGGCCACGGCTTGTTGCTTGTCTTGCAGGGCGCGGCCGCGCAGGTCCAGTTCCTGTTGCTGGGCCCAGAGCCGTGCCAGCTCTTCGGTGGCCCGTTGTTGCTTGCGGTTGTCCTTGAGCAGGCCGTCCAGCAATTGGATCTGCTCGGCCACGGCTTGGGGTTCGGCACCGGCTTCGCTGTAGAGCAATTCAAGGTGGGTACGTTGTTCGGCCAGTTGCTGAGCCGCGCTGCCGGCCCGCTGTTCCAGGGCCGGCAGTTCGCTTTGGCCCTGATTCAGGCGGTTGCCGATCAGCATCAGTTGCTGCAAGCGTTCGCGGTAGAGCGTCCAGGCTTCGCTCAAGGGGGCGAGGGCGGCGCTGTGCGCCAGCTGCCCGGCAATCCGCTCCAGGCGCTCACCCACCAGACGCTGCTTCTCCAGCAGTTCGGCAATGCTTTGCTGGCCTTGGGCGCTGACGCTTTGCGCGCGGTCACGGGTTTCGCCGGCGTCGCTCAGGCTCTGGCCAAGACGGCTCAGGTTGCCCTGTTCGGCAAAGGCTTCGCGCAGCAGCGGGACGCTGTCGCTGTGCTGGCTCTGGGCCTGGGTCAGGGCGCTGTCGGCGTCGAGCACTTGCTGTTGCAGCTGTTGGTGACGTTGTTGCAGCTCAACCTGTTGCGCGGCCTGCTGCTCGATCTGTTGGCGCAGGGGCTCCAGCGCTTGGCGCAGCTCGATCTGGCGCAGGAACTGGTGACGCTGCGGCGCCAGTTGCTCCAGCCGTTGCAGGCGCAGGCGCTCCGGAGCCAGGGTCTGAGCCTCCTGCTCGGCCTGTTGCAACTGCTCGGTGGCGTCCTGCTGCGCCTCCTGCCATTGGCGCAATTCCTTGAGCCAGCTGTGCTGGGCTTCCAGTTGCTTGAGCTGGGCCTGCTGGGTCTTGAGCTGTTGCTGGGCGTCGTTGAACTGCTGGTCCAGTTCGGCCCGGGCCTCGGGGTCCAGGGGGACGATGCCGCTGGCCTGGGCCTGGAGCGCCTTGTGGGCCTCGTCGGCTTCCTTGCTCTTGCTGTAGGCCCGGCGCCCCAGCTGGCTGTAGATCGCGGTGTTGGTGAGCTTTTCCAGCAGCTCGCTGCGTTCCTTGTCGTCGGCCTTGAGAAAGGCGCTGAACTCGCTCTGGGCCAGCATCACGGCGCGGGTGAATTGCTCGAAGTTGAGGCCCAGCTTGGATTCGATCAGCTGTTCGTAGTCGCGCTTGCTACTGGCCAGCAATTGATTGCTGTCCAGGTCGGTGAGGCTCTGCCGGCTGGCTTGCAGCTTGCCGTTGGCCTTGTCGCGGGCGCGGTTGGCTTCCCAGCGGGCGCGGTAGCGGCGCCGGTCGATGCCGACAAAGTCCACTTCGGCGAACCCGCTGCCGGTGCCACGGCGCAGCAGGGTGCGTGGGTCGCCGGTGGAGATATCGCTGTCGACCTCGGGAACCTTGTTTTCCTTGGCGATCTTGTTCAGCCGCGGCACCGCGCCGAACAGCGCCAGGCACAGGGCGTCCAGCAGAGTGCTCTTGCCGGCGCCGGTGGGCCCGGTAATGGCGAACAGCCCAGCGCTGGCCAGGGGCTCGGCGGTGAAGTCGATCTCGAACGGGCCGGCCAGGGAGGCCAGGTTCTTCAGGCGGATGGCCAGGATCTTCATGGCTGTTCACCTTCTTGCTGAACGTCCTGCAACAGCAGGGCGAAATCCTTGAGGGTGGCGTCGTCCACCTCGTTGGCGTAGGCGTCGCGCCAGGCCCGGCGGAACAGTTCTTCGGGGCTCAGTTGATCCAGTTCGATCAGCTCGGCGCCATTGTCTTCAGCGTCGTGGCCGCCATTGCCGGCGTATTCGGCGGCAATCCGTACCAGACGCACGGCCTTGCCTTGCAGGGCGCTTTCCACTTGCTGGCGCAGATCCGGTTGCGGTTCGTCCAGGCGCACCCGCACTTCCAGCCAGGGCTGGCGCTGTTCTTCGGCCAACAGGTCGATGTCCGGCAGCTCGCCGAGCTGGGTCAGGATCTGCCCCAGGGGCGCCGGGCCCAGGCGTTGCAGGTTGACCGCCCGGGGAATCAGCCGCGGTTCGACGCTGACCAGGGTCTGGCCGTCCAGGCGCACATCGAGGATCTGGTGCGGGTAGTCGATTTCGGAAAACGACAGGGGAATCGGCGAGCCGCTGTAGCGGATGCGCTCCTCGCCATTGACCTTCTGCGGCTTGTGCAGGTGCCCCAGGGCCACGTAGCTGACGTCCGCGCCGAACAGGCTGGCGGGCAGGGCCTCGGCATTGCCGATGATCAGGCTGCGCTCGGAGTCTTCGGACACCGAGCCGCCGGCCATGTGCGCGTGGCTCACGGCGATCAGGGCCTGGCCCGGCTGGCGCTTGGCATTGGCCGCGGCGATCAGCCATTCATGGACCTGGGCGATGCCCTTGAGGTAGTCGTCTCCCAGCTGCGGGCCGGTGACTTCCGCCGGACGCAGGAAGGGCAGGGCCAGGCACCAGCCGACAATCGCGCCGCTGGCGTCGGGCAGGGGCAGCAGCAGGCGCTCGGCGTCCAGCTGGCCGTCGTCCAGCCACAGCACCCGGCCCAGGGCGTGGGTGCGCAGGCGGCGCATCAAGGGGGCGGGCAGTTCGATACGCGAACCGGAATCGTGGTTGCCGGCGATCATCACGATGGTCAGGGCCGGCTGCTGCTCGTGGGCGCTGACGATGAAGTCGTAGAGGCGTTCCTGGGCTTTGACCGGCGGGTTGACGGTATCGAAGATATCGCCGGCGATCAGCAGCACGTCCGGTTGCTCGTGCTTGAGCTGGCGCAACAGCCACTCCAGAAAGCAGGCATGTTCGAAGTCGCGCTCCTGGCCGTGGAGGTTCTGGCCCAGGTGCCAGTCGGAGGTGTGAAACAGACGCAAGGCAAACTCCGCATGAAAAAGGCTGGCCGCACAGAAGATGACCGCGGCGAAAGGGTCGAGAGTTTACTGGCAAACGCGTGTTTATGCCCGACGCTGCGGCAAATGCAGGCGCGATTGGCCCAGCGGCTTGGCTCCAGGGAGGTGGCTGTAGGAGCTGGCTTGCCAGCGAATGGGCCCGCCCAGGCGCGGCATGACTTACGGGCCTCTTCGCCGGCAAGCCGGCTCCTAGGCGGCAGGGGGCTGCACGGCTGCTGTTACTTGGGGTACAGCGGCGGCAGGCTGGTGGTGTCCGCCACCGGGTCCTGCACTCGCTCGTTGATGGGGATGGCGCGGATCGCTCGCCAGAGTTCCTCACCTTGCCAATATTGGCCGGTCTCGCTGTAGAGGGCGCCGTTGAGGCCGTCCAGGGCATCGGACAGGGGGATGAAACGCGCGGCCATGTCGGCCAGGGTTTCCGGTTGCTGGCGGGCCCAGGCATCCAGGGCCTGGCGGGTGGTCTGTGGGTCGTTGGCCTGGCAGGCGCGCTTGAGGTCGTCCAGCAGCGAGCGTGGGCTGGGGCCAGTCTGGGCCGCCCGCAGCACCGCCGGTTGCGATCGCGCGCGCCACCACAGGCCAAAGCCCAGCAGGGTGGTGCAGGCCAGCAGCAGGGTGCTCAGCTGCCACAGCCACAGGTCGCTGTTATCGACACTGGCCTGGGGCGTGCCGGCTGGGGTGTCCACCACCAGGCTCGGGTTGTTCGCCACTTGCAGGGTCCGCGCCGGCAGGCTGGTCTGTTCCAGGCGATCTTCCAGGGTGTTCCACCAAGTGATCTCCAGGGCCGGCAGTTCGAGGTCGCCGGTGCGGGTCGGCACCAGGGCCTGGCGCTCTTCGCGAGTCCCCAGCAGGCCGTGCTCGATGTGCTGGTTGCTCAGTTGCGGCTGATCCGGGTAGCTGCGCAGGCCATTGATCTCGGCCTGGGGCAGCGGTGGCAGTTGGGCGCTGGACAAGCCCTCGGCGCTCAGGGTCAGGCTGCGAGTCAGGGAGTCGCCGACCTGCGGGTGATCGGGCTCCGGGCTCCAACTTTCACTCAGGGTCAGGCTGCGGGCGGGCAGCCAAGGGGCATCGGCGGGGTAGGCGGCAGGCTTGGCCAGCACCTGCAGGCTCAGTTCGGCGGAGCTGACGTGGATCAGCTTGCCGGGCTTGGGTGCCTGGGACGTGGGCTCTTCTGTGCCTGTGCCCGGGTTGGCCGGGGTGGCGGTGAAGGTCAGCGCCGGGATCTGCAGTTCGCCGCTGCGCTGGGGATAGACGGCGTAGCGCATCTCGATCACCCCATGGCGCACGCCATTGATGAGTTTTTCGTAGGTGCGCGGCTCTCCCAGTTGCTCGATCCGGGCATCGCTCAGTTGCAACGGGCTCAGGCTGCTGTCGTCGAACAGCGGCACCGAATGGTAGATGTGCAGGGTCAGCAGGGCCTGGGCCTGGACATAGACCTTGGGCTGATCGAGTTCGGCGTGGATGAACACCGGTTCCAGGCGGCTGTCCTGATCCTGCACCGGGCTGGCGTTGACTTGCAGGGTCAGGGCCTGGCTCTGCAGGTTGCCCAGTTGCAGCGGGGCGATCTCCAGGGTGCCGGTGTGGCGCGGCAGCAAGGTGACGATCCAGCGGGTGCTGGCGTGGCTGTCGCCGAGGCTGTTGAGCTGGTTGACCTGGCGCGTACCGCGCACTTCGAACTGGCTGTCCAGGGACGTCAGGTCGGGCTTGCCGAACTGGGTGACGTCGGTGGACTCCAGGGTCAGCTCGACAGTCTCGCCGGAGTTCACCTGGTTGCGGTCCAGGCTGGCGAGCAGCCCGGCAGCCTGGGACGCCGAGGTCCAGAGCGCGAGGGCGAGCAGAAGGGCGGTGCAGCGGGTCATCGAAGTTTTCCCTGATCCTGATGTTGTTGCTGTTCGTACCAGAATTTACGCCTCAGCAGTTCTCCCGGGTCGTCCGGGATCTTGCGCAGCCATTGCTCCAGTGCCTGCTGGTGTTCGGCGTCCAGGCTGTCCTGGGCCGGACGCAGGGGCGTGGTGGTGTGCTGGTCGTCCAGCTCACTGCCGGGCACTTCACTGTAGCCGTTGCGCTGCGGGTCGGGCGCTGTGGCCTGGCCCTCGTTGGCCGCAGGCTGTCCGGGGTTGTCCGGCGGGGCGCTGGCGGTGCTCGGCGGGGTGGCCGTCGCGCTGGGTCCGGGGTTGCTGCTGTCGTCGCTGTCGGGGTTTTCCGGCTGCGGCGGCGGTGTTGGCGGGGTGGCTTGCTGCTGTTGCAACAGGCTTTCCACCAGGGCCTTGTTGTGTAGCGCCGGCTGCAGCTCGGGCTGGCGTTCCAGGGCCTGTTCGTAGGCGTCGATGGCGGCTTCCAGCTCACCACTGCGCGCCAGGGCATTGCCGCGATTGTAGTGGGCGCGGGCGTCGTTGCCTTCGGCAAAACGCTCGGCGGCGGCATTGTAGTTGCCGGCCTCGTACAAGGCCACGCCTTGCCATTGCGGGTCCTGGAAGTGTCGTGCAGCCTCGGCCGGGCGCTGCTGTTGCAGCAGGCGCTGGCCTTGCTGGTCGGGGCGCAGCCACAGGTCGTTGAAGTCGAAGGCGTAGCTGGGTTGCGGCGCGGCCAGTAGCAGCAGCGGCAGGCAGAACAGCCAGCCCCGGCGTCCGGCGCAGGCCGCCAGCAGCAACAGGGGCAGCAGCAGCCAATAGCCCTGGTCGGCCCAGGTGTCCAGGCGCAGGGTCTGGCCGTCGCTGCGCACGCCTTGCGGCCCGCCCGTCAGACCCAGGCCCTTGAGGTCGCTGTCGTCCAGGCGCGCCTGACGGTAGCGGCCGCCCACCTCGCCAATGAACTGCTTGAGGTCCGGGCTGTTCAGGCGCGATACCAGGATCGCCCCCAGGTCGTCCTTGAGGTAGCTGCCGTCTTCCAGGGTCACCGGGGCACCGTCGCGGCTGCCGAGGCCGAGCATCAGCAATTGCGGTGTTTCACCGTCAAGCGCCTGGCGGATGCCCTGGCGTTCCTGTTCGCTGAGGGAGGAGGCCATCAGCAACACCCGGCCCTGGCCCAGGGCGCCCTGGTCCAGCAGCTTGAGGGCCTTGAGCAGGGCCAGGTCGGCGCGCTGCCCGGCCTGGGGCATGATCGATGGCTTGAGGGCGTCCAGCAGGTTGCGGCTGGTGGCCAGATCATCGGACAGCGGCACCAGGGTGTGGGCGCTGCCGGCGTAGACCACGATCGCGGTCTGGGCGTCGCTGCGCAGTTGCAACAGGTCCAGCAGTTTGTGCCGGGCCTGTTCCAGGCGATTGGGCGGCACATCGTTGGCCAGCATTTGCGGGGTCAGCTCCAGCAGCACCACCAGCGGGTCGGCGGGTTTCTGGCTGGTTTGCTCCACCCGCTGCCAGCTCGGGCCCAGCAGTGCCAGTACCGCCAGCAGCCAGGCCAGGCCCAGGGCCACCCAGGGCAGTTTGCTTTCGCGGCCGTTGCCGCCGCTGAGCAGGGCGGCGTGAAAGGCCGGTGGCAGGATCATCTGCCAGCGTCCGGCACGCTTCTGCCGGTGCCAGAGCTTCCACAGCAGCAGCGCCAGCAGTGGCAGCACCAGCAACCATCCGGGCCGGAACCAGTGGGGCCAGAGACTGATCATCGACGCCTCCGCAAGCGCAGGCGCTTGAGCCGCTGGCGCCAGTCATGGGCAGGCAGCAGGAAGTTCGACTCGGTGAAGAAGCGCTGCAGCGGGTTGTGCGGCCAGCGCTCGCGCAGCACCAGCAGCACGCTGAGCAGCAGCGCCGTGGCCAGCGGCCAGTGGTACAGGGCCTGGGCCGGGCGGGCCTGGGTCGGTTGCTGGGCCACCGGCTCCAGTTGGTCGAGGGTGTCCTTGATGGCTTGCAGCTCCTGACCGTCACGGGCACGGAAGTAGCGCCCGCCGGTGACTTCGGCCAGTTCCTTGAGGGCCGGCTCGTCCAGGTCCAGGCTCGGGTTGAGCCCCAGCAGGCCCAGGGTCGCGCCCTGGTCCGGGTCGGCCCCGATGCCGATGGGATAGATTTTCACCCCTTCCTCGGCGGCCAGGCGTGCAGCGGTAATGGGCGGGATTTCGCCGCCGTTATTGGCGCCGTCGGTGACCAAAATCAGCACCCGGCTCTGCGCCGGGCGCTGGCGCAGGCGTTTGAGGGCCAGGCCGATGGCGTCGCCAATGGCGGTGTTCTTGCCGGCGATGCCGATCTTCGCTTCATCCAGCCAGATCCGCACCGTGCGCCGGTCGAAGGTCAGGGGCGCTTGCAGGTAGGCCTTGCTGCCGAACAGGATCAGGCCGACCCGGTCGCCTTCGCGGTGTTCGAGAAAGTCTCCCAGCAGGTGCTTGACCAGGCTCAAGCGGCTGACGTCTTCGTCCTGCCATTGCATGTCGGGAAAGTCCATGGAACCGGAGACGTCCACCGCCACCAACAGATCGCGGCCGCTGGCGGCCACCGGCAGCGGTTCCCCCAGCCATTGCGGGCGTGCCGCGGCCAACAGCAACAGGACCCAGAGCAGGATGAAGCGGGCCTGCTGGCGCCAGGCCGGCAGGTGGGCCCGGGCCCGGCGCTTGGACAGGCCTTCCAGGTCACTGAGGAAGCTCACCTTCAGCGCCGGCTCGCCGCTGTCGGCCACCGGCAGCACCAGGCGCAGCAGCCAGGGCAGCGGCAGCAGGGCGAAGATCCACGGCCAGGCGAACTCAAACATGCTTGCGAATCCAGGTGTCCACCGCCTGGGTCAGGCCGGCGATGGCTTTGTCGTCGAGCTTGCACTCGGGTTTGTAGGCGCCTTCCACCAGCACCATCCAGCGGGTCAGGCCGGCGGCCGGGCAGCGGTTGTCGAGAAACGCCAGCCACTTGCGGCCATTGAGGGTGTGGCTCTGGCTGTAGGGATAGTGGTTGCGGCACAGGCGCTTGAGCAGGGCGTTGAGGGCCTGCAGCCAAGCGCCGGCCGGGGCGCCGTCATAGGGCTTGGGCAACAGCGCCAGTTCCGCCAGGGCGGCCAGGCGCACCGGGTCCAGGGGCTGTTCGCTGCGCGCGCGCGCGGCTTTGCGTGGCCACAGATGACGCCAACGCCAGGCCGCGAAGCCGAGCACCGGCAGTAGCAGCGCCAGCAGCCACCAGCCTGGTGCTGGCGGCCACAGACTGATATCGGGCGGCAGCAGCAGCGGTTGCAGTTGTTCCAGGCTGCTCATCGGCCGGCTCCCGGACGCTGCGGATTGAGGTACTCGCGCAACTGCTCGACCATTTCGCTCTGGGTGCTCAGGGGCATCAGCAGCACCCGCAGTTTTTGCGCCAGGCGTTCCCAGCGGGCGATGCGCGCTTCGCTCTGGGCCCGGTAGGCCTGGCGCAGTTCGTAGTTCAGGGTGTCCAGTTCCAACTGCGCGCCGCGCTCGGCAAAACGCAACAGGCCGGCGGCGGGCAGGGCATGATCCAGGGGATCGGACAGGGGCATCAGCAGCAGGTCGCAATGCCGTGACAGCAGGCTCAGTTGCTGCTCGGCGGCGTCGCTCAGGGCGCGCTCGTCGCAGATCACGATCACCAGGCTGCCGGGGCGCAGCACTTCACGGCCGCGCAGCAGCGCGGTGCCCAGGGCATCGCGCTGGGGCTGGGCTTCGCTGTGCAGCGACTGGTTGACCCGCACCAGGCGGTTGAGCAGTTGCAACAGGCTCTGCTTGCTGCGTCGCGGTTTGATCTCGTAGTGCTCGTCGTCGCCGTAGACCAGGCCGCCGACCCGGTCGTTATGACCCAGGGCGGCCCAGCCGATCAGGCTCGCGGCCTGGGCGGCGAGCACCGACTTGAACATCAGCCCGGAGCCGAAGAACAGCTGGCGGCTTTGCTCGACCATGATGAAGATCGGCCGCTCGCGCTCCTCGTGGAACAGCTTGGTGTGGGGTTCCTGGGTACGGGCGGTGACCCGCCAGTCGATGGTGCGCACGTCGTCGCCGGCCTGATAGACCCGCACCTGATCGAAGTCCACACCGCGTCCGCGCAGCTTGGAGTGATGCAAGCCGATCAGCGGGCTGCGCTGGCTGGGGGTGGAGAACAGCTGCACCTCGCGCACGCGATGGCGCATCTCGATCAGCTCGCCGAGGGTGATGCGAATGCCGGGTTCGGCGATGGCTTGAGTCATGGAGATCAGGCGACGGCAACGACGTCGAGGATGCGCTGTACCACACGGTCCTGGTCGATGCCTGCCGCTTCAGCCTCGAAGGACAGAATGATGCGGTGGCGCAGCACGTCGAACAGCACCGCCTGGATGTCTTCCGGGCTGACGAAATCGCGGCCGGCGAGCCAGGCGTGGGCCCGGGCGCAGCGGTCCAGGGCAATGGAGCCGCGGGGGCTGGCGCCGTAGGCGATCCACTCGGCCATTTCCGGGTCGAACTTGGCCGGGGTGCGGGTGGCCATCACCAGTTGCACCAGGTATTCCTCCACCGCGTCGGCCATGTACAGGCCGAGGATTTCCTTGCGCGCGGCGAAGATCGCCTGCTGGCTGACCCGACGCTCGGGCTTGGTTTCGCCATTCAAGGCTTCGCCGCGGGCCTGCTGGAGAATGCGGCGCTCCACGGCGGCGTCCGGGAAGCCGATCTTGACGTGCATCAGGAAGCGGTCGAGCTGGGCTTCGGGCAGGGGATAGGTGCCTTCCTGCTCGATGGGGTTCTGGGTCGCCATCACCAGGAACAGGGGCGACAGTTCATAGGTGCTGCGCCCGACACTGACCTGACGCTCGGCCATGGCCTCCAGCAGCGCCGACTGGACCTTGGCCGGGGCGCGGTTGATTTCGTCGGCCAGCACCAGGTTGTGGAAGATCGGGCCTTGCTGGAACACGAAGCTGCCGGTTTCCGGGCGATAGATCTCGGTGCCGGTGATGTCGGCGGGCAGCAGGTCGGGGGTGAACTGAATCCGATGGAATTGCGCTTCAATGCCTTCGGCCAACTCTTTGATGGCCTTGGTCTTGGCCAGTCCTGGAGCGCCTTCGACCAGCATGTGGCCGTCGGCGAGCAGGGCGATGAGCAAGCGCTCGATGAGTTTTTCCTGGCCGAGAATCTGCGTTGAAAGAAAGGTTCGCAGCGCCAATAGCGCTTCACGATGTTCCATCGGTGACTGTTCCTGGAGAGGGTGCGCCCCGGGCGTTGAACTAACGTCGGGGCTGGGGGCGATACTTTAATCCATAGCGGGGGTCGGCGACTAACGGGGAAAACCTGATTTAGCCAAATTAGTCGAAAAAAAACACCGCCACCCACCGATTCCCGCGGGCGGTTCCTGTAGCCGCTGCCGCAGGCTGCGAACGGCTTGGGCGGCATACCGACGCAGGAGACGCGGGGATCTGGAGGGCGCCGCAGGTTCGACGGCGGGTCAGGGCAGCTGGCTGATGTAGGTGCCGGTGCCCTTGAGGATGTTCTGCAGGGTCAGTTCCACTTCGGCCAGGTCCGAGGCGGCGGTGCTGTGGCGGATTTCCAGGTGGTCGGAACCGTTCAGGGCGTCGGCGTCGGCCGCGGCGATTTCGATCAGCAGGGTGGTCGGGCTCAGGGTGACCTTGACGCCATCGAGGGTCGAGGGCTCGCCGTCGAGGGTGATTTCCAGTTCGTCCTCGTCCGGGTAGCGGCTCATCAGGAACATCTCGCCCTGGCTGCTGTGGCAGCAGAGCATGGCCATGTTGTCTTCTTCGTCGTCGCAAGGGTTGGCGATCAGGTGGGCAGTGGTCATGAGCATGGGGGCATTCCTGGGGCGGGGGCCGGCAGCGGCCGGACAGGGCAAAAAGAAACAATTCTGCCAGCCCGAGGGAATTTCTGCTGGCTTGTCTGTCAGAGAACAGGTCGTGAACAGTCATCACCTGCAGCGTCACTTCTGGTACGCAAGTACCGCGAAACCGGGGAAAAACCCTGGTTTTTCTCCGTCGCCTGCTAGTGTTGTTCAGGGCATCGTCCGCCAGTTGCGTGCCGTTGACCGAATATGTCGCAGCATCGCAAGCAGCTGTCGCGTTCCACTCGTTAAGCTGCGCAGCGGACAATTTGTTCTCAAGTGCAATAGGTTGCGTCTGATTTGCGATGGTCACCTGTAAAGGCATTGCGCGCTCTGAAAGCGCCAGTCGTTTTTGCAGATGCCCATCCCGGGAAGGTGAATGTGACCTGTGCGTCTCGTCCAGCTTCACCCACCTGGCATCCTGCAACCTCTGCCCGAGACCAGGAGCAGGATGCACCACCGCCCCGCAAGGGGTTTGCACGCGACGCTACCATCAATAACAAGCCCAAGCGGAGTACCACAGATGGCGTTCTTCACCGCAGCCAGCAAGGCCGACTTCCAGCACCAACTGCAAGCGGCACTGGCCCAGCACATCAGTGAACAGGCACTGCCACAAGTGGCGCTGTTCGCTGAACAATTCTTCGGCATCATTTCCCTGGACGAACTCACCCAGCGTCGCATGTCCGACCTGGCGGGCTGCACCCTTTCTGCCTGGCGCCTGCTTGAGCGCTTCGATCACGCGCAACCGCAAGTGCGCGTCTACAACCCCGATTACGAACGTCATGGCTGGCAGTCGACCCACACCGCGGTGGAAGTCCTGCACCACGACCTGCCGTTTTTGGTGGACTCGGTCCGTACCGAGCTCAACCGTCGCGGCTACAGCATCCACACCCTGCAGACCACCGTGCTCAGCGTACGTCGCGGCAGCAAGGGCGAGCTGCAAGAAGTCCTGCCCAAGGGCACCCAGGGCGAGGGCGTGCAGCAAGAGTCGCTGATGTACCTGGAGATCGACCGCTGCGCCAACGCCGCCGAACTCAGCGTGCTGGGCAAGGAGCTGGAACAGGTACTGGGTGAAGTGCGGGTCGCCGTGGCCGACTTCGAGCCGATGAAGGCCAAGGTCCAGGAACTGATCGAAAGCATCGACAACAGCCAGTTCGCCATCGCTGCCGATGAAAAGACCGAGATCAAGAGTTTTCTGGAATGGCTGGTGGGCAACCACTTCACCTTCCTCGGCTACGAAGAGTTCGTAGTCGGCACCGATCAGGAAGGCGGGCATATCGACTATGACCCAAGCTCCTTCCTCGGCCTGGCCAAGCTGCTGCGCGCCGGCCTCACCAGCGATGACCTGCGCATCGAAGACTACGCCGTCAACTACCTGCGCGAACCGACGCCGCTGTCGTTCGCCAAGGCCGCGCACCCCAGCCGCGTGCACCGTCCGGCCTACCCGGACTTCGTCTCGATCCGCCAGATCGACGCCGACGGCAAGGTGATCAAGGAATGCCGCTTCATGGGCCTCTACACCTCCTCGGTGTACGGCGAAAGCGTGCGAGTGATTCCCTACATCCGTCGCAAGGTCGAAGTCATCGAGCAGCGCTCGGGCTTCCAGGCCAAGGCGCACCTGGGCAAGGAACTGGCCCAGGTCCTGGAAGTGCTGCCACGGGACGATCTGTTCCAGACCCCGGTGGACGAGCTGTTCAGCACCGTGATGTCCATCGTGCAGATCCAGGAACGCAACAAGATCCGCGTGTTCCTGCGCAAGGACCCTTACGGCCGTTTCGCCTACTGCCTGGCCTATGTGCCGCGCGACATCTATTCCACCGAAGTGCGGCAGAAGATCCAGCAAGTGCTGATGGATCGCCTGCAAGCCACTGACTGCGAGTTCTGGACCTTCTTCTCCGAGTCGGTGCTGGCCCGCGTGCAGCTGATCCTGCGAGTGGACCCGAAACAACGCATCGACATCGACCCGCTGCTGCTGGAAAAAGAAGTGGTGCAGGCCTGCCGCAGCTGGCAGGACGACTACGCCAGCCTGGTGGTGGAAAGCTTCGGCGAAGCCCACGGCACCAACGTGCTGGCGGACTTCCCCAAAGGCTTCCCGGCCGGCTACCGCGAGCGCTTTGCCGCGCACTCGGCCGTGGTGGACATGCAGCACCTGCTGAGCCTGACCGAAGCCAACCCGCTGGTGATGAGCTTCTACCAGCCCCTGGGCCAGGTGTCCGGCCAGCGCGAGCTGCATTGCAAGCTGTACCACGCCGACACCCCGCTGGCGCTGTCCGACGTGCTGCCGATCCTGGAAAACCTCGGCCTGCGCGTGCTGGGTGAGTTCCCGTACCGCCTGCGCCACAACAATGGCCGCGAGTACTGGATCCACGACTTCGCCTTCACCGCCGCCGAAGGCCTGGACCTGGACATCCAGCAGCTCAACGACACGCTGCAGGACGCCTTCGTCCACATCGTCCGTGGCGATGCCGAGAACGACGCCTTCAACCGCCTGGTGCTGACTGCCGGCCTGCCATGGCGCGACGTGGCGCTGCTGCGTGCCTATGCCCGCTACCTGAAGCAGATCCGCCTGGGCTTCGACCTGGGCTACATCGCCAGCACCCTGAACAACCACACCGACATCGCCCGCGAGTTGACCCGGTTGTTCAAGACCCGTTTCTACCTGGCGCGCAAGCTCACCAGTGAAGACCTGGAAGACAAGCAGCAGCGTCTGGAACAAGCGATCCTCACCGCCCTGGACGACGTTCAGGTGCTCAACGAAGACCGCATCCTGCGACGCTACCTGGACCTGATCAAGGCCACCCTGCGGACCAACTTCTACCAGACCGACGCCAACGGCCAGAACAAGTCCTACTTCAGCTTCAAGTTCAACCCGCACCTGATCCCCGAGCTGCCCAAGCCGGTGCCCAAGTTCGAAATCTTCGTCTACTCGCCACGGGTTGAAGGCGTGCACCTGCGCTTTGGCAACGTGGCGCGCGGCGGCCTGCGCTGGTCCGACCGTGAAGAAGACTTCCGTACCGAAGTCCTGGGCCTGGTAAAAGCCCAGCAAGTGAAGAACTCGGTGATCGTGCCGGTGGGCGCCAAGGGCGGCTTCCTGCCCCGTCGCCTGCCACTGGGCGGCAGCCGGGACGAGATCGCGGCCGAGGGCATCGCCTGCTACCGCATCTTCATCTCCGGCTTGCTGGACATCACCGACAACCTGAAAGACGGCGCCCTGGTGCCACCGGCCAACGTGGTGCGGCATGACGACGATGACCCGTACCTGGTGGTGGCGGCGGACAAGGGCACTGCGACCTTCTCCGACATCGCCAACGGCATCGCCATCGACTACGGCTTCTGGCTGGGTGACGCCTTCGCCTCCGGCGGTTCCGCCGGTTACGACCACAAGAAGATGGGCATCACCGCCAAGGGCGCGTGGGTCGGCGTGCAGCGCCACTTCCGCGAGCGCGGCATCAATGTCCAGGAAGACAGCATCACCGTGGTCGGCATCGGCGACATGGCCGGCGACGTGTTCGGCAACGGCCTGTTGATGTCCGACAAGCTGCAACTGGTGGCGGCGTTCAACCACCTGCACATCTTCATCGACCCGAACCCGGACCCGGCCACCAGCTTCGTCGAGCGCAAGCGCATGTTCGAGCTGCCGCGTTCGGCCTGGACCGACTACGACACCAGCATCATGTCCGAAGGCGGCGGCATCTTCTCGCGCAGCGCGAAGAGCATCGCCATCTCGCCGCAGATGAAAGAACGCTTCGACATCCAGGCCGACAAGCTGACCCCGACCGAGCTGCTCAACGCCTTGCTCAAGGCGCCGGTGGACCTGTTGTGGAACGGCGGTATCGGCACCTACGTCAAGGCCAGCACCGAGAGCCACGCTGACGTCGGCGACAAGGCCAACGACGCCCTGCGCGTCAACGGCAACGAGCTGCGCTGCAAAGTGGTGGGCGAGGGCGGCAACCTGGGCATGACCCAGCTGGGTCGTGTGGAGTTCGGCCTCAATGGCGGCGGTTCCAACACCGACTTCATCGACAACGCCGGTGGCGTGGACTGCTCCGACCACGAAGTGAACATCAAGATCCTGCTCAACGAAGTGGTGCAGGCCGGCGACATGACTGACAAGCAGCGCAACCAGCTGCTGGCCAGCATGACCGACGAAGTCGGCGGCCTGGTGTTGGGCAACAACTACAAGCAGACCCAGGCCCTGTCCCTGGCCGCGCGCCGTGCCTACGAGCGTGCTGCCGAGTACAAGCGCCTGATGAGCGACCTGGAAGGCCGCGGCAAGCTGGATCGCGCCATCGAGTACCTGCCGACCGAGGAGCAGCTCACCGAGCGCGCCGCGACCGGCAAGGGCCTGACCCGTCCGGAGCTGTCGGTGCTGATTTCCTACAGCAAGATCGACCTCAAGGAAGCCTTGCTCAAGTCCCTGGTGCCGGATGACGACTACCTGACCCGTGACATGGAGACCGCGTTCCCGCCAAGCCTGGTGGCCAAGTTCTCCGAGGCCATGCGTCGCCATCGTCTGAAGCGCGAGATCGTCAGCACCCAGATCGCCAACGACCTGGTCAACCACATGGGCATCACCTTCGTGCAGCGCCTGAAGGAGTCCACCGGCATGAGCCCGGCGAACGTCGCCGGTGCCTACGTGATCGTGCGGGACATCTTCCACCTGCCGCACTGGTTCCGTCAGATCGAAGCCCTGGATCACCAGGTCTCGGCCCAGGTGCAACTGGAGCTGATGGATGAACTGATGCGTCTGGGCCGTCGGGCCACCCGCTGGTTCCTGCGCAGCCGGCGCAACGAGCAGGATGCCGCGCGCGATGTCGCCCACTTCGGTCCGCACCTGGCGGCGCTGGGCCTCAAGCTCGACGAACTGCTGGAAGGCCCGACCCGCGAAGGCTGGCAGAACCGTTACCAGGCCTATGTCGAAGCCGGCGTACCGGAGTTGCTGGCGCGCATGGTTGCAGGCACCACTCACCTGTACACCCTGCTGCCGATCATCGAAGCGGCCGACGTGACCGGTCAGAGCGCGGCCGATGTGGCCAAGGCCTACTTCGCCGTGGGCAGCGCCCTGGACCTGCCGTGGTACCTGCAGCAGATCAGCGATCTGCCGGTGGGCAACAACTGGCAGGCCCAGGCCCGTGAAGCCTTCCGCGATGACGTGGACTGGCAGCAACGGGCGATCACCATCAAGGTGCTGCAGATGGCCGATGCGCCGGACGACATGGAAGCCCGCGTGGCCCTGTGGCTGGAGCAGAACGCGAGCATGGCTGATCGCTGGCGCGCCATGATGGTGGAAATCCGTGCCGCCAGCGGCACCGACTACGCCATGTATGCCGTGGCCAACCGGGAACTGCTGGACCTGGCCATGAGCGGTCAGTCGGTGCTGTAACGGCCTGACCCCGCCCCAAGCAAAAAAGCCCCGTATCGCAAGATACGGGGCTTTTTTATTGCCTGGCGTCGGTGCCGGCAGGCGGTTGTCGGGTAAGGCTTAGCGGGTCTTGGCCGAGGCGTCCTGCTCGACCACCATGTCCAGCACGTAGACCGTGGACGGGGCGTCGGCAGGCGGGTTCTTCCATTCGTATTGCTTGACCCGCAGCACGTTGCGCACGCCGTCCTGGTGCTCGTAACCCTCGATGGGCTGGTACAGCGGATGCCAGGCGTCCTGGGTTGGCAGTTGCAGGCCGGCGGCATCGTAGCGGCGCTCACGCACTTGCAGGCACTGGAAGTCGGGGATCAGCGGGTGGCTGCATTTGACGGTCTGGGCCGCCACTTCCAGGAAGCGCGTCTGGCCCTGGCTGCCGTAGCGGGTCTCGGGGGTGGGCTGGCCTACGAACTTGAGCTGGGTGCCGTCCTGGGTGGTCAGTTGCAGGGTCGGAGTCGCTTCGTCGCCGCCGAAGGTGGTGCGCAGGTCGCCCTTGAACAGGCGGCCGACTTCGGTATCCAGGCTCATCAGGCTGGGGTCGCAGGCCATCATGGTCGAGGCCAGGGGCTGGACCTTGAGCACGCCGTTTTCAGACTGGAAACCGCCGAACTGGCGGTTGCAGCCGCCGCTGATGTTGAGGTTCTGCCCGGTGAAGGTCAGGCGCAGCTGGCGCTCGATGCCCTTGTCCAGGGCGGCAACGGGTTTGCCCGCCGCGTCGCTGGCCGAGACCAGTTGCCAGTAGTAGGCGGCCAGTGCGGGTTGGGCGCTGACGGAGGCAGTGCTGGCGGGCATGGAAGAGGATCCTTCAGGGGGAGTGGACGCCGGGGTGCAGGCCTGGAGCAGGGCGGCACAGACGGATACGAGGAGGATGTTTTGCTTCATGGTTCGCTCTTTCAGCCTTGATGGAGTATGGCCTGGCGCATGGGCGGCAGGCCCAGGCCGGTAACCTGTGGCAGTGATGCGCGGCGCCCGCCACCTGGGCCGGGCGCCGCCGGACGACCGCTGCCGTTACCGATTGCGATGTGACAGCACTGTGCCAGTTCGGTTTCATGGCCGCTGGCCAGCGGGAGTGTTACCAAATCTTGCACACGCGTTGCAAGCAGCGCCCCGGATTGCCCGCCGCCCAGTGTCCCGGGCTTACCAGAACCAGTAAGGCAGGAATTTGGGCGTTGGCTCATTGGCCAGTTCCAGGTGATAGGTGATGGCGTTGAAAAAGAACCCATCGAGCAAGAGAAACGCCGCCACGCCGAACGCCAGGACGATCACCTCGTAATGCCGGTGCTCGGCGTATTGCCGGCCGATCCAGTAGCGCACGCCGCTGAGCAGGACAAAGCTTGCGAACACACCGGCGAAGTTGGGCTGCAAGGGCTGGGCGGCAAACGCGTTGTAGCCCAGCACCAGCAGCGCCAGGACCGCGCCGCTGGCCGGCAGGTTCAGGCACAGGCGCAGCAGGCGTTTGCGGGTGGCGCTGAACAGGCCGTTGGGGTCGACGAATATATAGGCCGCCAGCAGGGAAATGGCCGGGGTGATGGACACGATGTAACGCGCCTTCTTCGAGTTGGGAATGCTGAAGAACAGGATCAGCACCAAGAACCAGGCGCCCAGGTACAGCAGCAGGCGCGGTGCCGACGGCGGTGGCGCGCTGAACCCCTGCCTGGCGCTTCTGACCATGACGCACAGGGCGTAGAACGCGGTGAAGCTGTAGGTGATCAGCCCGACGCTGAAGTAGAAGTAATAGCGTGGCGAGTGATTGCTGGCGATCCGGCCCAGGCCCTGCATTTCCAGCACTTGCTGCATGAAGGCGTCACCACCCTGCACGTGGGCGGCCCAGGCCAGCAGGGCGACCCCGGCGGCGAACAGCAGGCCGCTCAGCAGCGAGAACCCGACCAGGGTCCGCCACTGCCGGCTCAGCAGGTAATAGGTGCCGACCACCAGTGCCGGGCCGATCATGCCGATCGGTCCGCGCAGGGCAAAGCCCAGGATCAGCCCAAGCAATACCAGCGCCAGGCGTGCGCGCTGTTGCTTGAGATCGGCGGTGTAGGCCAGGTAGAAGCAGCCCGCGGTGATCAGGGCGGGGTAGATGTCCAGGGCCAGGGAGTTGACGCTGTCCAGGAACGCCCAGGTGAACAGCGCAAAGAGCACGCCGCAAACGCCCCATTTCTGCTCATGCAGGGCCCCCAGTTTGTAGATGAACACCAGCATCAGCGACGCGGCAATGCACAAGGGCAGGCCCATCGACAGCACGGACAGCTGGCCGAAGGGCAGCGACGCCAGGTAGACCAGCAGCGTGTTGACAACGGTGTAGTCGGGATACGGCTGCAGATCGTCGGCGATGGGGAACAGCGTCATGCCGTGCTGCAGCATGTACTCGGCGAAGTCGACGAAGCGCGTGGTGTAGTTGAGGACGGCCGGTTTGTATTGCAGGCCCATGAACAGCACCAGGGCCACCAGGAAAATACTCAGGCCGGGTCGTTGCCAGATTTGTTTTTGAACGCTTTCCATGTTCACAACACACAAAAAAAGCCGACGGTATGGTGGCCAGCACTCGAACGCGTGCACGAATGGCGGCGTGGCAGGTTGCTGGCACCGGTTTTTGGGTGCAGCAATCTAGCGCGGCCGAGGTTAACGGCCGGTATAGGGGCGCAGTCCCGGCAGTGGCCGCTTCAGGCCCGAGGAGCTGGCCCTCAGGGCCGTTGCGGCTTGACCGAAGTGCCGAAGGTATTACCCATGCGCACGCTGGTGGCGGCCGGTGTCGAGAGCCCGACCTGGTTCGGCGGGCGCTTGTGCACCGGGTCCTCCATGGCCTGTTGATTGGCCTGGGCCGCCTTGACGGCGTCCGGGTCGTTGCCCATCTGTTTGCTCAGGCAGTTGTAGTCGGGGGCCTTGTAGCCGCCGACGCTGACTTCCACGCAACCCTCGCGGGCCTCCTCGGCCTGCAGCGTCCAGGGCAGGGCGCACAGCAGCAACAAGGTGGCGGCGTATTGGCTTGAACGATTCATCCTGGCCTCCTGGCAGGCCCGGGAAAGCGGGCCTCGATGCCGGCCGAGTGTAGTGCAAACCGATGACTGAAAAAGTGATGGTTTTTTTGCCGTGGCCGTAACACCAGATTCATAAACTGGCCTCAGGATGACGCTTTTAGGGATTGGACTGCAGTGCAGCGACGCAGCGCGCAGGTCGGGCGATGGACTTCATTGCACGGGGGCTTGGCGACCTGTGTGCTGGGGTTCGTGCTGCTGGCGTTGATGCCGCAGGGCTGGGGCCAGCCCGCTGTCGAGGGACCGCCCCGGGTGGATTCCCAGGCCTTGCTGACGCTGGAGATTCCGGCGCAGAACCTGGTGGATGCCCTGGAGCTGTTCAGTCGCGCCACAGGAATGGCGGTGCTGGTGGATCGGGAGTTGACCCGGGGGCGGCGGTCGGTGGGGATCAAGGGCCGCTACAGCGCTCAGGAGGGCTTGAGTCGCCTGCTGGCGGGCAGTGGCCTGATGGCCCGTTATGCCCGCAGCGATGCCTTCACCCTGCAGGTGCCACAGGCCACGCCGGCCACGCCGCTACCGGGTGCGGGAAGCAGCCGGGCGGCGCGGCTCAACAGCAGTTATGCCAGTGCCGTGCAACAGGCGGTGGAGCACAGTCTGTGTGGTTCGGCGCTGACCCGTCCGGGCCGCTTTCGCGCTTTGTTGCAACTGTGGATCGGCGCCGATGGCCGGGTGCAGCACAGCCGCCTGGTGAGCTCCACCGGCGATCTGCAGCGCGATGAAGCCTTGGTGCAGCGCCTGGCGGACACCCGGGTTCAGCGCCAGGCGCCCAGCTCGCTGCGCCAGCCGCTGACCTTACTCTTGATACCGGACACAACAGGGAAACGCATGGACTGCAGGGAATGGGAAGGAGCTTCCGGGGTATGAAAAATACCGCACAGAGTGCGATGGTCAGGCTGTTCCTGACGTCCTACGAGGACTTTCGGGTGCGCTTGCGCAGGCGCCTGGGCTCCGAGGACCTGGCCAACGACGTCCTGCATGAAACCTACCTGCGGGTCGACCGCATGGAAGAGCCGCCCAACCTGCTGCAACCCAATGCCTACCTCTATCGCATGGCCCTGAACATTGCCGCCGACCGCCGCCAGTCCGACGCCCGGCTGCTGACCGGCGACGAGGTCGAGGAACTGCTGCACATCGCCGATGACACCCAGGACCCGTCGCGGGTGGTGGGCGGCCAGAAAGAAATCCAGACCCTGCTCAAAGCCCTCTACGAACTGCCGGCGCGGCGGCGCAAGATCTTTATCGCCGCGCGCCTGGAAGAGGCGCCGCACCTGGAAATTTCCCAGCGTTTCGGCATTTCCACACGGATGGTGGAGAAAGAAATCAAGGCTGCCCTGGGCCATTGCGCCTTGCGCCTTGAAAGAAAAGTCATTCAGCGGTTCGGTCCCGGGGCCGGAAAACTGTCCTAGACAAAGAGTCCCTGATCAATCCGTGAGTACCTGCGCGCTTGAACATTTTTAGCATCTGCACCCCCCAGGCCTCGGCGGACCCGCAACTGTTGAGGGAAGCCCAGGACTGGCTGGTCCTCCTGACTTCGGGTCGGGCCACCGTGGCCGACGCCCGGGCGCTGCGCCAATGGTGCGCACAAAGCCCGCAGCACGCGGCCGCCTTCGAGCACACCAAGGCCCTGTGGCACTGTCTGCAACCGGCAGCCCAGCAGCTGGAGCAACAGTCCCGGCCCCGGCACTTGGGGCGTCGGGCGTTTCTGGGTGGCGCGATTGCGGCGTCGGCGGCGCTGTTCATGGTGCGGTTCACTGTCCCGGGCGGCTTTGCCGGGCTGACCGCGGATTTCGCCACCGACGTCGGTGAGCAGCGGCGGGTGGACCTGGCCGAGGGCGTGAGCCTGGAGCTCAATACCCAGACCCGCATCAGCCGCCGCGACCCCGGCGCGGGCGAGCAGGGCATCGAGCTGCTGGAGGGCGAGGTGGAAGTTTTCAGCCACAGCACCCAGGCGCTCAAGGTCCAGGCCGGTGATGGCTGGCTGAGTGCGCGCCAGGCGCGCTTCAATTTGCGCAACACCGATCATCAGGTGTGCGTGACCTGCATCGAAGGCAGCCTGCAAGTGGCAGTGGCGGGGCGCAGCATTCGCCTGGACAGCGGCCGGCAACTGACCTACGACGCCAGGGCGGTGGGCGAGCCGATCGCCGTGGACCCCCGCAGCGTGATCGCCTGGCGCGAGCAGGTGCTGGTGTTCGACAACGCCAGCCTCAACACCGTGATCAGCGAGATCAACCGCTATCGTCCGGGGATGCTGGTGCTGCTCAATGCCGAGTTGGGCCAGCGCAAGGTTCAGGCGCGCTTCAACCTCAACCAGTTGGCGGGCGTGGCCTTGCTGATCCGCGACGCCTATGGCGCCAAATGCACCGAGCTGCCCGGTGGCGTGGTACTGCTCAGCTGACACCCCGCGAGATCCCTGCGTCTCCTGCGTCGCAATGCCGCCCAAGCCGTTCGCAGCCTGCGGCAGCGGCTACACAAACCTGGCTCGGCACTGACCTGTAGCCGCTGCCGAGCCCTTGGCGAGGCTGCGAAAAGGCCCGCAGGGCCTTGCTTGGCGATCTTGCGTCGAACCCTCAGCGTTTCGAACTCGCAGCGTCACCGACGCAGCCGTTCGCAGCGTGTTAGAGCAAGGGCCCCAACACTTGGCGATAGCGCTCTTCGCCCTGGGGCGTTTGCCGCACCAGGCGGATCTCCAGGCCCGGGGGATTGTCCTGGCGATTGCCACTGAGTTGACGCCAGCCTTTGTCAGGGTTCCAGACCCGTACCTGCAAGTCGCTGACCCGGCCGAGCACGGCCACTCCGTTCTTGGGCGCCGGCAAGGGGTAGCGGTCCCGAACCTCGGCCTCGGCGCGGTACAAGGTGTCGCCCTTGAGCCACCAGCGCACGCGTTGCAAGCCAACCCCCGGGGCGGGGGCGCTGCGGATCACTTCCAGGCGAAAGCCCTTGCTGTCGGAACTGCGCACGCTCAGCGGGGCGGGGCTGTCGGGTTCGGCCTCGTCGGTCTCTCCCAGGCTCGGTTCGCGCAACTGGGAAGCGGCCCGCAAGGCCACGTCGCGCTCCAGCTGATTGAGGCTGCGCAGCAGTTCCTCGGTCTGTTCGGTACTGGCCCGCAGATGGCTGTCGGCCCGGGTGACGCTGTCCAGGCCGCGCCAGGCAATCAGGCTGACCAGCGCCATGAGCATGATCGCCACCATCACCTCGATCAGGGTAAAGCCGCGTTGTGTCGTCATGGCTGGCTCACCACCCGCAACTGGCCGCTGGCGCTGCGTTCTACCCGCAAGCTGTTCTGGCCGTCGGACAGCACCACCTGCAGCGGCGGGTTGATCCATTCGGCGTTCAGTACCAGGCGCTGCCTGGGCTCGATATGCACCTGCAGCGCCGGGCTTAGCCACTGCCGTGGCCGCAGTTGCCGGTCGTGGCGAAAGTCGTCGATGCCGCTGCCCTCGTCCTCGCGGCGGCTGAAGCTATAGCCCTTGGCCGTGGCCCGCCAGGTGATCGGCCGGCCGTCGGCCCGGACTTCGGCCTGGGCCACTTGCAGCAACTGGGCCAGGCCCTCGGCGTCCTTGCGCAGGGTCTGCAGCGGATCGGGGCGGATGCTCAAGCCCACGGCGGCGCTGGCGATGCCGATGATCACCAGCACCACCATCAGTTCGATCAGGGTGAAGCCCTGTTGCTTGTCTGTGTGTCGCACCTGGTGCTCCTTGGCGACGGGACGGGCGCGCCCGACGCAGATGATCGTGCAGTGAAATAAAACCGTGAGAATTGAGCTGTAGGCTGTGGCAACGGACAAACAGGAGGTCCCGCCGATGCTACGTGCCATGTCATTTCCGTCGCGCCTTGACGCCCCCCGGTTGCTGCAATACGCGGCGTTGCTGGCGGCCCTGGCCGGTGTTGCCACCTGGTCGTCGCTGCTGCTGACCCCGGCGCAATCCCAACCCCCGGCAGTGGCGCCCCAGGTGCTCGCCGCGCGCTCCGACAACCCGGCCTTGCAGTGGTTTGCCAACCAGCCGGTGCAGGTGGATATCAAGGTGTCCGGGGTCATGGCCGGCGCCCGTGGCGCGGTGGCGATCCTGAGCCTGAACGACGGTCCGCCGCGCAGCTTCCTGGCCGGCGAGCAACTGACCCAGGGGGTGCGCCTGGCCGCCGTCGAGGCCGACGGCGTGCTGATCGAGCGCGGCGGCGAACAGTCGCGGATCAAGGTCAGCAAGCTGCCGGACTCGCCGCTGCTGCCACGGCTGACACGCTGACCCTCACTGGCGCGGCACCTGGGGCCGGCTGACCAGGGTTTCCAGGCGGGCCAGGGGCGGCGCCTCGCGGCTGCGCTCGCGCACCTGGACACTGACCCGCAGCAGCCCGGGCGCGGTCGCGGCGCCAATCGCCTGTTCGCAGCGCAGCTGCAGGCGCCCCTGGTCGCAATCGACGCTCTTCAATCCGCTGGGCAAACGGCCTTCCAGGCGCAACTCGGCGAGCCGGCTCTGCGCCGCCAGCAAGGCCAGGGACTTGTCCCGCAGCAGGCCGTTGCTCTGGGTCATCAGCCCGGCCACGCGCACTGCCGCGGCCATCGCCACGGCAATGATGGCCAGGGCCACCAGCACCTCGATCAGGGTAAATCCAGCTTGTTTGGACACGGCTCGCATGGGCCCCTCGCGACTGGGAAACAGCCTCGCAGACTAGCCTGCGGGCTTGACCGAATGGCGACTGAAACTCCCGAGGTTTTTCAATACCACTGACATATCTTCTTGCAACACTGCGCGACGAATCGAACTCAAGCCAAGGAATGTCGAGATGGATATCGCGCCTGTCACCTCAACCGCTGCACCCCGAAGCCAGCGTGGCTTCACCCTGATCGAGATCATGGTGGTGGTGGTCATCCTCGGGATTCTGGCCGCGATGGTGGTGCCCAAGGTCCTGGACCGTCCGGACCAGGCCCGGGCCACGGCGGCCAAGCAGGACATCGCCGGCCTGATGCAAGCCTTGAAGCTGTATCGCCTCGACCACGGCAGCTACCCGAACATGAACCAGGGCCTCAAGGTGCTGGTGGAGCGTCCGGCCAATGCCAAGGACAGCAACTGGCGCTCCTACCTGGAGCGGCTGCCCAACGATCCCTGGGGCCGTCCGTATCACTACCTCAACCCGGGGGCCAATGGTGAGGTGGATGTATTCTCCCTCGGTGCCGACGGCCAGCCCGATGGCGACGGCGTGAATGCCGATATCGGCTCCTGGCAGCTGTAAGGCCGGCCATGAACAGCCATTCGCCCCATGCGGCGAAGCAGCGTGGCATGGCTATCATCAGCGCCTTGCTGATCGCCGCGGTGGTGGCGGTGCTGGCCGCCGCCATGCTCTCCCGGCAAAGCACCTTGACCCGCAGCGTGGAAGCCGAGCAGGCGCGGGTGGTGGGGATCGGGGTGTTGCAGGGCGGCCTGGAATACAGCCGGCAATTGCTCTGGGACGCCCGTCAGCGCGACGTCCTGACCCGACTCGACCAGGCCTGGGCACGGCCCATCGGCGATCAGGCCCTGGGCGGCTTCAACGCGGGGTTCCAGGGCCGCCTGCAAGATCTGCAAGGCAAGTTCAACCTGCGCAATCTGGTGTTCAACCAGCAAGTGGACCCGGTGCAGTTGCAGGCCTTCGAACAACTGTGTCAGCTGATCGGCATCGACAGCGCCCTGAGCCGACGCATCAGCCAGCGGGTGATCGCTTCCTATCCCCAGCGCTTGGGCAGCACAGCGCACGCCGCCAGCCAACCGGGCAGCTTCAACAGCGGTCGCCTGACGTCTCCGGGCGCGGCGACCCAGACCTTGCCGCCCCGTCAGCCGATGCTGCGCAGCCTGGACGACCTGCGGGGTATCCAGGGTCTGGACGAGGCCCGGTTGGCCCGTCTTGAACCCTACGTCAGCATCCTGCCGGGCAACACCTGGATCAACGGCAATACCGCCAGCGCCGAGGTACTGACGGCGGCGGTGCCGGGGCTGCCACTGTCCCGGGCCAAGGCCCTGGTGGCGGAACGTGATGCCGGGCACTGGTTCATCAACCGTGGCGACTTCCTCAACCGTCTACGCATGCCCCATCTTGCGGTAGAGCAGATCAAGGTCGGCATCACCAGCGAATGGTTCTTGCTCCAGGGCCGGGCTCGCCGCGATCAGCGCCGGGTCAGCCTGGAGGCCCTGTTGCACCGTCCCGAGGACCGCATGCCCCAGGTGATCTGGTCGCGGGTGGGGGCATGAGTCGCTTGCGCATCGCCTTGCCGCCCCTGGCCGAGTTGATTGCGGCTGAAGCGCCATTGGCCTGCCCGGTGGACTTCGCCCGGCTCGATCGCAGTGGCCGGGTGGGGGAGATCGGCTGCTGTCCCCTGGGGCAACTGGCCCAGGGCGGCAAGCCGGTGCCGGTGGAGTGCTTCCTGCATCCGTTGGACAGCCTGCTGACCCATATCGAATTGCCTCAGTTGCCGGTGGCGCGGATCAAGGCCGCGGTGGACTGCGCCGCCCAGGCGCTGATCCTCGGCCCCAGTGAGCAGATGCACGTGGCCCATGGCGCCCGGGATGCCCAGGGGCAGGTGACCCTGAGCTGGTTGCCCAAGACCGCACTGCAAGCCCTGGGGCGTCTGTTGGCACAGGCCGGCCTGAAGCTTCAGGGGCTGTACCCGGCGCCTTATGCCTTGCCGGTGCCGCCGCCGGGGCAAGCCAACCTGTGCCTGCTCGATGGCCAGCTGCTGCTGCGCCAGAGCAGCGGGCAGGGCAGCGTGCAGCCGCTGGTGGAAGAAACCCTGGAGCAGTTGCGGGCTTCGGGCTGCGAGGTGGGCTGGATCGGCGATGCCGCGCCGGCGGTCTGCCAACTGCTGCCGGGCGAGCAACGCTGGAGCGGCCCGCTGCCGGGATGGGGCTTGCACGCCGGCGCGGTGGCGGGGGGCGTGAAGGTCCAAGGCTGGGGCCGGGCCCTGGGGTGCTGCGCCCTGGCCGTGCTGGTCTGGGTCGTGGGGCTGAACCTGTATGCCGCCCGCGAGGCCGAGCAGGGCCAGCGGCTCAAGGCGCAGATGAGTCAGCGGGTCAAGCAGGTGTTCCCTCAATTGCCGGTGGTGCTCAATCCCCTGCAACAGGCCCGTCAGCAACTGGCGGCGCAGCAGAGCGGGGCGGCTGACCCGACCCAGGTGTTCAGCCGTCTGTTGCAGCAGGCCGGCAGTGCCATGCCCTTTATGGTGGGCAGCGTGCAGAGCCTGAGTTTCGCCGAGGACCGCTTGCAGCTGGAGCTGCTGCCGGACACCCCGAAGAGCGCCGACAGCGCCTGGCAGGGCGCCTTGACCCAGGCCGGCTACAGCGTCCGGGCCGAGGGCAATGGCTGGAGCCTGAGCCCGGCCGCAGACGAGCCGGCCAACGTCGCCGACAATTCCCCGGGAGCTGAAGATGAATAAGGCCAGGCTGGCGCAGTATCAGGCGCGCTGGTCGCGCCTGCGGACCCAGGTCCATATCCAGGTCCAGGGCCATTGGAACACTCTGGCGCTGCGGGAAAAACGCCTGCTGAGCGCCACCGCCCTGGGCGTGCTGGGGCTGTTGCTGTGGTGGCTGCTGATCCAGCCGCCGCTGAAGACGATCGATTACTGGCAAGCCGAGACGCCGAAGTTGCGCGCCCAGGCCGAGGCCCTGGAAGTGCTGTTGCACGAGGCGGCGGGCCCTGACAGCCGGGGCGCGAGCCTTGAGCAATCCTTGCGCCAGACCCTGGACGGCGCCGGGCTCAAGGACCACTACCAGTTGCAACAGCCTGATGAAGCCGGCCCCGAGAGCTGGCGGTTGACCTTTGAGCATGCCCCGGCGGATGCCGTGGTCGGCTGGCTGCTGGGGGCTCCCCGGCAGCTTTCACTGCAGGTGGTGGAGGCCCGTCTGCAACGCGCAGCCGCGGCCGCCGCCCAAGACTCGGCAGGCACACTGTCCGGGACCGTTCGCATGGATCAGGCGCAGGGCGCTAAGGAAGCTTCATGAAGTGGTCAGGTTGCAATTACGTGCGCCAGTGTCGCAAGGCCGCACCTTTTCTGCTGCTGGCGTTGGGGGCCTGCAGCAACACCCCGTCCACCACGCCGCCGCCCTTGCTGGTGGACAGCGAACTGGGCCAGCCCCTGGCCAATACCCAGCGCAGCGGCGATGCCCTGCTGGATCGCCAGCGCTTGCAGGCGCAACAGGCTCAACGGCCGAAAGTGCTGCATCCGGTGACCAACAGCAGTCGCGGCCACAGCAGCCCGCGCAGCACCAGTGTGCCGCGCAAGCCCCTGGGGGATCAGCCGGTGCAACTGAACTTCGTCGACGCCGATATCCAGGCGGTGGTGCGGGCCTTGTCCCGCTCCACCGGCCAGCAGTTCCTGGTGGACCCACGGGTCAAGGGCAGCCTGACCCTGGTCAGCGAAGGCCAGGTGCCGGCCCACCAGGCCTACGACATGCTGCTGGCGGCGCTGCGCATGCAGGGCTTTTCCGTGGTGGACGTGGGCGGGGTGGCCCAGGTGGTGCCCGAGGCCGATGCCAAGCTGCTGGGCGGACCGATCTACAGCGCCGACAAGCCAGCGGGCAACGGCATGCTGACCCGCACCTTTCGCCTGCAATACGAAAATGCGGTGAACCTGATCCCGGTGCTGCGGCCTATCGTTTCGCCGAACAACCCGATCAACGCCTACCCGGGCAACAACAGCATCGTGGTCACCGACTATGCCGAGAACCTGCAGCGAGTCGCGCAGATCATCGACGGCATCGACACCCCCAGCGCCATCGACACCGATGTGGTAGCGGTACAGAACGGCATCGCCGTGGACATCGCCACCATGGTGGCCGAACTGCTGGAAACCCAGGGCGCCGACCAGACCCAGAAAATCAGCGTGATTGGCGACCCGCGCTCCAACTCCATCATCATCCGTGCCGGCAGCCCGGAGCGCACCGAGCTGGCGCGCAACCTGATCTACAAGCTCGACAACGCCCAGAGCAACCCGAGCAACCTGCACGTGGTCTACCTGCGCAACGCCCAGGCCGGCAAGTTGGCCCAGGCCCTGCGCGGGCTGCTGACCGGCGAAAGCGACAGCGGCGGCAACGACGGCGCCCGGGCCATGCTCAGCGGCATGGGCGGCAACAGCCAGAGCGGCCAGAGCCCGACCCAGAACAGCAGCGGCACGCCCACCGGCAGCGGCAACGTCAGCAACAGTGGCAGCAGTGCCTACGGCCAGGGCAGCAACTCCGGCAGCGGTTTGAGCGGCACTGGCCAGTCAGCGGATCAGAACACCGCCTTCAGCGCCGGCGGGGTCACCATCCAGGCCGACGCCACCACCAACACCTTGCTGATTTCCGCCCCGGACCCGCTGTACCGCAACCTGCGGGAAGTCATCGACCAGCTCGACCAGCGTCGCGCCCAAGTGGTGATCGAAAGCCTGATCGTCGAAGTGGGCGAGGACGACGCCAGCGAATTCGGCGTGCAGTGGCAGGCCGGCAACCTGGGTGGGCGTGGCGGTTTTGGCGGCGTCAACCTGGGCGGCAGCGGGCTGGTGGGGACACCGGCCAGCAAGACCAGCATCGACGTCTTGCCCAAGGGCCTGAACATCGGCGTGGTCAACGGCACCGTGGACATCCCGGGGATCGGCAAGGTGCTGGACCTCAAGGTCCTGGCCCGGGCGTTGAAGAGCAAGGGCGGGACCAACGTGTTGTCGACGCCGAATCTTTTGACCCTGGACAACGAGGCGGCGAGCATTTTTGTTGGCCAGACCATTCCCTTTGTCACCGGCAGCTATGTCACCGGAGGCGGCGGCACCAGCAACAACCCGTTCCAGACCGTGCAGCGTGAAGAAGTGGGCCTGAAGCTCAATGTGCGGCCGCAGATTTCCGAGGGTGGCACGGTCAAGCTGGACATCTACCAGGAAGTCAGCAGCGTCGACCCTCGCGCCTCGGTGGATGCCGGGACCGTGACCAACAAACGTGCGATCGATACCAGCATCCTCTTGGATGACGGGCAGATCATGGTGCTGGGGGGGTTGCTGCAGGACGGTTATAGCCAGAGCAATGACGCGGTGCCGTGGCTGTCGAGTATTCCCGGGCTTGGGGCATTGTTTCGCAATGAGAAGCGCAGCATTACCAAGACCAACCTGATGGTGTTCTTGCGGCCCTACATCATTCGTGACAGTGGCGCGGGGCGCAGCATTACTCTCAATCGTTACGACTTCATGCGCCGGGCGCAGGGGGAGTTGCAGCCGGAGCGCAGTTGGGCGATGCCGGATATGCAGGCGCCGCAGTTGCCTTCGGCGGCGAAGGCGATTCCGGGGGCGGTGCCGGTGTCGTTGCAGACGCCTGGGGTTGGGCAGGGGCCGCGGGCGACGATCAGGGCGGTGCCGGTGCAATGAATGGGGAGTTGATTCGTTTTGGCGGGGAGTGGGGAATATCCGCTGCTGTCGTAGCTGGCAGTTTCGCCTCTGTGGCGAGGGGGATGGGGTTCCTATCTGCTGCTGCGGGTTTGGCGGCTGGCGGGGTCGTCGTTTGGGCGAGGTTGACGGGGTACATATCCGTTGCTGCGGTCACGGCTGCTTATGGTTTCGCCCTTACGGCGAGTCCCTTTTTACAAACGCCTAAAAAGGAACCAAAAACGCTTGCCCCTCCATGGGCCCC
>NZ_JAQQGK010000023.1:0-11783 GCF_028550695.1 Pseudomonas sp. BLCC-B112
TCGATACGTCGACTGTCAGCCTGACCGCGACCCCGAGCGTCGCCGAAGGTGGAACCGTGGTTTACACCGCGTCGGTTACCGCTCCGGTGACCGGTTCGCCGGTCGTGGTGACCCTGTCCAACGGTCAGACCATCACCATTCCGGTCGGTGAATCCTCCGGCACCGTGAACTTCACCGCGCCTAACGATGCTCTGGCTGGCGGCAGCTCCCTGAGCACCACCATCACCAAGGCTGACGGCGGTAACTACGAGAAGTTGGAGATCAGCGACAAGCCAGCTGAAACCTCGGTTACTGATACACCAGACACCACCACACTGAGCCTGAGTGCTACTGACTCCGTGGCCGAAGGCGGGTCCATCGTTTACACCGCAACACTGAGCAATGCGGCCGGTACTCCAGTCACCGTGACCCTGAGCAACGGCGCGGTGATCACCATTGCTGCCGGCGCCACCACTGGCACTGCCACCGTCGCGGCGCCAACCGATGACGTTTATAAGGATGCAGGCAAGGTCGAAGCCACCATCACCAAGGCCGAGGGCGGCAACTTCGAGAAGCTGGTGCCAAACACCACACCAGCGGTGACCGACGTTACCGACACCATCGACAACAGCACCGTCACGCTCAAGGCCACGCCTTCGGCTACCGAAGGCGGCAACGTCACTTATACCGCCACCGTTAGCGCTCCTGTGACCGGTTCGCCCGTCACCGTGAACCTGGCCAATGGCGAGAAGATCACCATACCGGTCGGCGAGACCACCGGTTCGGTGAGCATCAGCGCGCCTAACGATGTACTGGTCGGCCACACTCCGCTGACCAACTCCATCACCAACGTCAGCGGCGGCAACTACGAAAATCTCGTGGCCGACAAGACCCCGGTCAGCACCACCGTGACCGACTCCGTCGACACCACCAGTGTCAGCCTCAGCGCCACTGGCACCGTGGCTGAAGGCGGTTCGATCATCTACACCGCGACCCTGACCAACGCAGCCGGTACTCCGGTGACCGTCACTCTGAGCAACGGCGCGGTGATCAACATCGCCGCCGGCAAAACCACCGGTACCGTCACCGTTGCGGCGCCGGCTGACGACGTCTATATCGACGCCGGCAAGGTCAATGCCTCGATCACCAGCGCCACCGGAGGCAACTTCGAGAAGCTGGTGCCGGACACCACACCAGCGGTGACCAACGTGACCGACACCGTGGATACCACTTCGGTGGGCATCACCGGCAGCACTTCGGTCACTGAAGGCCAGACCGCCAGCTACACCGTGAGCCTGACGCATCCGGCGCAGACCGAAGTCACCCTGAAGATCAGCTACAGCGGCACCGCCACTGACGGTTCGGACTTCAGCGGCGTGTACACCGTGAAGATTCCGGCCGGCGCCAGCAGCGCCAACTTCAACGTCGCCACCATTGACAACAAGATCACTGAAGGCACCGAGAACTTCACGGTCAAGATCGATTCGGCCAGCGGCGGTAACTTCGAGAACCTGGTGGTGGGCAGTAACAACAGCGTCACCACCTCGATCATCGACAACGATGCGCCACCAGTCATCGACCTGGACGCCAACAACTCCAGCGGCGCCACCGGTGCCGACTACAAGGTCACTTTCACCGAAGGCACCACGGGCCCTGGCGTGTCGATCGCCGACACCGACCTGAGCATCACCGACCCGGACAGCACGATGCTGACCGGCGCCACCATCGTGCTGACCAACCGTCAGCCGGGGGACTCGCTGAACCTGGGCAACAGCGTCAACGGCATCAACATCAATGCCAACAGCAAGGACGGCTCGATCACCCTGACCCTGTCGGGCAACGCGACGCTGGCCGACTACATGCAACAGATCAAGAACATCACCTTCACCAACAACAGTGAAGACCCGAGCACCACGCCACGGACCATCACCGTGACCGTGACCGACGGCGGCAACTACTCCAACGTCGCCACCACCACGGTCAATGTGGTGGCGGTAAACGACGCCCCAACCGCCACCGGCGGCGCCGTGACCGGCAGCGAAGACAGCCCGCTGGCCCTGACCTGGTCCAACTTCGGCGTCAGCGACGTCGACAGCCCGGCTGCCAACCTTGGAGTGAAAATCACCCAACTGCCGGGTGAAGGCAAACTGCAGTACCTGGACGGTTCGACCTGGAAGGACGTGGCCAACAACCAGACCTTCAGCAAGGCCGATATCGATGCCGGCAAACTGCGCTTCACCCCGGACGCCAATGAATCCGGCACCAATGGCTACGGCGGCAGCGGCGTAGGCAACCAACAGGCCGATTACGCCCAGATCAAGTTCCAGCCAACCGATGGCCAGGCCCTGGGCAGCACCGGTACGGTCACGGTCGACATCACCCCAGTGGCCGATGCCCCGACCCTGAGCGTGGCGGGCAACAACGTCAACTCGGTGGGCCTGCTCAAGGAAGTCTGGACCGGCCTCAGCGGCCTGGGCACCGACGGCAACGGCGCGTCCGCCAGCACCCTGAAATCGGTGATTGATGCTGCCGGTACGCCTAACAGCAGCAGCCTGGCGACCAACGTCCAGTCCGACGGCAACATCACCCCGGGCACCGCATCGAAGACCTCCGGCCTGATCTACCTGGAAGCCGGCAAGGCCTACACCTTCTCCGGCACCGGCGACGACAGCCTGCTGGTGACCATCGGCGGCAAGAACGTGGCCAGCACCACCTGGGGCGCGGGCGGTAACCTCAACGGTACCTTCACCCCGACCACCAACGGCTACTACACCATCGATATCTACCACCACAACCAGAGTGGCCCGGGCAGCTACGACGTCAACCTGTCGGTCAACGGCGGAGCCCCGGTAGACCTGAGCAACGCCGGCGTGCCGCTGTACACCGGCGTCACCGACCTGACCAACGCCGGAGTTTCGGTGTCCGACCTGCACGGCACCAACGGCGAGGGTTACTACGACGGCTACAAGCTCAACGAAGGCGGCGAAGGCGGCAGCGTGCATCTGTCGAAGATCAGCACCGGCCTGACCGATACCGACGGTTCGGAAACCCTGAGCGTGAAGATCAGCGGCATCCCGGCTGGCTCGGTCCTCAGCGATGGCGCCGGGCATACCTTCACCGCCACCGCGACCTCCGGCGAAGCCAACGTCACCGGCTGGAACCTGGGCAACCTGACGGTCACCCCGCCGCCGTACTACAACGGCACCTTCAACCTCAACGTGACCTCGACCTCCACCGAGTCCCTGGGCGGTTCTGCCAGCACTTCGGCGCAGATCCCGGTCAAGGTCTACCCGGCAAACTACAACGCTGTGGTCGCCACCGCCGACGACGATACCGTCACCGGTACCGACGGCAACGACATCGTGGTCGCCGACATCGGCGGCCTGACGGTGGTCCCGGGCACCAACTACAACATCGCCTTCATGGTGGACACCTCGGGCAGTATGAGCAGCGCCTCGATCACCGCGGCCAAGAACTCACTGACCTCGGTGTTCAATACCCTGAAGAACAGCATCGGCAGCGCTGGCTCGGGTACCGTGAACATCTTCCTGGCCGACTTCGATTCCCAGGTCAACAAGTCGGTAGCGGTGAACCTCAACGACCCGAATGCCCTGGCCCAACTCAAGGCCGTGCTGGATTCGATGGCTTCTGGCGGCGGCACCAACTATGAAGACGTGTTCAAGACCACGGCCAACTTCTTCCAGAGCAGCCAGGCCACCGGCAATACCAATGCCAAGAACCTGACCTACTTCATCACTGACGGCCAGCCGACCTACTATCAGAGCGGCGAGCAGACCAACCCGACGCTGTACGGCAACGTGCGCCTCGATGCCGTGGTGACCACCAGCAATTACAAGCTGGGGGATACCTTCAGCAAAACCATCGACAGCGATCACATTCTCAGTGTGAGCAGCGACGGTACGGTCAAGCTTCAGACCTACAGCACCAATTGGTGGGGCCAAGGCTCTTGGAATACTGCAACCTTGGGCACCCTGCGCGCCCAGGGCGACGGCACCTACGAGCTGTCGAACCTGGCCGGTACCGGCAGCAGCACCGATTACTACACCTCCACCAACTCCAGCAGCGGCTTTGCCTTGCTCAGCGGGCTGTCGAACGTCGAAGCCATCGGTATCAACAGCGGTGTCAGCCTCAACGACCTCAAGCCATACGACAGCGATGGCAAGCCGCAGACCAACATCGACCCGAACGACCTGGCCAATTCGATCATCGGTCACACCGAAGCCACCATGCCGGGGGCCGACAAGGTCAGCGGCGGCGACGGCAACGACATCCTGTTCGGCGACCTGGTGAGCTTCAACAGCATCGCCGGCGAGGGTTACCAGGCCATGCAGGCCTACGTGGCCCAGCAGAACGGGGTCGATGTGAGCAAGGTCACCACCAGCAACGTGCACCAGTACATCACCGAGCACTACAAAGAGTTCGATGTTTCTGGGAGCCATGACGGCAACGACACCCTGCTGGGCGGCGCCGGCAATGACATTCTCTTCGGCCAGGGCGGCAACGACACGCTGGACGGCGGCAAGGGTAATGACATCCTGCTGGGGGGCACCGGCAAAGACACCCTGATCGGCGGCCAGGGCAATGACATCCTGATCGGTGGTTCGGGGGCCGATACCTTCGTCTGGAAGGCCGGCGATACCGGCAACGATGTGATCAAGGATTTCAAGGCCAGTGAAGGTGACCGTATCGACCTGCGGGATCTGCTGCAGGGCGAGAGCGCCAGCACCATCGACAACTTCCTCAAGATCACTACCGTGGACGGGGTCTCGACTCTGCAGGTCAGTTCCGAAGGCAAGCTCAACGCCGCCGGGGGCCTGGCCAACGCCGACGTGACGATCAAGCTGGAAGGCAACAACTGGTCCAATGCCAACATCAACTCGTTGATCGCCGGTAGCGACCCGACCATCAAGATCGATCACAACAACAGCTGATCGGCTCCTGGCAGCCACCCCTGGCGGGTGGTTGCCGGGTCCTGGCCAACAGCCTGCGCCGTGACGATTGTCGCGGCGCACCGCATACTCGCGCTCTGAATGCTGCGCTGGCCTATGCTGCTGACAGCCGGATGCCTAAAAAAGCCTGAGGGATTTGCCATGTTCTACGTGCAACGCGATGCGCAAGGTCAGCTGATTCGCGTGGAAGCCGCCGCTTACGCCGAGGCTACCGAGACGCTGCCCGCCGATCACCACGAGATCCAGACCTGGTACGCCAACGAGGCGGTGGAAGTCAGTCTCAAGCAGCTCAAGCAGAGTGACCTGGAAATGATCCGGGTGCTGGACGACCTGATTCAGGTCCTGACCAGCAAGGGCGTGATTCGCGTCACCGACCTGCCGGCGGCGGCTCAGGCCAAGCTGATGGATCGCACCCAGGCCCGTGAGGCCCTGGGTGGACTCAGCCGGCTGATCAATGATGATGAAACCGGTTTGATCTGAAAGCCCCTCGCCTACAGGAGCCGGCTTGCCGGCGAATGCACGTTCAAGCCCAAGGTGCTGGCTCGCCGAACAGTTGCCCCTGCACGCCATACAGCCCCATCTCGCGAATCACCTGCAGCTCGCCCTGGGTCTCGACCCGCTCGGCAATCAGCGGCAGGTCGATGCTGTGGGCAGCCCGCTGGATAGCTTCGATAAACAGGCGTTTGTCGCTTTCCTGATCGATGTCGCGGATGTAGCTGCCGTCAATCTTCAGATAGGCCAGGCCCAAGCGCGCCAGGTTGCCGATCATGCTGAAGCGCCCGCCAAAGCGTTGCAGGCTGAGGGAGAAGCCCAGTTCCCGCAGGCGCCGGGTCAACTGTTCCAGCTGAATCTGCTCAGGCAGCTGTTCCTCACCGATTTCCAGGGTCAGGCGCGGCCCCAGGTCAGAGTGCTGGCGCAGAATCTCGAATACCCGGTTCAGGGCCTGAGGATCTTCCAGGGTGGCTGCAGACAGGTTCAACGCCAGGCAGTGGTCATGTCCGACCATCTGCTTCAACACCTGTTCCAACATCAGCAGATCCAGGCGTGACGTCCAGCCAAAGCGCTCCAACCAGGGCAGGAAGCGCCCGGCCGGGATGGTCTGGCCCTGCTCGTCCAGCAACCGCGACAACACCTTGTAGTGCAGCACCAGCGTGGTGTCCTGGGCCGCCACCACCGGCTGGAAATACAGCTTGAAGCGCTGCTCCGACAGCGCCCGGTCCAGCAGCCGGTGCCAGGCATGGTGATCATCACCGACTTGAGCGCCACCCCCCTGATCCAGGCAGGCCCAGTTGGTCTCGCCCTGGGCTTCGGCCTGGGCCAGGGCCTGATCGCCGAGGCTGAGCACCGCTTGTGGCGAATCTCCGTGAGCAAAGGCCGCCAGACCGATGGTGGCTACTGCGGCAACGTCGGTGGCGCCGGTGGCATGCAGGTTGCCCAGAGCGCTGTCCAGGCTTTGGGCCAGCTGGATGGCTTCCTCACGCACCAGGCCCGGCGCCAGTACGGCGAATTCGCCACCGCGGACCCGGGTCACCAGGTTCTGGGTTTCGGGGTACTTGTTGCACTCGCGCAGCAATTGCTCTCCCACCGCTTGCAGCAGTTGGTCGGTGCGCTGGCCCCCCAAACGCTGGTTCAGGCCAGCCAGGTCCTTGACCCGCAACAGCAGCAGGTAACCGGAACTGGCCTGCTCCGGGTTGCTCACCCGGGCATGCAGCTGCATTTCGAAATAACGCCGGTTGGCCAGCCCGGTCAGGCTGTCCTGATACGACTCGATGCGCAGTTTTTCACTGCGCTCGGCCTGCTCCTGGAACAGCGCCTTGAGCTTCTCGACCATCTGGTTCATCGCCTGCACTACCCGGCGCAGTTCCGGGGTTCGGGGCAGTTGCGGCAGGCTGAGGAACTCGCGGCGGGCAATGGCATGGGACTGCTGGACCATGTAGTCCAGCGGCTTGAGCTGGCGCCGCAGCAACAGGGCACCGAGCACCGCGCTCACCGCACCACAGATCAACAGCCAGCCCAGGCTGCCCAGGGCGCTCTGCCAAAGCTTGGCCACGGCGAACATCGGGTGGCTAAGCACTTCAACCCGCGCTGCCTGCTCCCAGCCACGACTGACGATGGCGTCGCCGCCGGCAGGCTCAAGGCCGATGAGCTTGACGAACCACTGGGGCACATTGCTGACTTCCGGGATGCCGTTGCGCTCGACGATGGTTTTGTCGGTGGCCAGGTCCACCACCCGGATGCTGGCGTAGTAGCCGCTGTCGAAGATCGAACTGACCATCAGTTCGACCATCGCCGGATCATCGATATTCGGTGTCAGCGACAAGGCCAGGGCCGTGGCCGCGTCCTGGGCATGGGAGCGCAGCTGATTGACATACTGGGTGCGTGAACTTTCCAGGCTGACCATGAAGCTGCCGCTGAAGGCGACCACCAGGAACACACAGATTGCGATCAACAGTTGTTTGAACAAAGACATCTGAGCTCGTGCTCCTAGTTAGTCGTCTCGACCGGGAAACCTTCGGCCTGCATTTTTTTCAACACGTCCTGCCAACGGGACAGGCGCTTGGTATCACCGACCCGCTTGTTGCCTTTGGCGCCCGGCAGCCATAACCCTTCGGCATTGAAGGAGTACACCGGCAGCAGGTCGGTTCGCTCGCTGGCCGGGCGGATCGAGTCCTCCAGGCTATCGAGCACCAGCGGCATGGCATCCGCCGTGGAATAGTAGGTCAGGACCATGTGCGCGCGGTTCTGGCGCAAGGCCTTGACGTAGGTGATGCGCAGTTTGTCACTGGACACCCCGAGACGCCGCAGGCTGAAGTACTTGGCAATCGCATAGTCCTCGCAGTCACCGGCGCCCTTCCATAGCGCCTCGATCGGCGTCTCCCAGTAGTCCACCTGACGCCACAGATCGATATCTTCCATGTAGCGCATGTTCTTATTGAAGAACAGGTTGACCACTTTCAACTGCTCGCGCTCGGGCACCTGCTTCTGCGTGGCCAGCAGGTGCTGCCAGGCATCGATACGTTGCTGACCTTCGCCCAGGGGACCGTAGAGCGCCGTGGCACGGCGGCTGATCAGGGAAAAATCCCAGTCGGCGTGCAGACTGCCCAGTAGCGCGCCAGCCAGCAGCAGTGCCGAGCAGAACCAGCGCAAGGTCCGAAAAAGAGCTAAACGTGCCGCCAATGCAATGAGTCCATGGGAGCTGTCGTAAATCGGCTGATGGTGAAGGCTGGCCCGACAAAAAACAATGGCACCTTACAATCACCGGCCACCAGGGAAGGGCCTGCATTCAACACTCAGAGAATAGCTTCAAGTGGCCTTTGCGTTGCCGGCGACAGCCCATGAATTTCACCTGTCGCCACGTGCATTCAGCCGCGCCAGCCACTATGTTAGAAACCATTCGCGGACTGGGACGTCCCCCTCCAACGGCCTCTTGTCCGCAACGAGATCCCGCCCACGGGCCACCTTGCTTAAGGAAAAGCTGTGTACACCGACACCCGACAATGGACGCTGGTGATCAACTCAGGGCACGCCACCCGCATACGCCTGATCTGCTTTCCCCAGGCCGGGGCGGCAGCGGAGCAACTGCGGGTGTGGTCCAACAGCCTGGCCGATCACATCGAGCTGGTGGTGATCAACCTTCCGGGGCACGGCCCACGCCGCGACGAAGCGCCCTGTGACAACTGGCCGAGCCTGCTGGAAAACACGTTCGCCGCCCTCAATCCCTGGCTCGACAAGCCCCATGCGCTGTTCGGCCACGGCCTGGGGGCACTGTTGGCGTACGAAACCTGCAAGTACGCCCAGGAGCGGTTTCCACAGCAGACCCGCCACCTGTTCGTCTCTGGCTGCCGCAGCCCTGACAGCCTGCCCCGCCGGCCTTTGCTGCACTCATTGCCCATCGCGGCATTCCGCGAAGCGATCCTGACTCTCGGCGCCAGCCCCCTGGAGATGCCCCGGGGGCAAAACGACCTGCAATCCTACGAACGCTTGCTGCGCAACGGCCTGAAACTCTTCGAAACCTGGTACGACACCTCCAGCGGCTGCCTCGACATACCGCTGACGGCTTTCTATGGCAGTGAGGACCCGCTGGCGACAGCCAACCATATGCTCAACTGGCGAGAGTTCACTGGGCGCGAATTCGAACTGATTGAAGTGGCCGGCAACCATTTCTTCATCAAGTCTCAGCGCCAGCGCCTGTTGCAGGTGATCAACACGCACCTGGGGCTGCTGGGGGAACACCTGACCTGAACGCCGCCCATGAAAAAGCCCGCTCTGCTGTGATGCAGGAGCGGGCTTTAGGGGCGGTCCCTGATGGCCTCAGATCTTGAAGCTGTCCACCAGTTGCTTCAGGCGGCTGGCCTGCTGCGACAGTGCATCACAGTCCTTCAGGGTTTCGTTGAGGTTGGCAACGCCCTGCTGGTTCAGCAGGTTGATCTGGTTGATGTCGACGTTGAGGGTCTCCACCACCGCAGTCTGTTCCTCGGTTGCCGCAGCCACCGACTGGTTCATGCCATCGATCTCGCCGATCCGCTGAGTCACGCTGATCAACCGTGCACCGGCCTGGTTGGCCACTTCGACGCTCTCTTCGCTGGACGCCTGGCTGGCATTCATGGTCGAGACCGCCTCGCGGGACCCGACCTGCAGGGAGGTGATCATCTTGTGGATCTCTTCCGCCGACTCCTGGGTACGGTGGGCCAGGTTACGCACCTCATCGGCCACCACGGCGAAACCACGGCCGGCTTCACCGGCACGGGCCGCTTCGATGGCGGCGTTGAGGGCCAACAGATTGGTCTGCTGGGAGATGCCCTTGATCACATCAAGAATGTGCCCGATGTTGTCGGTGCTGGCATTCAGGGTCTCGATCTGGGTGCAGGACAGGCTGATCTTCTGCGACAGCTCGGTCATCGCCTGGATGGTCTGCTCCACCACTTGGCGACCGTCGTCGGCCTGTTCGCTGGCGCCACTGGCGTGTTGCGAGGCATCGGCGGCGTTGCGGGCGATTTCCTGGGTGGCAGCACCCAGTTCGTTGATCGCTGCGGCCACGCTGTTGGTGCGGGCGCTCTGCTCGTCGGAACCGATGATCGACGCGTTGGACGATGCCATCACCCGTTGCGACAAATCATGCACCTGGCGAGTAGCCGAGGACACTTCGGAAATCGAGGCGTGAATCCGTTCCACGAACTGGTTGAACGAACTGCCCAACTCGCCGAACTCGTCCTTGCTTTCCACGACCAGACGCCGGGTCAGGTCGCCTTCGCCCTGAGCAATGTCCTGCATCGCCCGGCCCATGGTGATCAGCGGGCGCATCAGCACCTGGATCAGCAGAGTCAGCAATACCGCAATCACCGCCACAGCGATAAACATGGCGATCAAGGCAGAAGTACGGAACTGGCTGAGTGGTGCGTAGGCCTTTTCCTTGTCGATGGACAGACCGATGTACCATTCGGCATTCGGCAGACCGGTCACCGGGGTGAAGGAAAGGATGCGTTCCTGTTTGTTCAGGACCACTTCCTGGTTGCCGCTGGCGATCCGTACATTGGCGCTGGGATAGATGTCCTTGAGGTTCTTCATCACCTGGTCTTTGTCCGGGCTGACGATCACCTGACCGTCGGCGCTGACCAGGAAGGCATGGCCCAGGCCGCCGAAGTCCACCGAGTTGATGATCTTCACCAGGGTTTCCAGGCTCAGGTCGCCACCGACCACACCCAGTAATTCTCCCTGCTTCTTCACCGGCATGGCGATGGTGACCACCAAACCGCCGACAGCCGCCATGTAGGGCGGGGTCAGCATGGTTTTATCGGCGGTTACGGCCTGTTTGTACCAGGGCCGCTGACGCGGATCGTAGCCGTCGGGCATCTTCGCATCAGGACGCTGGGTGAAGGTGCCGTTGGCCTGGCCGACATAGGTGAACTGGAAGTTCGAGGTGAAGGCTGGTTGATCCACCAGGCCCGGGAAGTCTGCGTTGTGACCTTGGTGGGCAACGTTCTGCGCCAGGTTCTCGAGCACCAGGATTCGCCCGCTCATCCAGTTCTGCACGCTGCTGGAGGTGAGCTCACCGGCCTGCTGGATGGAGGACTCGAGGTTCTGTCGGATAGTGTTTCGCTGCAAGTAGTCGTTGTACAAAGTGAACAACGCAAAAGCCAGAACCACTACGCCGGAGGCGGCCAAAAGGATTTTATGGCTGAACTTGAGATTCATTTCATGGGACTTCTTATGCCGAAAGTGGGGATGCGTCCGTATAGCAACATTCCATGTAACAGTGCAGGCGACATTCTCCGGCCGCTCTACTTTGGTGCACACATGTCTTATCAGTCTTTCGGCAAGAATCCCCGAACCCTTAGAGATTTATCTGAATTACTTGTCTGAACTTGCCGATTCCCGCCGAACGGCATTCCAGAGCGTCCGCCGCGCATTTTCAGATGACCGACAGCATCTAGATCCGGTCAGTGCTCAAGCGCTTTGAGGGGAGCCTGCGGCTTACAGAGAGAACCTGGTGCCGTTTCTGCTTGAGTTCCATTACAACCCTGGTCTTGCCCGGCAATTGTGGGCTGTGGCTGATGGCATTTATATCTGGTGGTGTAAGTTGATTGCCCGCAGGAGCGGCAAGCGGCTAGAGCCTGGCGTTAAGGATAGAGTCGAACGTTGGTAATAGCCGTCTGTTCAAGGCAGCTACAGGTACTCCGCAGGACCTTGTGACTTGATTACCCAGACTTTATCGAGCGCAAAAACAAAACCCCTGTCTGCGTCAGCAAACAGGGGTTTTGGAATTTAATCTTGACGATGACCTACTCTCACATGGGGAAACCCCACACTACCATCGGCGATGCATCGTTTCACTTC
>NZ_JAQQGK010000024.1:0-7924 GCF_028550695.1 Pseudomonas sp. BLCC-B112
TCGTGGCGGACGGCGGGAATAAAAAGCTCGAACGGTGCAGAGTCGGCCGGTGCGAACATGAGCTTGTCCTTAAGCTGGAGGGGGTAAAAAAGCTTGGGAGAACGCTACCCGCAGATGCTAGAGAGAGGGGGGGATCGCTGACTATGGGATGATTCTTGAGGTACAAGCGAAAGCGCTCTGGTTCCTGTAGTAAAAAGCGAAGCTGGAGCTAGGCCTGATCCAGACTCCGGCCGGAGGCACGGCTCAAAGCGCGCAAAGCCTTTGGCCACAAGGGCTGTAGGGGCATCAAGGGCCCGTGCCAGACGTTCTGTCTGGCTACTGGCTTTTTGCTCACTTTGTAGATGCGTTCTTCTACGCAATCAGTACAATCTGCGCTTTTTCCCGCCGAGCAAACTGTCGGCACAACGACCAAGAGATGCCCCATGCTCATCGGTAGTTACTCCCCCGCACTGGTCGTGATTTCCATTTTCGTGGCGATCCTCGCTTCCTATACCGCCCTTGATCTCACCGGTCGCATTGCCACCACCAAAGGCCGTGCAGCCTATCTATGGATGTGCGGTGGAGCCCTGGCCATGGGCGTTGGTGTGTGGTCGATGCACTTTATCGGCATGCTCGCCTTCGAACTGCCTGTGGCGCTGGGCTATGACATTGCGCTAACCGCCTTGTCCCTGCTGATCTCGATCCTGTCTTGCGGTTTTGCCCTGTGGCTGGTGAGCCAGCCGCGTCTGCCGCTGGGGCAATTGCTGTTCGGTGCCTTGATCATGGGCACCGGCATCAGCGGCATGCACTACACCGGCATGGCGGCCATGCGCATGCAGCCGGGTATCGACTACGACCCGAGCCTGTTCAGCGCCTCGTTGCTGATTGCCTTTGGTGCTTCGCTGGCGGCGCTGTGGATCGCCTTTCGCCTGCGCCAGAACACGCCCCATGTGCGTCTTGCCCGTACCGGCGCGGCGATTGTGATGGGCTTTGCCATTGTCGGTATGCACTACACCGGCATGGCCGCGGCGCGTTTCGCCGATGGCAGCTTCTGCGGTGCGCTGGGCAGTGGCTTGAGCGGTAACGGCCTGGACAATCTGGTGCTGATCACTACCCTGGCGGTGCTGATCATTGCCTTGCTGACCTCGGTGCTGGATGCGCGCCTGGAAGCCCGCACCGCAGTGCTGGCGCAGTCCTTGACCGAGGCCAACAAAGAACTGACCCAGCTGGCCCTGCACGACACCCTGACCGGGTTGCCCAATCGCATCCTGCTGGCGGACCGCATCGATCAGGCCATGCACCGGGTCACCGCCCATGGTGGCTGCTTTGCGCTGATGTTCATCGATCTGGACGGCTTCAAGCCGGTCAATGACGCCTTCGGTCACCACATGGGCGACCAGTTGCTGCGAGAAGTGGCCCAGCGCCTGCGCGAGGACCTGCGCACTGAGGACACCCTGGCGCGGATCGGTGGCGACGAGTTCGTGCTGCTGGTACAGCTCGGCGAGCCGGAAGATGCCCTGCGGCTGGCGGCGCGCCAGGTGGGCCTGGTGTCCCGTTCGTTCCGCGTGGCCGACCACGATTTGCAGATCTCCGCCAGCATCGGCATCGCGGTGTATCCCGGCAATGGCCTGACCGCCCAGGAACTGTTGATGAACGCAGACGCGGCCATGTATCACGCCAAGGCCACCGGCAAGAACGGCTACAGCTTTTTCGACGCTTCGATGAACACCAATGCCCGGCGTCAACTGCAGTTGCTTCAGGACCTGCGCAATGCCCTGGAGCATCAGCAGTTCCGCCTGTATTACCAACCCAAGTTCGATGCCAGCAACGGTCGTCCGGTGGGGGCCGAGGCCCTGTTGCGCTGGGAACATCCGCAACACGGCCTGCTGCTGCCGGACAAGTTCATCGAACTGGCGGAGAAGAGCGGGCTGATCATCGCCATCGGCGACTGGGTGCTGCAGGAAGCCTGCCGACAGATGCGCGAGTGGTATGTCCTGGGCTATACCCACTGGCGGATCGCGGTGAACCTCTCGGCCCTGCAGTTCTGTCACGTGGGGCTGGTCAAGAGCGTGCAGGAGGCCTTGCAGCGCTACCAGTTGCCGGCCAATAACCTGACCCTGGAGATCACCGAGACCACGGCGATGAACGACGCCGACGTCAGCATGATCGTCCTGCAGCAGTTGGCGGACATGGGGGTGGACCTGTCCATCGACGACTTCGGCACCGGCTATTCGAGCCTGATGTACCTCAAGCGCCTGCCGGCCAACGAGCTGAAGATCGACCGTGGCTTTGTCCGCGACCTGGAGCACGACAGCGACGACGCCGCCATCGTCTCGGCGATTGTCGCCCTGGGGCAGGCCCTGGGCCTGCGCATCGTCGCCGAGGGGGTGGAAACCGGGGTGCAGCAGACCTTCCTCACCCAACTGGGCTGCGATTCGTTGCAGGGCTATTACCTGGGCCAGCCATTGCCGCCCGAAGGCTTCATGCAGGGCATTCAGCTGGCTGAACACAAGTCCTGAGCGGGGCCCTGAGCGAATCCCTGGCTGCAGTTCCTGCGACCTTTGGATAGGGGCTGATTGATGTCACTGCGGTTTTCATCGCTGCCGGTGCAGTGTTTAATGACGGGCGTTGAAACGATCAGTCAGGGAGTCGGCAGCATGGACAAAGTCATCGTCATCACCGGTGGCGGGCGGGGAATCGGCGCAGCCACGGCGTTGCTGGCTGCTCAGCAGGGTTTCAAGGTGTGCATCAACTATCAGGCCGACGAACAGTCGGCTCAGCAGGTTCTGGAGCAGGTCCGCGCCCTGGGCGCCCAGGCCATTGCGGTGCGGGCCGATGTCAGCATCGAGGACGAGGTCATTGGCCTGTTTCACCGGGTCGACAACGAACTGGGCCGGGTCACTGCCCTGGTCAACAACGCCGGCACCGTGGGGCACAAGTCCCGTCTCGACGAAATGTCCGAATTCCGTATCCAGAAGATCATGAAGACCAATGTCATGGGGCCGATCCTCTGCGCCAAGCACGCGGTGCTGCGCATGTCGCCGCGCCATGGCGGGCAGGGTGGCAGCATCGTCAACGTGTCGTCGGTGGCCGCGCGCCTGGGGGCTCCCGGCGAGTACGTCGACTACGCCGCCTCCAAGGGCGCGCTGGACACCTTTACCATCGGCCTGTCCAAGGAAGTGGCGGGCGAGGGCATCCGCGTCAATGCGGTGCGCCCGGGCTACATCTACACCGATTTTCATGCCCTGAGCGGCGATGCCGACCGGGTCAGCAAACTGGAGTCGGCGATTCCCATGGGGCGTGGCGGACGTCCCGACGAAGTGGCCGAAGCCATTCTCTGGCTGCTGTCGGACAAGGCTTCCTACGCCACCGGCACCTTCGTCGACCTGGGCGGCGGCCGCTGAGCCCCCGCAAGTCTGCGGCCTATCCCGTAGGGGCCGGCGTGCCGGCGAAGGGGCCCTCAAGCCTTGCGCTGACCTCGCAGGCGCCTTCGCTGGCAAGCCAGCTCCTACGGTTTTCTCAGCGGGCGCGGCGGCGGCCGGGGCCGATCAGCAGGGCCAGCAGCAGCCCCAGCACGCTGATGCCAAAGCTCATCAACTGTGGCATCAGGTAGCCCTGGGTTTCCCCCGGGCGGGTGCAGCTGTAGCCATATCCATTGCCTTGTTCATGGGCCCAGACGCCCGGTGTGGCGCTCACGTCCACGGGCGCCGAAGGCGCGGGTTCCTCACTGGAGAACCCCAGGTTCGAATGGCTCGCGCTGCGCCTTTCCAGCTGTTCGATGGCCTGCAGCTGAGCGTCGTTGCAGCGGTTATGCGCCCAATTGCCGACCACCACCAGGACGGACAGCAGAAGCAGCAGCGGCACCGGGTAGTAACGCCGGGTCCGCAGCAGGGGCGCCACCACCAGCCCGGCCAGGAAACCCGCCAGCAGCAGATTGACCCAGAACCACGGGCCGCTTTCCCAGCTCGGTGGTATCAGCTGCACCAGCAGCGGTGGCAGCACAACGCGGGCGAACAGCAGGCACAGGGCGGCCGCGAGCAGGGTGATCAGCAGGGTCTTGATCCAGGACTTCATGGGCAATGCATAACCTTTAAGCAGGGGCGGTAAACGGGGGCTATCAGTGCTGCGCCAGCTGTTGGGGAATCGGCGGCGGGGTAAAGCGCCGGGCGTAGTCGAGCAGGTCCCGGGGGAAGACCATGTGCTTGACCGCACTGTCGTCCAGGCCGTACAGGTAGGCCACTGCCGCGGCTTCAAAGGCCCAGTAGCCGAAGTAGGATTCACCGTCCAGGTGGGAGTCGTGCCATGGGGCCTGTTCGAACGCCTCGTACCACTGGTCGCAGTACTCCACCAGCAGCTCGCGGGCCTCGTCCGCTTGATCGGCGTAGATGGCCCTGATCAGCGGCGTATAGACCGGGTGGTACCACTCATCGATGTCTGCGCGGCCCGGCAGGCAGGGCTTGAGCAGGTCCTCGACCAGGGTGTCCTCGGCGTGGAAGCCGGCGCGGTCCTGCAGCGCCACCATGCGCGGCAGCAGGTCGCGGCGTTGCAGCAGGATGCACAGGCTGATGACCTGCACGTATTCCTCATACTGGTCGAGGTAGTCCTCGATGTTCAGCGGCGCGATATCGGGCACCTCGTTGCACAGGGCCAAGGTGCGCTGATGCTCCTCGTAGCTGGCGATCAGTGCGTCCAGCTCCTGGGCCAGCTCCGGCATGGCCTTGCCGCCGGTGTAGCCCAGGATCAGATGGTCCAGGCGTGCTCGCTTGACCTCATAGGCCTTGAGCGAGGCTTCCTGCCCGGGGTAGTCCTCTTCCATAGAATGTGTCTGCCAATGGGCTTCGGTACCCGCCAGGAACTCCAGGAGGATGTGGTACTGCTTCGGGTCGAGGAACACTTGCCTGCGTTGCATGTCAGTACCTGGTCTCAGTGGAAGGGCATCGGCGGCGGGGTAAAGCGCCGGGCGTATTCGAGCATCTCCCGGGGGAAGATCATGTGCTTGACCGCGCTGTCGTCCAGGCCATACAGGTAGGCCACGGCCGCGGCTTCAAAGGCCCAGTAGCCGAAATAGGAACCCTCGTCGCCGTCCAGGTGGCTGTCGTGCCATGGGGCCTGTTCGAACGCCTCGTACCACTGGTTGCAGTACTCCACCAGCAGCTCCCGAGGTTCATCCGGATCTTCGGTGTAGATGGCCCGGATCAGGGGCGTGGAGACGTCGTGGAACCACTGATCAACGTCTTCACGATCCGGCAGGTAGGCCTTGAGCAGGTCCTCGATCAGGGTGTCCTGGCCGCCAAAGCCGGCACGGTCCTGCAGCAGCACCAGACGCGGTAGCAGGTCGCTGCGTTGCAGCAGGATGCACAGGCTGATGACCTGGACATATTCCTCGTACTCGTCGGGGTAGTCTTGGATGTTCAGCGGCGCGACATCCGGCCGTTCTTCATAAACCCCCATCTTGCGCTGGTAGTCCTCGTAGCCTTCGATCACCCCATCCAGCTCCCGGGCCAGTTGCTCCATGGGGGCACCGCCGGTGTAGCCCAGGATCAGGTGGTGCAGGCGCGCGCGGCACACATTGGAGGCCTTGAGGGAGGCTTCCTGCTCGGGGCTGTCGGACATCATCGAATGGGCCTGCCAATGGGCCTCTTCGCCGGCCAGGCTTTCGAGGAAGTCGTGGTACTGCTTGTGGCTGAGAAACACTTGTCTGCGGTTCATGTCGGTGCCTTGGCTCGGTAGACGCGAATCAGGGATAAGGGCGCCCGCGAGTGGGCTGGCCCGCAGGGTTGGATCGAGGATGGAATGGGGCACTCATCGCCGGCAGGAGGCGTGTTTCAGTCCTGCGCCGCCTGCTGGGGAATCGGCGGCGGGGTAAAGCGCCGGGCGTAGTCGAGCAGGTCCCGGGGGAAGACCATGTGCTTGACCGCACTGTCGTCCAGGCCATACAGGTAGGCCACTGCCGCGGCCTCGAAGGCCCAGTAGCCGAAGTAGTAACCACCCTCGTCCATGTCCAGGTGGCTGTCGTACCACGAGGCGTGCTCGAAGGACTGGTACCACTGGTTGCAGTACTCCACCAGCAGGTCCCGAGGTTCGTCCGGGTCTTCGCTGTAGATCGCCCAGATCAGGGGCGAGTAGAGGGTGTGGTACCACTCATCGAGGTCGGCGCGATCCGGCAGGTAGGGCTTGAGCAGATCCTCGATCAGGGTGTCCTCGGCATGGTAGCCGGCACGGTCCTGCAACAGCGCCACCCGGGGCAGCAGGTCGCCGCGTTGCAGCAGGATGCACAGGCTGATGACCTGTACATATTCTTCGTAATCGTGGGGGTAGTCGTCGATGTTCAGCGGCGCGATATTCGGCAGTTCTTCACAAAGCCCCAGCTTGCGCTGGTAGTCCTCGTAGCCCTCGATCACCCCGTCCAGCTCCTGGGCCAACGCCTCCATGGACGCACCGCCGGTGTAGTTCAGGATCAGATGATGCAGGCGCGCGTCCTTGACTTCCGCGGCCTTGAGGGCGGCTTCTTGCTCGGGGCTGTCGGCCGTCATCGAGTGCATCTGCCAGCGGGCTTCGGTGCCCGCCAGGCTTTCCAGGTAGCGGTGGTAATGGGCGTGGCTGAGAAACACTTGTCTGCGGTTCATCTTGGCGCCTTGTCTCAGTAGACGGGAATCAGGGTGAAGGGGGCCTTGCGCTGCGAGGTTTCCAGCAGCAGGGTCGCCAGGTCCACTTCGGCGGGATCCAGGTCGAGCTGTTCCAGCTCTTGTTCCAGCTGCTGCGCATCGGCGGGCAGGGCCGAGATCGGCTGGCGCAGGTAGGGGCGCGGGTCTTCACCGTAATAGACCTTGGCCGGACCGGGAGGAATGCCCTCCAGGCGGGCGAAGCCCTCTTCGTCAAGGTTGCCTTCGGCTTGCGAGCCGTCGCTGAAGATCACTCGGTAGGCGGCGCCGGACACCGGTTCCAGGTTGGGGTAGTGCAGGTTCAGCTCCAGCCAGTGGTCTTCGCCGGTGAGCTGTTCCATACCCTGGTTGACGTCCCGGGTGATGCGCGCGGCATCGCGGGTTTCAGGCTGCGCAGCGCGGTTGATGGTTGGCGTGCCGGCTTCCAGGGAGGACTGTGGCTTGGGCTGCAGGGCCGGGCCGCGGCTGTGAGCGGCGGCCGAGTTGTTGCGCTGTTCGGCGATCCACGGGGCGATGCGCTCTTGCACCGTCACCATGAGGAAGTCGGTGTGTTCGCAGGCTTCGTTGAGGTTGTGCAGCACCAGGCGCTGCTGCTGGTGCGTGAGGCCGTTGAAGGTGGTGGAGGCGCTCACGCCGCGGATGATCTCGGGCAGCTCTTCGGCCAGGCGCACGGGGTCCAGGCACTTTTCCAGCAGCTGTTCGGGGCTGGTTTTCAGGCGGCAGGCCAGCAGGGTATGGCGGATCAGGTCGAAGAGCTTTTCGGCGTGGCGCTGGGGGGCGCGATTGATCAGGCGCAGGAGGATCTTCAGGCCTTGCCCGGGGCCGGGAATCCAGCCGATCAGGGCCAGGGCCAGGTCGAAGAAGGCGTCTTCCTCGTCCTTGGGGTTGTTGATGGCGTCCAGTTCGAAGATCGCCTGGATGCAGTCGTAGGCGTTGAGTTCCTGGGTCAGCAGTGGCAGGCGGCCGCGTTCGATGGCCTTGATCAGTTCGGCCTTGGCCTCTGGGTAGTCGTCGTAATACAGGTCTTCGACCATGACGTGTTCCTTTCCCTGGAAAATTGGAGCGCGGATGCTGAATGAATTGAGGGGGTGGGGCAAGGTGCTTTGGCGGTTTTTTTATGTTGGGAGGTGTTCATTGTTGTGGTGATGGGGGCGTTTGGTTTTGTGTGGGGGGTGAGGGGGGATATCCGTTGCTGCGGGTGGGGCGGCTGGCGGTTTCGCTCTTACAGCCATCCCTTTCAAGGTCTTCTCGTTTTAGCTGCCTTGATGACCCGATCGGTTGAA
>NZ_JAQQGK010000025.1:0-5703 GCF_028550695.1 Pseudomonas sp. BLCC-B112
GTAGATGTTAATCTACGGGGTTTTCAAGGGTGGAGGCCGAGGTCGGAATCGAACCGGCGTAGGCGGATTTGCAATCCAGATAAAATTTCATGTTTTTCAATAAGTTGAGGAATATTCAGTTCCGCAAGTGCCACTCCCTAGAAAGGCTGCAACCCATGGCCTACGCGGGTCATAAATTTGATTGCGGAACTGATTTCGCAGGGGCTTCTAATGGCCAAAAGAGGTGAGTCATGAGCGTCTGCTTTCGGCCATCAGGAGTCATTGGACATCTCTACCAACAGTCGTTGGCCTCGACCGTCACCGAAAATCAATTGTCTCGTAACTCTGAATTCCGACAAACTAAGCCAATGATAGAAAAGGTTAACTCTGGCTGAAAACCCAGCCAGAGTTGTATACAAAAAATCTCAAGCAAGCAGAAAATTCACACCTAGAAATTAGACAGCTTTACAAGCTGCGCCTTAATTCCCTTTGAAACCTCAGAGTCAAAGCCGTAATTCACAAGACAACTTTTAAGAAACTCAATCTGGCTTTTATAGACAGTAAGCGTTCTAGCTGACTCACCATCTTTTTGATTAAGAGCTTTGATTTTTTCAATGACTTCAATCGTCATCTCCTCAATCATATCAGCCGTCTCTTTATACTGCCTTAGATCGATTTCCTTATTAACAAAATCATTATAATTATCCTTGGCCGCCATGTTAAATGCATTTAGCGTTAACTCATACTGGGCAACCAAAGCCATTTCCGCCTGTTCAATAAACTCATCAAGCGAATAGCTAATAAGATATCCATAACGATAACAATTCATAACTTTATTATCAAAAAACCCTTTCTCCTGCGTAACATTACACGCTACGGCAGCAAATATCCTTAAACCTTGCCCGATTGGAATTGAATTTTTCGCCGAGCTAATCTGCACCTTGCTAGACTTGCCGAATGAATTCACAATGCCCGATAGTAAATTCAAGCAATTTGCCGCGACCAACAAGCGTACATCTTGTGTTATCCCGCCGTCCTTATTAATCTCTGCTACACCCTTAGATACTTCCGCACCATCTGGCAAGTCCTTAACAGGACCCAATGCGCCCACAACAGCGTTAGTTATATTTTGGATCATTGCACTTAGATTATCAAGACTCCAAGTAGCCGAGGTCTGGAAATCCGAATGAGCACCACTCACGTAATCTGAAAACTTCCAGTTTCTCTGGCTATTCTCGTAAAAATACCCTTGTTCCTCCCTAAGCTCATTTTTCATATGAGCCACTTTAGCCTCTAGATCATTATCAATTTCCTCAAGTCGCTTTCTATCTCGCTCACTTTTCTCCAACAGTTTTTTTACACTATTACTAGTTCCCATCTCATAGCATCCTTGATATGTTTAACAGAAAACTAAGACCAGCTAAAAACTCTAAGCTCTCTTAGCCCAAACCACGTACAACCTTACAGCTCGAGCAAAAAAACAACACCTCACTTTTAAAATTAGAAACCAACAGATCAATGATCACCAAAAATCAAACACCCTCAAACTTGAATGGTGGCGAATCTTTAAAATCGCGAGAAACCTCACCCGAGTAAACTTTTCTTTGATCAGCCTCAAGATTCAACTTTTTAACCTTACCAGTCGCTTCACTAAAATCAACCTTCCGCAGATCAACCCAAAAAGTATTAGGGGTAATAGCTGACTCAAAGAAATACTGCATTTGTTTATGATCTGCCACGGTTCGCCAGCGAGTTGATGAAATATTGGGTTTACCTGGAGTAGTAATGCCATAGGGCACCGATACGTTTCGTATAACACTAAAGACACTTGCTAACGAAAATCTCGCATCCTGATTCTTAGGGACTGCATTCACATAGAAAGATGCGCGGGCAAAACGATCGGGCGAACGATTGGTTCCGGGCAAATCCTCCGTTCCATCAATACCTTCCCAATAAGAGTTCATCGCCAACTGTTCTTCAAAAGTAGGAGAATTTGTCATCACCTGATAAGAACGGCTATGATGAATAACTTGCTTTCCACCAATATACTCGACAATGGCACTATCTCCAGACGCATCAGAGATTGATAGATGCAGTGTTGCTAATCGAGTCTCTTTAGGAACTGGCGCTGTAACAACATTGAAAGGTTCTGTTTTGAGGATCTCAACAGCTTCAGCTACCGTTTTGAAGTTATCAAGAACATATTGAGCCCAAGCGGCGATACTTAATCCAGCCTTACGCTGATCTACTTCGGGGTACTCAGACTCTACTAGCCACAGTAGGTTTGCTGACAACCCCGCCTCATTCATACCGTCCGTCGTCGAGATATCATAACCCGAGGCAATCACACTGCCATATTTGGAAGTCCATGTGACTGAGTTGGGGCCAGCCTCACCATGACGGAGCATCCCCTTCGGAAACACCCACAAGTTAGTTTCCACGTCCTTTGCCCAGTCCATTGAACGCGCAGTAATAACCTGCTGATTATCTCCCAGATATACCAAGCGAGTGCAAGCATGTGCCATCGGTAGCGATGAGCAGAATCCAACCAAGAGCATCACAACCCATTTTGCCTCTTCTAACATTTTCATTCCTTCGCCCTCCTTAATTCCCTATTAAACGTATTTCACTCTCACACCAACAACATCCGTTGCTCGCATAAAAACAAACCTAGCTAGGTAATTCGACAAAATCAAGGAGACTGACTTTTTGATCTAATGCAAAAAAAAGTCCTGCCAAGCCCTTTCAAACTACTAGAGTGCTAGTAATCTCACATCGTTAAGCGCCACAACATCTGATCCGTATTTTTATTTCAAAACTGAGTCTAGAAAAAACCAAATAGCCAATTAAGCAGCCACCTGTGGCACTTGACGCGCCTAATCCCTTCAATCTCAGACCACCTACTAATTCCCAACCTTGGCTTAACTGGCCAGCTTACTTCTAATTCTCTAAAGTTTTTTTGGTGACATCACCGACGGCCTCAGATAGTTCGGCGTCGATCATTGACATAGTGGAAGAGTCCTTGCGATGGGCCTAGCCCGCTACCAAGATCAGCAGTGTCCAACCTTCGGCTAGACACTGGGTGGCCCTCGCCTGGTTTAGCTAGACCTTCACTTATCCGAGTAACGATCTTCATCGGAATCGCTTCTTTGGGGTGTTGGCTCCGTTCAGTCACGCCGGCGCCAACGGTTGGGTTCCTTTTCCTTCGTTACGTAAACGCCGCTCAACGCGCCCGCACTTCCTACAATAGCTCCGAGTGCCTGCCCAGCAGTTTGAACAGCCTAACCAGTTCAGCTTCACCACAGTTCGGTGGCTTCATGTTCGCCGCGGCTCTTCACTTCGTGAAAACGACTTCTTTTATGTAGTCCTGGCATGCCGTCAGGGCGATCAGTCCTTGGTCACCGTCGCCGGCTATGGTGACAATTCGTTGAGCAGCCGCTGGGTCAAGTTCGGCTCGCGCCGCTCCATGAACCACGCCGCAGGTGCCGGCGGTGGCTGACACCCCACCGCTACCACCCGAGGCGGCGGTACTGAGTAGGACTGACAGCCGCAGATCAGCAGTAGCAAGCCGATCACGCAGGCGAGCCTGGTTCGTTTGAGCATCGCGCAATTCCTTGTAGTGGGTTTCGTCATTCGCCTGCAGGCGATCCTCCAGGGCCCGGCGGGCTTCCTGCTGAGTTTCCTGCCAGTTGATCACCGCCGTGGCGGCCTGCTCGCGATCAGTGCTGTACGCCTCGGCCTGATCAGCGAGATCCTTGCCGTAGGCGTTGGCCTGCCACGTCCAGGCCAGCCAACCACCCAGGGCGAACCCCAGCACCAGGGCCAGGACCGGCAACAGCCACCCCGGGGCCTTCAAGGCAGCACCTTCAATGCACGCTGATATAGCGCCTCACGATCCGCCAGGCCGTTGGTTCCTCCGTTGATGCGCTTGGTGATGGTGAGGAAGTCGCCTTTATCGGCCAGGGTGTTCAGCCCTGCCCGCTGCCAGAACCAACCCGCCGACAGCGCGGCATAGACCGAGGCTTCCAGCAGCTCCGGGGTGTTGAGTAGTCGAGCATCGCTGAACAGCGCTTCACTGCAGGCTTCGTAGTTCGCCCGGCCGGTGACCTGAATCAGCCCCCTGCCCCGGTACTTCTGGCCGTCGCCATCCGCTTCGGGTGTATTGCCCAGGCGCTTGGCCAGGGTGCCAGTGTCGTACTTGCTCAGGTACTGATTGCTGCCCAGCTCGCGTACCCATTGCAGCTGGCCGGACTCATGGCCGATCTGCGCGATGAACGCTGCCATCCGCAGCCGGGTGATAATTGCGTACTTGCTCATGGCAGCGTTGAGAGCAGGAACAAAAACGCCGGCTTTAGCGCCGGCGTTGGGGAGGATCTGCAGCAGCTGCTGCGCGGTAATCGTCATGCCTGATATCTCCAGTAATGTTGGGGTTAAAGCTGCACAACCTTGAGCGGCTTGGTTTCTTTCTTTTTCTTGCCCTTGGCTTTCGCCTTACCCTTCTTGCCGCCGTTGCATTCGACCGTAGTGCTCCACCCAGACTGGGTGAACACCTGTTCGACCGAGTCCACCAGATACTCGCCATCGAGACCGACCTTGAAGCCCTGGGCATTGATCATGCGCTCAGCGAATAGATCGGTTCGGCCGGACATCTCCAGGCGCACACCGGCGGTGCTGCGGTTGAATGCCGCCAAAAGGGCCTTGGCGGCCTGTTCGGCGGCGGACTTGTTCGGGTAGATGTGGCGGTCGGTGTGCACCGGCGGCAGGCCGTCCGGGGAGTCCTCGTTGCCCAGGTCGACAACCCGCAGCTTTCCGCTCTTTTTGTCCTGGTGCTTGGTCTGTACCGCCTTGTGGGTGCTTTTGTCCCCCAGGCGGAACTGATAGCGGCTCACGTCGCGGCGAGTGATGGTGACGGTGCCAAGGGCCTTGCCGCTGGCGCTCTGCCCGGCCTGTCGGGGCAGCACAAGCAGCTTGCCGTCGGCCACCTTGGCCGTGCAGTCGTACTGCTTGGCCAGACGGGTGATGAAGTTGAAGTCGGATTCATTGAGCTGATCGACCCGGGGCACCTTGGTGGTCACCGGGCACATCGGCTGCCAGCCATTGCGGGTCGCCACATCACGCACGATCTGTTGCAGCGGGACATTTTCCCAGCTCCCGCTGCGGGTGGTCTTGCCACTGCCGCGCATGTCGCTAGCCTTGCCCCGGATCTCGATAGAGTCAGGCGGGCCCGTCACCACGACCTCGTCCACCATGTAGCGACCCAGGCGAGTCAGGGACTGACCGGCGTAACCCATGAACACTTCAATACTCGCGCCACGGCTGGGCAGCGCCACCGCACCATCGCGGTCGTCGATGCGCAGCTCAAACTCGTCCGACTCCATGCCGGGCTTGTCCGAGGTCCGCAGGGTCAGCAGCCGGTCATTGATCAGTACGGTGATGTTCTTGCCGTCGGCAACGATTCGGAACTCTGGTTTCATTGCTCATGCTCCAGAAATGGAAAACCCCGCACATGGCGGGGTCTGTAGGTGACTCTGACAATCAATCCCAGAGCAGCACGGAAGAATCGATCTGGCTCGGCAGATCCGGCAGCACGATCAGCACCCCAGCCCGGAACGGCTGGGGCTCATCGGCCAGCCCCTGGTTGGCATCGAGCACCGCTTCGACACTACCATTCAAGTGCCCGTAATACTGGTGACACAGGGTGTCCAGCAGATCCCCGTCAGACGT
>NZ_JAQQGK010000026.1:0-5526 GCF_028550695.1 Pseudomonas sp. BLCC-B112
TTAACGATTCGATCCTCTCGGTCGAAAGCGGTTAAAAAGAGGTGTTGACAGCAGCGTGTAACGCTGTAGAATTCGCCTCCCGCTAACGAGAGATCGGAAGCGCAAGTGGTTGAAGTTAAAAAGGAAACTTTGAAAACTTCTTAAAAAAATCACTTGACAGCAAATGAGGCTGCTGTAGAATGCGCGCCTCGGTTGAGACGAAAGATCTTAACCAACCGCTCTTTAACAACTGAATCAAGCAATTCGTGTGGGTGCTTGTGGAGTCAGACTGATAGTCAAAAAGATTATCAGCATCACAAGTTACTCCGCGAGAAATCAAAGATGTAACCAACGATTGCTGAGCCAAGTTTAGGGTTTTCTCAAAACCCAAAGATGTTTGAACTGAAGAGTTTGATCATGGCTCAGATTGAACGCTGGCGGCAGGCCTAACACATGCAAGTCGAGCGGCAGCACGGGTACTTGTACCTGGTGGCGAGCGGCGGACGGGTGAGTAATGCCTAGGAATCTGCCTAGTAGTGGGGGATAACGTCCGGAAACGGGCGCTAATACCGCATACGTCCTACGGGAGAAAGTGGGGGATCTTCGGACCTCACGCTATTAGATGAGCCTAGGTCGGATTAGCTAGTTGGTGAGGTAATGGCTCACCAAGGCGACGATCCGTAACTGGTCTGAGAGGATGATCAGTCACACTGGAACTGAGACACGGTCCAGACTCCTACGGGAGGCAGCAGTGGGGAATATTGGACAATGGGCGAAAGCCTGATCCAGCCATGCCGCGTGTGTGAAGAAGGTCTTCGGATTGTAAAGCACTTTAAGTTGGGAGGAAGGGCAGTTACCTAATACGTGATTGTTTTGACGTTACCGACAGAATAAGCACCGGCTAACTCTGTGCCAGCAGCCGCGGTAATACAGAGGGTGCAAGCGTTAATCGGAATTACTGGGCGTAAAGCGCGCGTAGGTGGTTTGTTAAGTTGGATGTGAAAGCCCCGGGCTCAACCTGGGAACTGCATCCAAAACTGGCAAGCTAGAGTATGGTAGAGGGTGGTGGAATTTCCTGTGTAGCGGTGAAATGCGTAGATATAGGAAGGAACACCAGTGGCGAAGGCGACCACCTGGACTGATACTGACACTGAGGTGCGAAAGCGTGGGGAGCAAACAGGATTAGATACCCTGGTAGTCCACGCCGTAAACGATGTCAACTAGCCGTTGGGAGCCTTGAGCTCTTAGTGGCGCAGCTAACGCATTAAGTTGACCGCCTGGGGAGTACGGCCGCAAGGTTAAAACTCAAATGAATTGACGGGGGCCCGCACAAGCGGTGGAGCATGTGGTTTAATTCGAAGCAACGCGAAGAACCTTACCAGGCCTTGACATCCAATGAACTTTCTAGAGATAGATTGGTGCCTTCGGGAGCATTGAGACAGGTGCTGCATGGCTGTCGTCAGCTCGTGTCGTGAGATGTTGGGTTAAGTCCCGTAACGAGCGCAACCCTTGTCCTTAGTTACCAGCACGTTATGGTGGGCACTCTAAGGAGACTGCCGGTGACAAACCGGAGGAAGGTGGGGATGACGTCAAGTCATCATGGCCCTTACGGCCTGGGCTACACACGTGCTACAATGGTCGGTACAAAGGGTTGCCAAGCCGCGAGGTGGAGCTAATCCCATAAAACCGATCGTAGTCCGGATCGCAGTCTGCAACTCGACTGCGTGAAGTCGGAATCGCTAGTAATCGCGAATCAGAATGTCGCGGTGAATACGTTCCCGGGCCTTGTACACACCGCCCGTCACACCATGGGAGTGGGTTGCACCAGAAGTAGCTAGTCTAACCTTCGGGAGGACGGTTACCACGGTGTGATTCATGACTGGGGTGAAGTCGTAACAAGGTAGCCGTAGGGGAACCTGCGGCTGGATCACCTCCTTAATCGACGACATCAGCTGCTTCATAAGCTCCCACACGAATTGCTTGATTCATTGAAGAAGACGATAGAAGCAGCTTTAAGCTCCAAGCTGATAGCTCCAAGCTAACAGTTACAAGCTCGAAATTGGGTCTGTAGCTCAGTTGGTTAGAGCGCACCCCTGATAAGGGTGAGGTCGGCAGTTCGAATCTGCCCAGACCCACCAATTTTGTTATGGGGCCATAGCTCAGCTGGGAGAGCGCCTGCCTTGCACGCAGGAGGTCAGCGGTTCGATCCCGCTTGGCTCCACCATAAACTGCTTCTGAAAGCTTAGAAATGAGCATTCTGCTTGAATGTTGATTTCTAGTCTTTTGATTAGATCGTTCTTTAAAAATTTGGGTATGTGATAGAAAGATAGACTGAACGTTACTTTCACTGGTAACGGATCAGGCTAAGGTAAAATTTGTGAGTTAAATTGCAAATTTTCGGCGAATGTCGTCTTCATAGTATAACCAGATTGCTTGGGGTTATATGGTCAAGTGAAGAAGCGCATACGGTGGATGCCTTGGCAGTCAGAGGCGATGAAAGACGTGGTAGCCTGCGATAAGCTTCGGGGAGTCGGCAAACAGACTTTGATCCGGAGATCTCTGAATGGGGGAACCCAGCCATCATAAGATGGTTATCTTGTACTGAATACATAGGTGCAAGAGGCGAACCAGGGGAACTGAAACATCTAAGTACCCTGAGGAAAAGAAATCAACCGAGATTCCCTTAGTAGTGGCGAGCGAACGGGGACTAGCCCTTAAGTGGCTTTGAGATTAGCGGAACGCTCTGGAAAGTGCGGCCATAGTGGGTGATAGCCCTGTACGCGAAAATCTCTTAGTCATGAAATCGAGTAGGACGGGGCACGAGAAACCTTGTCTGAATATGGGGGGACCATCCTCCAAGGCTAAATACTACTGACTGACCGATAGTGAACTAGTACCGTGAGGGAAAGGCGAAAAGAACCCCGGAGAGGGGAGTGAAATAGATCCTGAAACCGTATGCGTACAAGCAGTGGGAGCAGACTTTGTTCTGTGACTGCGTACCTTTTGTATAATGGGTCAGCGACTTATTTTCAGTGGCGAGCTTAACCGAATAGGGGAGGCGTAGCGAAAGCGAGTCTTAATAGGGCGTCTAGTCGCTGGGAATAGACCCGAAACCGGGCGATCTATCCATGGGCAGGTTGAAGGTTAGGTAACACTGACTGGAGGACCGAACCGACTACCGTTGAAAAGTTAGCGGATGACCTGTGGATCGGAGTGAAAGGCTAATCAAGCTCGGAGATAGCTGGTTCTCCTCGAAAGCTATTTAGGTAGCGCCTCATGTATCACTGTAGGGGGTAGAGCACTGTTTCGGCTAGGGGGTCATCCCGACTTACCAAACCGATGCAAACTCCGAATACCTACAAGTGCCGAGCATGGGAGACACACGGCGGGTGCTAACGTCCGTCGTGAAAAGGGAAACAACCCAGACCGTCAGCTAAGGTCCCAAAGTTATGGTTAAGTGGGAAACGATGTGGGAAGGCTTAGACAGCTAGGAGGTTGGCTTAGAAGCAGCCACCCTTTAAAGAAAGCGTAATAGCTCACTAGTCGAGTCGGCCTGCGCGGAAGATGTAACGGGGCTCAAACCATACACCGAAGCTACGGGTATCACGTAAGTGATGCGGTAGAGGAGCGTTCTGTAAGCCTGTGAAGGTGAGTTGAGAAGCTTGCTGGAGGTATCAGAAGTGCGAATGCTGACATGAGTAACGACAATGGGTGTGAAAAACACCCACGCCGAAAGACCAAGGTTTCCTGCGCAACGTTAATCGACGCAGGGTTAGTCGGTCCCTAAGGCGAGGCTGAAAAGCGTAGTCGATGGAAAACAGGTTAATATTCCTGTACTTCTAGTTATTGCGATGGAGGGACGGAGAAGGCTAGGCCAGCTTGGCGTTGGTTGTCCAAGTTTAAGGTGGTAGGCTGGAATCTTAGGTAAATCCGGGGTTCTAAGGCCGAGAGCTGATGACGAGTTACCTTTTAGGTGACGAAGTGGTTGATGCCATGCTTCCAAGAAAAGCTTCTAAGCTTCAGATAACTAGGAACCGTACCCCAAACCGACACAGGTGGTTGGGTAGAGAATACCAAGGCGCTTGAGAGAACTCGGGTGAAGGAACTAGGCAAAATGGCACCGTAACTTCGGGAGAAGGTGCGCCGGTGAGGGTGAAGGACTTGCTCCGTAAGCTCATGCCGGTCGAAGATACCAGGCCGCTGCGACTGTTTATTAAAAACACAGCACTCTGCAAACACGAAAGTGGACGTATAGGGTGTGACGCCTGCCCGGTGCCGGAAGGTTAATTGATGGGGTTAGCTAACGCGAAGCTCTTGATCGAAGCCCCGGTAAACGGCGGCCGTAACTATAACGGTCCTAAGGTAGCGAAATTCCTTGTCGGGTAAGTTCCGACCTGCACGAATGGCGTAACGATGGCGGCGCTGTCTCCACCCGAGACTCAGTGAAATTGAAATCGCTGTGAAGATGCAGTGTATCCGCGGCTAGACGGAAAGACCCCGTGAACCTTTACTATAGCTTTGCACTGGACTTTGAATTTGCTTGTGTAGGATAGGTGGGAGGCTTTGAAGCGTGAACGCCAGTTTGCGTGGAGCCATCCTTGAAATACCACCCTGGCAACTTTGAGGTTCTAACTCAGGTCCGTTATCCGGATCGAGGACAGTGTATGGTGGGTAGTTTGACTGGGGCGGTCTCCTCCTAAAGAGTAACGGAGGAGTACGAAGGTGCGCTCAGACCGGTCGGAAATCGGTCGTAGAGTATAAAGGCAAAAGCGCGCTTGACTGCGAGACAGACACGTCGAGCAGGTACGAAAGTAGGTCTTAGTGATCCGGTGGTTCTGTATGGAAGGGCCATCGCTCAACGGATAAAAGGTACTCCGGGGATAACAGGCTGATACCGCCCAAGAGTTCATATCGACGGCGGTGTTTGGCACCTCGATGTCGGCTCATCACATCCTGGGGCTGAAGCCGGTCCCAAGGGTATGGCTGTTCGCCATTTAAAGTGGTACGCGAGCTGGGTTTAGAACGTCGTGAGACAGTTCGGTCCCTATCTGCCGTGGACGTTTGAGATTTGAGAGGGGCTGCTCCTAGTACGAGAGGACCGGAGTGGACGAACCTCTGGTGTTCCGGTTGTCACGCCAGTGGCATTGCCGGGTAGCTATGTTCGGAAAAGATAACCGCTGAAAGCATCTAAGCGGGAAACTTGCCTCAAGATGAGATCTCACTGGGATCTTGAATCCCCTAAAGGGCCGTCGAAGACTACGACGTTGATAGGTTGGGTGTGTAAGCGCTGTGAGGCGTTGAGCTAACCAATACTAATTGCCCGTGAGGCTTGACCATATAACACCCAAGCAATTTGCTTAAGAAGCGAGTTGCGGTGTGTGAAGACGCTACGAACCGAAAGTTTGCACAACACACAAATCTATTACATACCCATTCGCTGGAGCGTTGCTTAAGCAACGAGCTGGCTACCGAATTTCTTGACGACCATAGAGCGTTGGAACCACCTGATCCCATCCCGAACTCAGAAGTGAAACGATGCATCGCCGA
>NZ_JAQQGK010000027.1:0-1423 GCF_028550695.1 Pseudomonas sp. BLCC-B112
GCCATCCCTTTCAAGGTCTTGAGTAAAATCCGCTAAAACTCATTCAGGAAGATCCGAACGATGTGGGCCGATGTACTAGCGCGATTCGAGAAAAAAGCACCTGCCAGCGTGATGGCCAAACTGGCACTGGAGCAAGCTATCGCACCGGAGTGGGTCGATCAGGTGTTCGAAGATCATCGGCAACGACAGTACTCCCGTGAATTGTTGTTCTCGACCATCGTCAAGCTCATGTCCTTGGTTTCACTGGGCCTGAGGCCGTCATTGCATGCCGCCGCCAAGCAACTGGAGGATCTGCCGGTCAGCCTGGCAGCCCTCTACGACAAGATCAGCCGTACTGAACCCACTCTGTTACGCGCCTTGGTCACAGGTTGCGCGCAGCGTCTGGCACCGACGATCAAAGAGCTCGGTTGCTCGGCCATGCTCCCCGACTGGCAAGTTCGAGTGGTGGATGGCAGCCATCTAGCCTCCACCGAAAAACGTCTCGGGGCGTTACGCCAGGAACGCGGGGCGGCACGCCCCGGGTTCTCGGTCGTGGTCTATGACCCTGATCTTGATCAGGTGATTGACCTGCAACCCTGCGAAGACGCCTATGCCAGCGAACGCGTCTGCGTGTTGCCGCTGCTGGCCGAAGCACAGGCCAATCAGGTTTGGATCGCTGATCGGCTCTACTGCACGCTTCCCGTCATGGAGGCTTGTGAGCAGGCGCAAACCTCATTTGTCATTCGTCAGCAGGCCAAGCATCCGCGCCTGATTCAGGAGGGTGAATGGCAAGCACCGATGCCTGTTGCAACAGGTACGGTGCGCGAGCAAACCATCGAAGTGAAAGGTGCTCATCAATGGCGTCGCATTGAACTGACGCTGCACTCACCAAACGACTCAGGCGACAGCAGCCTGATGTTCTGGAGCAATTTGCCCGAGAGCATCAGCGCCGCGCAGATCGCGAACCTCTATCGCCGTCGCTGGAGCATCGAGGGGATGTTCCAGCGACTGGAAGCGACTCTGGAAAGTGAAATAGAAACCCTCGGCAGCCCACGGGCCGCCTTGCTTGGCTTCACCACCGCGGTGCTGGCGTACAACGTACTGGCCCTGCTAAAGCGCAGTGTTGAGCAGGCTCATCGAGAGACTCAGCCTGAGGGTTGGGAGGCATCGATCTACCATTTGGCGGTACAGATCAGGGCGGGATACGAGGGCATGCAGATTGCCTTGCCGTCTGAATACATGCCGATAGTTCCAATCGAAAAGCTGGCCTGGCGCCTGATGGAACTGGCCAGGAACATCCAGCCCAAGCAAGTTGCCAAAAGCACACGGGGCCCCAAAGTGCCCAAGCCGAAAGCATGGGTGCAAGGGACGGCAATAAATGCACATGTTTCAACCGATCGGGTCATCAAGGCAGCTAAAACGAGAAGACCTTGAAAGGGATGGC
>NZ_JAQQGK010000028.1:0-822 GCF_028550695.1 Pseudomonas sp. BLCC-B112
GGAAACACCGCACCCTTGCGGGTGATCTTGTCGTCGCCCTGCCCCACTGCCTGCTGCGCGATGCTGCGGGTCAGGTGTTCCTGGCCAGCCCAGCGGAACCCCGCCTGACGACGCAATTCTTCAAAGGCTGCAGTGTCAAGGTTGAAGTAGTACGCCTGTCCGCCAGTCTTAAGCGGGTGGATGATCAGCAAGTGCGGGAACGGCTTCACCGCCTCGGACGCCGGGGTGCCCAAGTTAACGAATGATCCAGTCGGAAGGATGTTGCCCAAGGAAGGACTGACTTGCCCTCCGATCCGGTTGATCGCAGCGCTGGCCTTGGCGGTCTGCTCCTGCAGCGTACCGAGGCGCTACTGGATCTGCCCCACCGCCGTCACCGCCTGGCTGTACTTAGCCAACACCTCGCCGACAACGGACTGCACGGTGATGCGGCGCAGGGTCCGCTGGAGCTTGGCGCCCATCTCAAGCCCCACAAACGGGATGTTCTCCAGCTCCGATGCAGCACCGGTAATCTCGCTAATGGCTCAGTTCAGTCGGGTCAGCATGCCATCCGCACTGCTGCGGCCCGCCTCCCCATCTGAATACCGCAATGACAGAGCACTCAGACAACTCACAGCCAAAACGCTCAACATCTCACGCTCAATGCAGGGAGATTTTTCTTAAAATCGACGCTAAAACCCGCGATTTGCAGAAGCGATCCAAAAATTTGCGGAAGTGATCACCCAAATCCCAGGCAATAAAAAACCCCGTAGATGTTAATCTACGGGGTTTTCAAGGGTGGAGGCCGAGGTCGGAATCGAACCGGCGTAGGCGGATTTGCAATCC
>NZ_JAQQGK010000029.1:0-548 GCF_028550695.1 Pseudomonas sp. BLCC-B112
CTGCGGGCCGGCAATGGCGGGCGATAAGGCACGTCCCAGGGAATGGCGCTGAAATGATTGCGATAACCCTGGGTGAACTCCGCTTCAGAAGCGTCGCCGCTCATCACTTCTTCAAGTACCTGAGGCTGCTTGCCGGTGTGATGAACGCTGAGCAGCAGCCACAAATCGTTGCAGGCTTGGCGCGGGTGCCCGGCCAAGGTCAAGAAGTGGCCGCTGCGCAAGGTCGGCTGATCACTCTCGCCTTCGGCCAACTGGTAGTCGACGCGATGACTTTCCAGGGCGCGTTGGGTGAGATGCTTGCCACGTGCCTCGGTCGGCATCGACAACGGATAGCGATAGTCCTCCAGCAACGGGCCCTGTTGGCAGGCGTCCTGGCTTTCCAGCAAACGGCTTGGCCGCTCAAGGTCATAGTCACGGCGGGTGACCGCAGCGGTACGGGTGCTGAAACGCTGAGAAAAACGGCTGATTACCGGGTGATCGGCGACGCTGCCACTGCCGGGTTGATAGGGCGTGACGCCGAGCTTGGGGAACCAGGTCTGATCCTCGCT
>NZ_JAQQGK010000002.1:0-381052 GCF_028550695.1 Pseudomonas sp. BLCC-B112
GGCGAATTCTACAGCGTTACACGCTGCTGTCAACACCTCTTTTTAACCGCTTTCGACCGAGAGGATCGAATCGTTAATAAGGCGAAAACACACTGCCTTACCAACTGCTTCTGGCTTCGATGAACTGAAGCGTAACCGCTGCCGAAAACCGCGTAACTCGTTGAATCTCAAGGAGTTTTCCGTTTCGACTGCGCCGGAAGTGGGGCGAATTATAGACCTGTAGAATCTGCCGTCAACACTTAATTTGCATTTTCTATGATTCAACGCAAAAAGCCCTACCGACAGCGTCTATATAGAGGCGCAAAAAAGACTTTGCGCACTATATTGCTCATCGAGCATTAGTTAAGCATCATGACCCACGTGCTCCTCCCCTCAGACTCTGGATGACTCCCCGCATGAACGACCAACCGCGCAGCCTTGCCTCGACCTTGTTTCCGGTGGGGTTACTGCTCATTGCCATGGCCTCGATTCAATCAGGCGCCTCCCTGGCCAAGAGCATGTTCCCCGTCGTTGGCGCCCAAGGCACGACCACCCTGCGCCTGATCTTCGCCAGCATCATCATGCTGCTTCTATTAAGACCCTGGCGCGCCAAGTTCACCGCCAATACCCTGCGCACCGTGATTGTCTACGGCATGGCCCTGGGCGGGATGAACTTCCTCTTCTATATGTCCCTGAGAAGCGTGCCCCTGGGAATCGCTGTCGCTCTGGAGTTCACCGGCCCATTGGCGGTGGCCATCTACGCCTCACGCAAGGCTATCGACTTCCTGTGGATCGCCCTGGCCATCGTCGGACTGCTACTGCTGATTCCCACTGGAGCTACCGAAACCGCCATCGACCTAGTGGGCGCAGGCTACGCACTCGGGGCTGGAGTCTGCTGGGCACTGTACATCCTGTTCGGGCAAAAGGCCGGGGCCGAAAACGGTATCCAAACCGCAGCCCTGGGAGTCATGATCGCAGCACTCTTCGTCGCCCCTATTGGCATCGTCCACGCCGGCGCCGCACTACTCACACCTTCCTTGATCCCCGTAGCCCTGGGCGTGGCCATCTTGTCTACCGCGCTTCCCTATAGTCTGGAGATGGTCGCCCTGACTCGCATGCCCGCGCGCACCTTTGGCACCCTGATGAGTATCGAACCCGCTTTCGGTGCACTTTCCGGCCTGCTGTTCCTGCACGAATACCTTTCCCTCGCGCAATGGATGGCCATCGCCTGCATCATCCTTGCTTCCGTAGGGGCAACCCTGACCATGCGCCGCGAATCCAAACCATTAGTTGCGGCTGATTGAGATTCAACTCTGGTAATTGCCGTTCAATTAGGCCATGTTTAGTCGGCTACTCAACGTCAGCCATGGAGTTGTCAGACAGGGATATCGCAAACGCAAAAGACCATAGCTAATGCAGTCACACTCGGGCGTTAGATCCGGGGCTAGCGATAAGGACGGGGATGAAACGATTTTTGATAATGTTGGCCGTACTTGCCATTGCAGGCTGCGCTGCGACCGCGAAAACTGAAGTCAAACGGGGTAAGAAAGGACTCCACATCAACTGCTCGGGTTTGTCTTCTTCCTGGGACAAGTGCTACACCAAGGCCACCCAGTCCTGCGGCCCCAAAGGCTACAAGGTGATCGCCAAATCTGGTGATGCCGTGGAGGACCCGGGGGATTACCCCTTCGGCCTGAACCCAGCCGGTTACACCAGCCGCAGCATGATCATCATCTGCAAATAGTGGCACCGTTCAATCTTCGGGCAGCCCTTCCAGCTGCCCAATGATCTGTTCATGGCTCGACGCCAGCACCTGCTGCTGGATACTCGGGCTCACCAGCATTCGCGCCACCACCAACGCGCCGACACACTGCGACAGAATCGACCAGGCCAGGCTTTCGCTACCTAAAGTCTGCGCCCAAGCCTGATGCAAACGGCAGATCCAGTCTTGCGCCTCCTGTCGGACTTCGACACTGCCCCGAGCAATCTCCGCACCCAACGCTGGCAACGCACAGCCCGCTCCCGGCTGCTGCAGATGCGCCACACTCAAATACTGCTTCAGACAGCGCCGCAGCTTTGCCTGATTCTGCCGCCCCTCCCCGCCCAGGCGCTCCAGGCTCTGGCTCAACTCGCGCTCGACAATGGAACCGAACAACTCGTCCTTGGACGTGAAGTGCGTATAAAAAGCCCCGCCACTGAGGCCGATGGCCTTCATCAACGCATCCACACCGACAGTAGAAAAACCGTTGTTCTTGGCCTGGGTGGCACTGCTCTGCAGCAGGCGTTCACGGGTTTCCTGCTTATGGCCGACTGGATAACGCATTCCTGATGGACTCCCCTGCTCGCTTGACGACAGAAAAATCATAGCATAACGTTCGTTTAGTTAACGATCGTTTACCCAATAGCGAGCCTCCCATGACTACAGCCTCGAACAAGAACAAAGTCGTACTGGTGGTCGGTGCCGGTGATGCCACCGGTGGTGCCATTGCCAAGCGTTTCGCCGCAGAAGGCTTTACTGCCTGCGTGACCCGACGCAGCGCGGACAAACTGCAGCCGCTGGTGGAGGCCATCCAGCAAACCGGTAGCCAAGCCCATGGCTTTGCCTGCGATGCGCGCAAAGAAGAAGACGTGGTGGCACTGATCGAACAGATCGAAACCCAGATCGGTCCGATCGAAGCCTTCGTCTTCAACATCGGCGCCAACGTGCCCTGCAGCATCCTTGAGGAAACCGCACGCAAATACTTCAAGATCTGGGAGATGGCCTGTTTTTCGGGCTTCCTCAATGCCCGCGAGGTGGCCAAGCGCATGGTTACCCGCAAGCGCGGCACCATCCTGTTCACCGGCGCTACCGCCGGGGTCCGCGGCGCCGCAGGCTTTGCCGCCTTTGCCGGCGCCAAGCACGGTATCCGCGCCCTGGCCCAGAGCATGGCCCGGGAGCTGGGGCCCTTGAACATCCATGTCGGCCACATCATCGTCGACGGCGCCATCGACACCGACTTCATCCGCACCAGCTTTCCCGAGAAATATGCCCTCAAGGATCAGGACGGCATCCTCAACCCCGAGCATATCGCCGAGAACTACTGGTACCTGCACAGCCAGCCCCGTGATGCCTGGACCTTCGAACTGGACCTGCGCCCCTGGAACGAACGCTGGTAATCCCCTTCCATAACAACAATCAGGGAATCTGCATCATGAATAAAAAGGTGGAGTTCTTCTTCGACCTGGGCAGCCCGACTTCATACCTGGCTTACACCCAACTGCCGAAGATCTGTGCCCAGACCGGCAGTCAACTGGTCTACCAACCCATGCTGCTGGGCGGCGTCTTCAAGACCACCGGCAACGCGTCCCCCATCAGCGTCCCCGCCAAAGGCCGCTACATGCTGCAGGACTTGGCGCGCTTCGCCCAGCGCTACCAGGTGGAGCTCAATTTCAACCCGCACTTCCCCATCAACACCCTGCTGCTGATGCGCGCCACGACCGGAGTGCAGATGCATTTGCCGGAACGCTTCATCGATTTCATCGACTGCCTGTTCCGCGCACTCTGGGTCGACAAACGCAACCTCAACGACGCCGCCAGCGTCGCCCAGGTCCTGGAACAAGGCGGTTTCGACCCACAGCAGATCCTCGATTTGAGCAATGCCGAGGACGTCAAGACCGCTCTCAGGAACAACACCGAACAGGCGTTGCAGCGGGGAGTATTCGGTGCTCCCAGCATGTTCGTGGGTGAGGAATTGTTTTTCGGTCAGGATCGGCTCGACTTCGTCCGGGAAGCCTTGAGCAAGTGACCACCAGCATCTGCGGCGACGCTTGAGTCGCCGCAGCCACCTCACCCGCGTTGCGCGGGTGAGGCCTTGCGTCAGATCGCTGCGGTGCGCGCCTGCAACCACTCCAGCGCCGCCCCTTCCAACAGTGGACTAAGGCGCCGGCGAACATCACCGTGATAAGCGTTGAGCCACTCGCGCTCATCCTGAGTCAGCAACGACGGTTCCAGGCAACGGCTGTCGATCGGGCACAACGTCAGGGTTTCAAACTTCAGGAACTCACCAAACTCGCTCGTACCTGCCTCACGGTTCAACACCAGATTCTCGATCCGCACCCCCCAACGCCCGGGACGATAGGTCCCCGGTTCGATGGAGGTAATCATCCCCGGCTGCATCGCGGTTTGCGGCGCTGGTGCGGCCTGATAGGCAATCACCTGCGGCCCCTCATGCACATTCAGGAAGTAGCCGACACCATGCCCGGTGCCATGTCCGTAATCCACGCCTTCGGCCCAGATCGGCGCACGGGCGATGGCATCCAGCAGCGGCGAAAGAATGCCCCGAGGGAACTGCGCCCGGGACAAGGCGATAACGCCCTTGAGCACTCGGGTGCAATCGCGCTTCTGCTCGGCACTTGGTGTACCGATCGGCACCATGCGGGTGATATCGGTGGTGCCGCCCAGGTACTGGCCGCCGGAGTCGATCAGCAACAGGCCATCGCCCTCGATCACCGCGTGCTCTTCAGGCGTGGCGTGGTAATGAGGCATCGCCCCATTGGCATTGAATGCGGCAATGGTATTGAAGCTCAGGGAGACATAACCCGGACGCCGCTCACGGGCGGCGGTCAGGTGTTCATCAATGGTCAGCTCGGTAACTCGTTCACGTCCCAGGGCACTCTCCAACCAGGCGAAGAATTCACAGAGGGCCGCGCCGTCTTGCTCCATGGCCTGACGAATGTGCTCGGCGTCCGCCAGGCTCTTGCGCGACTTGGCCAAGGTAGTGGGATTGAGCCCTTCCAGCAGCTTCACCCCAGGAAGCAGATTGTCCAGCAGGCCGCTGGTGACCCGTGCCGGATCAATCTGCAAGGTCGCGTCTTCAGGCACTGCGCGCAGCGCCGCCGCCACTTCCGAATAGTCCCGCAGGCTCACGCCATCCGCCTCCAGCACCCCACGCAGGTGGTCATCGACCTTGCTCAAGGCCACGAACAAAGTGGCCTGCTGCTGGCTGATCAGGGCGAAGGACACAAACACCGGGTTGAACGAAACGTCCGCCCCCCGCAGGTTGAACAGCCAGGCGATATCGTCGAGGGTGGCGATGAAATGCCAATCCGCGCCACGCTCCTTGAGGGTTTCCCGCAGCTTGCCGAGCTTCTCCACCCGGCTCTGCGTCGCCTGTGGCGGCAAGTGTTGATAGACCGGCTGATCCGGCAACGCGGGACGATCACTCCACACTTCCTGGAGCAGATCGATGTCGGTCCGCAGACGGGCTCCGCGCTCCTGCAACTTGGCGCTCAAGGTGCGGGCCGAGGCCACAGCCATCACCGCGCCATCTACCGCCACCACCGCCCCTTGCGGAGTCTGCTCCGCCAGCCAGTCCAGGGGGCCAGGCTGGCCCGGCTGCAACTTCACCAGTTCGATACCACTGCCCTTGAGCTCCTTGCTGGCCTGTTCCCAGTAACGGCTGTCAGCCCAGACTCCGGCAAAATCCGCGGTCACGATCAGCGTGCCCACCGAGCCATGGAAGCCCGACAGCCACTGGCGCCCCTGCCAGTAACCCGGCAGGTATTCCGACAGATGCGGGTCGGCCGACGGCACCAACAAGGCATGAATGCCCTCGCGGCTCATCAACTGACGGACGTGCGCCAAGCGCTGGGGGACCACTCCCTGGGTCGAAGGCTGGGTACTCATTGTGTCTCCTTAACCGGCTTATTCATTGTTATGGAAGATCGAGATCACTCGACCCTCAAGACTGGGCTCCGGCCCAGAACGCCGGAGCAGTGGCGCATGACGCCTTGATCAATTGTGCGGCGCGATCCACATCCTCCTCGGTGGTAAAACGCCCGAGGCTCAAGCGAATGGTACGACTGGCCTGCAGTGCATCGTGCCCCAGGGCCAGCAGCACATGGGAAGGCGCATTGCTCGCCGAATTGCAGGCCGAGGTCGCGGAAAACGCCAGGGACGCACTCAGAGCTGCCGAGTCGAAGCCCCCCTCGCTGAAAGTCAGGCTCAAGGTATGGGGAATGCGCTGGCTGACACTGCCATTCAAGCGCAGGCCGGCAATGCCCGCCAGTTGCTCCAGCAGTCGCTGGCGCAAGCGGACGATGGCCGCGGTTTCTTCCTCGAACAGCTCACCCGCCAGGGCAAAGGCCGCGCCCATGGCGGCGATCTGATGGGTGGCCAGGGTCCCGGAACGCAATCCGCCTTCATGACCGCCACCATGAATCTGTGCCAGCAGCCGCTGCTGCGCCCGCGGCCCGACATACAGCGCGCCGATGCCCTTGGGGCCATACAATTTGTGCGCGGAAAACGACATCAGGTCCACCGGCCAGTGCCCAAGATCAATCGCCACCTTGCCGGCACCCTGGGCCGCATCCACATGCAGCAGCGCACCTCGCTCACGCACCACCCGGCCAATCGCCGGGATGTCGTTGAGGGTGCCCAGTTCGTTGTTGACCAGCATCAACGACACCAGAAAAGTGTCGTCGCACAAGGCTTCACTGACCGCCTGGGCGGTGATCAACCCGTCGGCGTCCGGCACCAGATAGGTCACCGCCACGCCGGCTTCCTGCAACTGGCGGGCGGTGTCGAGCACCGCCTTGTGTTCGATCTGGCTGGTGATGATGTGCCCACCGCTCAGGCCCCGAGCCTGCATCACGCCCTTGAGCGCCAGGTTGTTGGATTCGGTGGCGCCGGAAGTCCAGACGATCTGCTCAGGCTGCGCGCCCACGCACTGTGCGACTTGCTGCCGGGCGCGCTCGACACTGCGCCGCGCCTCCTGGCCAAAAGCATGGGAACTGGACGCCGGGTTGCCGAAATTGGCGTTGAAACCCAGACATTCCAGCATGACCTGGATGACCCGCTCATCCACCGGCGTGGTGGCGGCGTAGTCGAAATAAAGAGGACGTTTGTTCATGACTGAAGACCCGCAGAGCTTGTTCCAGGATCGGCATTGGCTCAGAGAAGATGATGCACAAGCGCGCCGTACAAGAACGGCGCGTCAACAGCGGGCACTGAGCAATACGCGATCGGATGCGTTTAAAGAAGAACACCTTCGTTTAAAAGTGCGTAGGAACGCTCCTGGGACGCAGCTTAACAGGCTCGGGGCAACGCGTTGAAGCGCCGCTTAACTGATGTTCTCCAGCAACAAGGGCGCCAGGGAAATCACCAGCAATCCGGCCATTCCCAGATTGAACAGGCGCAGCCAGCGAGGGTTGCGCAGCACATTGCGCAACAGGCTGCCGCACGCGGCCCAGAGGCTGACCGTAGGGGCGTTGATCAAAGCGAACACCGCCGCGATCACCAGCACATTGGTGAAATAACCCTGTAACGGGGTGTAAGTGCTGATGGCCCCCACCGCCATCACCCAGGCCTTGGGATTGACCCACTGAAACGCCGCAGCCCCCCAATACCCCAAAGGTTGCCCCTGGCCCTGTTGCTCCTCGGACATGGGCCCGGAACGGGCGATCTTCCAAGCCAGGTACAGCAGGTACGCCGCTCCGACATATCGCAGCACGCTGTACAGCAACGGATAAGCCTCGAACACCGCCCCCAGACCCAGGCCAACCGCCAGCACCAGAACGAAAAAACCGCAGCTGATGCCCAGGATATGAGGAATGGAACGGTTGAAGCCGAAGTTCACCCCCGAGGCCAGCAACAGGGTGTTGTTAGGGCCGGGCGTGATGGAAGTGACCAGGGCAAACAGGGCGAACGCCAACAGCAGGTCAACGGAAAGGGTCATGAATGCAAGGTCCTGGGCAAGGGCGATCAGGCCTCGACCCTAACTCAGGGCCTGCCTGAAACCCACGGACAGTTACGCAAAACTTCGACCCGTACAGTTCTCTTCAACTGGCCGGATGGTGTCGACTGATATTGCGCTGGGCGCTCATCTCGCCCTGGCGGTCGAACGCCGCAGGACGGCCAAGCAACTCGGCCTTTTTCTGCTGGTACTCATCGAATGACAAGCCGCGGCGATTCAAGGCTTCCAGCGCCAGTTCGCGGGTTTCCTCGGCCGTGTAGGGACGCAGCTCAGGAGTGCCCGGGCTGGCACAGCCGGCCAGCACACTAAAAACCAACATCGACAGAACAACGGAGGAAGCCTTCATGGCGAGCACCTGGAGCGGGTTGCGAACATTGAACAAAGGCTACTCGCGCACCGGCACTGGCAAAAATCATCCCGCTCGATAGTCGCTATTGACCGTTCCAAGGCCTTGGCAGTCGCTCCTTATATTCCATAAAGACCTATAAATATGGAAACAAGCTCTTTTGAGGAATAACAGCAAGCCTTTATAACAGTTGCATTGCGTTGCCCAACTGTTGCCCTGGCAACTGTTCGTCCGGCAACAGTCGATCAACAAAACAGTGCCTGCGCAACAGCAGCCAATACGCACCGGATCGCCGGAAAGCCCCGTAATACAAGGCTTTAACGGGTTGGTACAGCTCTTGCTCCCGATCCAGGACACCTGCCATTGCTCGTAGAGCCACTGTTTAAAAAGGAACCGATCATGTCCCGTCCCTTGAACGTCGTTGCCCTCTCCGGTGGAACCTGGCGCCCGTCCCGGACCCTGGTGCTGACCCAGGCCCTGCTGGACGAACTGTCCGGGCACCTGCCGATCAACAGCCACCTCATCGAACTGGGCGATATTGCCCGTCCGCTAGGCGCAGCACTGTCGCGCCAGGAACTGCCGGCCGAGGTCGAGGCCGAGCTCCAGGCCATCGAAAACGCCGACCTGTTGATCGTTGCCGCCCCGGTCTATCGCGGCTCCTACCCCGGCCTGCTCAAGCACCTGTTCGACCTCATCGACCTGAACGCCCTGATTGATACCCCGGTGCTGCTGGCCGCCACCGGAGGCAGCGAACGCCACGCCCTGGTGCTGGATCACCAGTTGCGTCCGCTGTTCAGTTTCTTCCAGGCCCTGACCCTGCCGATTGGCGTGTACGCCACCGAAGCCGACTTCAGCCACTACCAGATCACCAGCGAACTGTTGAAAGCCCGCATCCAGCTGGCCGCCGAACGGGCCGCGCCGCTGTTTGGCGCTCACCCGAAAAACCTGCTGAAAATCGCTTAAGGACCTGTCATGGATGTGTTCTGGTTTCTTCCGACCCACGGCGACGGCCACTTCCTGGGCACTGCCCAGGGCGCCCGCCCGGTCACCCTCAACTACCTCAAGCAAGTCGCCCAGGCTGCAGACAGCCTGGGCTACCACGGCGTGCTGATTCCCACCGGACGCTCCTGCGAAGACTCCTGGGTCATCGCCTCGGCCCTGGTGCCGCTGACCGAGCGCCTGCGCTATCTGGTGGCGATTCGCCCGGGGATCATCTCCCCCACTGTTTCCGCGCGCATGGCCGCCAGCCTGGACCGGCTGTCCAACGGCCGCCTGCTGATCAATGTGGTCACCGGTGGCGACCCGGACGAAAACCGTGGCGACGGCAGCTTCCTCAGCCACAGCGAACGCTACGAAGTGACTGACGAATTCCTGCAGATCTGGCGCCGGGTGCTGCAAGGCGAAGCCGTGGACTTCGAGGGCAAGCACCTGCATGTGCAGAACGCCAAGGCCCTGTATCCACCGGTGCAGAAACCCTACCCCCCGCTGTACTTCGGCGGTTCCTCCGAGGCCGCCCACGAATTGGCCGCCGATCAGGTGGATGTCTACCTGACCTGGGGCGAGCCTCCGGCGGCGGTGGCCCAAAAGCTGGCCGACGTGCGCGAACGCGCCGCGCGCAAGGGCCGCACGGTGAAGTTCGGCATTCGCCTGCACGTGATCGTCCGCGAAACCGAGGACGAAGCCTGGAAAGCCGCGGACAAACTGATCGAACACATCAGTGACGACACCATCGCCGCCGCCCAGCAATCCTTCGCGCGCTTCGACTCCGAAGGTCAGCGGCGCATGGCCGCCTTGCACGGCGGTCGCCGCGATCAGTTGCAGATTGCGCCCAACCTCTGGGCCGGGGTCGGCCTGGTGCGTGGTGGCGCCGGCACCGCCCTGGTGGGCAACCCGCAACAAGTGGTCGAGCGCATCAAGGAATACGCCGACCTGGGGATCGAGAGCTTCATCTTCTCTGGCTACCCGCATCTGGAAGAGGCCTACCGCTTCGCCGAACTGGTGTTCCCACTGCTGCCGGAACCCTATGCCAGCCTGGCCGGCCGCGGTGTGACCAACCTCACCGGGCCGTTCGGCGAAATGATCGCCAATGACGTGTTGCCCAACAGCCGCTGAAATCCCCAAAGCTGTTGTAGGAGCCGGCTTGCCGGCGAAGGCGATCTTCCGGCCCTCTTCGCTGGCAAGCCAGCTCCTACAGCTCGCAGCACCTTTTCCCGGCCGCCGCAACGGCCACGAACGAGGAACACCGCGTGACTGCCAAACCGCAAAGCGCCCTGTTGTCCCCCTTGCAGACCGCCCGCCAACTGGCCGCCGAGTTTGCCCTCACCGCCGTCGAACGCGATGAACGTGGCGGCACCCCCAAAGCCGAGCGTGATGCCCTGCGCCACAGTGGCCTGCTGGCCCTGAGCATCCCCACCCAGTTCGGCGGGCTCGGCGCGCCCTGGAGCGAAACCCTGAACATCGTCCGCGAGTTCGCTCGGGTCGACAGCTCCATCGCCCACGTCTTCGGCTTCCATCACCTGATGCTGGCCACCGTGCGCCTGTTCGCCAAGCCCGAACAATGGCAACCCTGGTTCGAACAGACCGCGCGCAAGAACTGGTTCTGGGGCAACGCCCTCAACCCGTTGGACACCCGCACCCTGGTCAAGAACCTCGGCGGCTGGCGCGAGTTCTCCGGCAAGAAGAGCTTCTGCTCCGGGGCCAGCGATTCGGAAATGCTCATCGCCTCGGCGGTGGATGAGAGCAACGGCGGCAAATTGCTGATCGCCGCCATCCCCAGTGGTCGCAGCGGCATCACCCTGCACAACGACTGGAACAACATGGGCCAGCGCCAGACCGACAGCGGCAGCGCCACCTTTGAACGGGTCAGGGTGGAAGAGTCGGAACTGCTGCTGGACCCGGGCCCGCTGAGCACCCCGTTCGCCTGCCTGCGCCCGCTGATCGCCCAGCTGACCTTTACCCACATGTTCCTCGGCATTGCCGAAGGCGCCTTTGAGGAAGCCCGGCAATACACCCTGAGCGAAACCCGGGTCTGGCATAAGTCCAGCGCCCAGGATGTGCGCCAGGACCCTTACATCCTCAGCCACTACGGCGAATTCTGGGTGGCCCTGGAAGGCATCCGCCTGCTGGTGGAACGGGCCGCCGGGCTGCTGGACCAGGCCTGGGCCAAAGGCCCGAACCTCAGTGCCGAGGAGCGCGGGCACCTGGCCACGGCGATCGCCACCGCCAAGGTTGCCGCCAGCCGCCAGGGCCTGGACCTGTGCAGCCGGCTGTTCGAAGTCACCGGCGCACGCTCGACCCACGCCTCCCTGCGCCTGGACCGCCATTGGCGCAACCTGCGCACCCAGACCCTGCACGACCCGCTGGATTACAAGCTCCACGAACTGGGTGACTGGGCACTGAACCAGTCCCTGCCGACCCCGACTTTCTACTCCTAGCCTTATTGTTCACGGAGAGTGCCGATGCAGCTGCTGACCCTACCCCCTTCGCCTGCCCTGGCGACCTCGATCCGCGCCACCGCCCAGGTGTTCGAGGACCCGAAATCCCAGGCCCTGCTGGCGCACCTGCAACAGGTGGCACCCAGTGAAGCCAGCGTGCTGATCATCGGTGAAACCGGGACCGGCAAGGAACTGGTGGCACGCCATATCCACAACCTCAGCGCCCGGCGCAACCGGCCGTTCGTGGCGGTGAACTGCGGCGCCTTCTCCGAATCCCTGGTGGAGGCCGAACTGTTCGGCCATGAAAAAGGCGCTTTCACCGGCGCCCTCAGCGCCAAGGCCGGCTGGTTCGAAGAGGCCGACGGCGGCACCCTGTTCCTCGACGAGATCGGCGATTTGCCCATGGCCATCCAGGTCAAGCTGCTGCGGGTGCTGCAGGAGCGCGAAGTGGTGCGCCTGGGCTCGCGCAAAAGCATTCCCATCGATGTGCGGGTCCTGGCCGCCACCAACGTCCAGCTGGAAAAGGCCATCAATGCCGGGCACTTTCGCGAGGACCTGTATTACCGCCTGGACGTGGTCAGCCTGGAACTGAGCCCGCTGCGCGAACGCCCCGGCGACATCCTGCCCCTGACCCGGCACTTCATCGAGGCCTACAGCCAGCGCCTGGGCTACGGCAGCATCAGCATCAGCAAAGAGGCCGAACACAAACTCAAGAGCTACAGCTGGCCGGGCAACATCCGCGAACTGGAAAACGTCATCCACCACACCCTGTTGATCTGCCGCAACGGCGTAATCGAGCGCGATGACCTGCGCCTGTCGAACATGCGCATCGAGCGTGCCGACGACAGCCATCCCAGCCACGACGACTCCGCCGAAGCGCTGCTGGACCGGGCCTTCCAGAAACTCTTCGCCGAGCAGGCCGGCGCCTTGCATGAAAAGGTCGAGGACGCCCTGCTGCGGGCGGCCTATCGCTTCAGCCACTACAACCAGGTGCACACCGCCAACCTGTTGGGCCTGAGCCGCAACGTCACCCGCACCCGGCTGATCAAGATCGGCGAACTGGCGGTCAACAAGCGGCGCCCGGTGGACGCCCACAGCGAACGCACCCTGCAGCTGTCGATCTAGAGCAGGTTGCAGTGCAAGGCATTGTCCTGGCTGCGGGCAATACTGCTCAGCACCTGGAACGAACCGAAGGTCACGGTCTTGGCCTGATGGGTCAGGATCAACTGCCAGAAATCCTGCTCGCCGCTCTCGAAACGCTCGAAGGCCGCCTCGCCGGCTTCCCGGGATTGCCATTGCAGGTAATTGAGCACCCGCCGACCGTCGTCGCTGGCCTGCACACTGGCACTGAGAAAGCCGCCATAGCCTTGGGCCAGGCGCTCGGTCTGCGCGGACAAGGCCGACACCAGAGCCTCCTGCTGGTGCGGTTCGATCTCGAACTCGATCAACTGGGTGAAACTGCGGTTTCTCTCAAATGCGGTCATGAACGGCTCCTTACAGCGGTCGGACAGAATCTTGCGATTGAATGCGCTGCAGGGTAAAACCTCTAGTTAAGTCAAGGTCAAGCCTGTTTTTCATCCTGGTGCCCTTTAATGATCGAACCCGACGCCCTCCACAAAGAACTGACGGTGGGCCAGCTCTCGGCCCGCAGCGGCGTGGCCGTGACCGCGCTGCACTTCTACGAAAGCAAAGGACTGATCAAGAGCAACCGCAACGCCGGCAACCAACGGCGCTATCCGCGCTCGGTGCTGCGTCGCGTGTCCTTGATCAAAGTGGCCCAGCGCCTGGGCATTCCCCTGGCGGAGATTGGCCAGGCCCTGGCGACCCTGCCCGCCGACCGCGCGCCCACTGCCGCGGACTGGCAGCGCCTGTCGGAACAGTGGAGCCGCGAACTGGACGAACGCATCCGCCAACTGAGCCTGCTGCGCGAGCGGCTGAACCAGTGCATTGGTTGCGGCTGCCTGTCCATGGAAGGGTGTCCGTTGCGCAACCATGGGGATGCCCTGGGAGACGCCGGCCCGGGCGCCCGCCTGCTGGAGCCCGACGCCACCACCCCGTAGCCGGCTTCCCTCGTAGGAGCCGGCTTGCCGGCGAAGGCGATCTCACGGTCCCCTTCGCTGGCAAGCCAGCTCCTACACCGGTCAGCCGCCCCTGATGCACAAATCGAACGACCAGGAATCCCCGTTTCACGGGGCTTTCCTGGCTTCGTAACATTTACTTTCATATCGCCTTTCAGGATTTACGATTCTCATTCGTCTTAATTAGATGCAGCAGGCCGCGTTGGCCAAGGCTATGCCCGGCACCTTTGCGCCGAGCTCGGCCCAGGGTTCCAGTGCCGCTCCATTCCTCGAATCAAGACGCCCACTCCATGTCGAAGAAGTCCCGTTCAAAAATCTGGTTTCTGGTGCACAGCTGGCTGGCCCTACCCATCTGGTTCTTCGTGCTGATCGTCTGTGTCACCGGCACCCTGGCGGTGGTCAGCCAGGAGATCGTATGGCTGGCCAATCCGGATATCCGAGCCAGTAAACCCAGCGATGATGCCCAGCCGCTCAATTACGACCAGATCGTGGCGGCCATCAAGCAGGCCGACCCCAGCACCCGCATCGATACCATCGTGACCCCGGACGAAAGCCATTTCGCCCTGAGTGTCAGCGTCAGCTACCCGGACGGCCGTTCCCCAACGCTGTACGTCAACCCCTACACCGGGGCGATCCAGGGCACCAGCCCAGTGTTCGACTTCCAGGGCTTCACCCGGGCCCTGCATGGCTGGTGGCTGGTGCCCTTCACCAACGGCTACAGCTGGGGTTGGTACCTGGTGTCGTTCCTCGGCCTGCCGCTGCTGATTTCGTTGATCACCGGACTGGTGGTCTACAAGAAGTTCTGGAAGGGCTTTCTCAAGCCGACCCTGCGCCTGCGCCATGGGGCACGGATCTTCTGGGGCGACTTCCACCGCCTGAGCGGCATCTGGTCCATCTGGTTTATCACGGTGATCTCGATCACCGGTATCTGGTTCCTGATCGAGGCCGTGCTCGCCGACAACCACATCAGCATTTCCAGCCAACCCATTGTTCCGGTCATCGCCCGGGAGCAGGTGCCGACCACCACCGACGGCAGCCCCGCGCCGATGATCGGCCTGGACCAGGCCATCGGCATCGCCACCCAGAAGATCCCCGGTTTCGACATCAGCTTCGTCAGCCTGCCAAGCAATGCCTACAGCCACCTGTACGTAGGCGGTCGTGGCTGGTACCCGCTGATGTACCAGACCGCCAACATCAACCCCTACACCGGCTCCCTGGACACCTCTCACCTGCTGGGGGACCGCAGCACCCTGGAGTTCGTCACCGAGTCCATGCGCCCGCTGCACACCGGTGATTTTGGCGGGATCTGGGTCAAGCTGATCTGGTTCTTCTTCGGTCTGGTGCTGAGCATGATGGTCCTCAGCGGGCTGTTGATCTGGACCAAGCGCACCGCCCTGGCCACCGCCAACGCCCTCAAGCGTGAGGAGAAGGCCGCCCGGGCGCGTCCCGCGAGCAAACCCGTGCCGACGCCCACCCCGGCCATGAGCATCGAAACTTCGGAGAGCCACTCGTGAGCCAGACCCACAGCGCAACCGCGCCTTCGCAGCTGAGCCGGCTTTGGCATAAATGGCGCTTTCACCTGAACATCCTGCTGTTGCTGATCCCCCTGGGCTTCATGCCCAAGTACCTCGCCGATGCCTCGTTGTTTCGCGGCGACAGCGGCCTGGGGGAACGGGAGATCGGTGAAATCCAGGTCGGCCCCTGGAGCCTGCGCCTGGCCGAGATGCGCAACGAAGCGCCCCGCAGCGATGGCCCCGCCGGCTACCTGAAAAGCTTCAACGCCGCCCTGTGCCAGGCCTGCATCGAACCGGTCAAGGCGACCTACCTGCGCATCGGCAAACCCCGCAGCCTGCGGGCCGCCGGGGTGATCTTCTTCGGCAGCCCGTACCGCATGGGGGCCAGCCTGCCGATTCCGCAAAAGACCAAAGCCGACGCTGAGCTGTGGATCACCCTGGAAGGCTGGGACGGCAGCATGCACCAGGCATCCATTCCCCTGAGCCAGGCGTCCCCCGCCACCGTGGCCTGGCTCGAAAAACAAGGAGGCAAATGATGATTCGCGCAGTATCTACCCGGCGCCTCGGCGCCGCTGCCCTGTTGCTGCTGGGTGCCGCCTTCAGCCACAGCGCCCTGGCCCACAACCCGATGTGCGAGTGCAAGGCCATCGACGCCGAGCAGATCCGCTGCACCGGCGGTTTTTCCGATGGCAGCGGCGCTCCGGGGGTGACCCTGGACGTGATCGGCTACGACGAAACCATCCTCGTACCGGGCAAGCTCGGCAGCGATTCGACCCTGACCTTCAAGAAACCCTCCAGCGAGTTCTACGTGCTGTTCGATGCCGGCCCCGGTCACGTGGTCGAGATCGACCAAGCGGATATCGAGACCCCATGACTCCTGCCACCACCCAGGTCGTGCGCCCCGCCGGCGCCGGTCACGAAACCCTCTACGTCCTGTTGCTGTGCCTGCTGATTCTGTGTGTCGCCGGCAGCGTGGTGCTGTGGCGCGGCGAAACAGTCGAAACCGCCAGCGTCGCCAGCCACCAGCTCGACGCCCGCCGCGATCTGAGCGCCGGCGAACAAGGCATCTACGCCGACCTGCGAGTGACCCTCGACGAGATCCATCTGCTGCAGGCCGAAAGCCAGACGCTGCCGAGCCCGGAGCAACTGGCCGAGGAAGGCTTCGCCCCCTTTGCCCAGGACGCCAGCTCGGTGAGCCGTGGTGGCCATGCCTGGCAATTGCAGGACCAGGCCTACCTGGGCCTGAGCCAGAACCCGCAAGTGGCCGGCTCCTTCCTGATGCGCCTGGACACCGAAGATCAGGCCAAGGTGGACATCTGGCTCAACCGCGCCCCGTCCGTCGCCGTGCCGGTCGATCTCAGCGACGCGACGCTGGCCGCCGCCGGCTGGCAACAGGTGGTCGCGCAATTCGATGCCGGGGTGACTCGCCAGCATCGTCACTGATCTTTTTGCATTCACCCGAGAGAAGAACGCTAGCCATGCCCATTTCATCGCAACGCCGCCCATTCCTGCGGGTGCTGCTGGTCAGCCTGCTGGCCCTGGTGCTCAGCCCCCTGGTCAGCGCCGACCCGGCCAAGCGCCTGCGCATCGGTATCACCCTGCACCCTTATTACAGCTACGTGGCGAACATTGTCGGCGACAAGGCCGAGGTGGTGCCGCTGATTCCCGCCGGCTTCAACCCCCACGCCTACGAGCCCCGGGCCGAAGACATCAAGCGCATCGGCAGCCTGGACGTGATCGTGCTCAACGGCGTGGGCCACGATGACTTCGCCGACCGCATGATCGCCGCCAGCGAGCGCCCGGACATCCCGGTGATCGAAGCCAACGAGAACGTGCCGCTGCTGGCCGCCACCGGCGTCGCCGCCCGGGGCGCCGGCAAAGTGGTCAACCCGCACACCTTCCTATCCATCAGCGCCTCCATCGCCCAGGTCAACAACATCGCCCGGGAGCTGGGCAAGATGGACCCGACCAACGCCAAGACCTACACCCAGAACGCCCGGGCCTACGGCAAGCGCCTGCGGCAGATGCGCGCCGACGCCCTGGCCAAGCTGACCCAGGCGCCCAACGCCGACCTGCGGGTGGCCACGGTACACGCGGCCTACGACTACCTGCTGCGCGAGTTCGGCCTGCAAGTCACCGCGGTGGTGGAACCGGCCCACGGCATCGAGCCCAGCCCCAGCCAGTTGAAGAAGACCATCGACCAACTGCGAGAACTGGACGTCAAGGTGATCTTCTCGGAGATGGACTTCCCCTCCACCTACGTCGAGACCATCCAGCGCGAATCCGGGGTCAAGCTCTACCCGCTGTCGCACATCTCCTACGGCGACTACAGCGCCGAGAAATACGAGAAGGAAATGAAAGGCAACCTCGACACCGTGGTCCGGGCCATCCAGGAGGCCGGGGCATGACCGCCATCGAGACCCTGCTGCGGGGCCCGGCCATCGAGTTCGACCAGGTCAGCCTGACCCTGGGCCGCACCACCATCCTCGACCGCGTGACCTTCCAGGTGCAGCCCGGCAGCGTGCACGCACTGGTGGGGCCCAACGGTGGCGGCAAGAGTTCGCTGATCAAGACCCTGCTGGGGCAGATGCCGCACCAGGGCCAACTGCGCCTGCAATGGCCCGGCGCGGCCGGCACCATCGGCTACGTGCCCCAGGCCCTGGAGTTCGACCGTGGCCTGCCGATGACCGTGGACGATTTCATGGCTGCCATGTGCCAGCGCCGCCCGGCCTTCCTTGGCCTGAGCCGGCATTACGCCCAGGCGATTGGCGAGGCCCTGGAACGGGTCGGCATGCAAGACAAGCGCAAACGGCGCATGGGCGCCCTGTCCGGGGGCGAACGCCAGCGCGTGCTGCTGGCCCAGGGCCTGATCCCGGCCCCGCAACTGCTGGTGCTGGACGAACCGATGTCGGCCCTGGACGAAGCCGGGATCCAGGTCTTCGAACGCCTGCTCCACGATTGGCGCCAGAGCGGCATCACCCTGCTGTGGATCGAGCACGACCTTGAGGCGGTGGGCCGCCTGGCGGACCGGGTCACCGGCCTCAACCGCCGGGTGCTGTTCGACGGTCCGGCGCAACAAACCCTGACTCCGGAGCGCCTGCTCAGTCTGTTCTCCACCCATCCACGAACCGCCGGGAGCGCTGCATGATGACCTATGAAGCATTTCGCCTGATGGTCCAGGGTTGGGCCTCGGCCGGCTACCTGCCCGAAGCCCTGGCCTATGGCTTTGTGGTCAATGCGTTGCTGGCCGGCCTGCTGATCGGACCGGTCCTGGGCGGCCTGGGCACACTTGTCGTAGTCAAGCGCTTCGCCTTCTTCTCCGAAGCCGTGGGCCATGCGGCGCTGACCGGTGTGGCCATCGGCATTCTCTTGGGCGAGCCCTACACCGGTCCCTACGGCAGCCTGTTCGGCTATTGCCTGCTGTTCGGCATCCTCCTCAACTACCTGCGCAACCGCACCGGCCTGGCTCCGGACACCCTGATCGGGGTGTTCCTCTCGGTGTCTCTGGCCCTGGGCGCCAGCCTGCTGCTGATCCTGGCCGGCAAGATCAACGTGCACATCCTGGAAAACGTGCTGTTCGGCTCGGTGCTCACGGTCAACGGCAACGATCTGCTGGTGCTGTTGATCGTCGGCGCCCTGGTGCTGGGCCTGAGCCTGCCGCTGTACAACCGCATCATGCTGGCCAGCTTCAACCCGCAGCTGGCGGCCGTGCGCGGAGTGGCGGTGAAGACCCTGGACTACCTGTTCGTGATCCTGGTGACCCTGATCACCGTGGCCGCGGTGAAGGTCATCGGCGCGATCCTGGTGGGCGCGCTGCTGGTGATTCCGGCCGCAGCGGCCCGCCTGCTCAGCCAGTCGCTCAAGGGCTTTTTCTGGATCTCGGTGAGCATCGCCACCGTCAGCACCCTGTGCGGCATCCTGCTGCCCATCGTCTTCGACCTGCCGGTGCCTTCCGGCGCGGCCATCATCCTGGTAGCCGGCGTGGCCTTCGCCCTGGCCGCCATCGCCCGCGGCACCGTCCCCAGCCTGAAAGGGAATATCGGATAAATGCACAGTTCACTGCGTCACTTGTCATTGCCTCAACTGAGCCTGGCCCTGATCCTCGGCGGCCTGATCAGCAGCCCGGCCCTGGCCGAGCGCGACCACTTCGAACCGATGCGCGTGGTCGCCAGCCACGGCATGGGCAATACCGCGCTGCACAGCGCCACCGCGCAGAAACCGCTGACGGTGCTGGCCTCGCTGCCGGTGACCTTCGGCCTGGGGCAGGTCCTGCTGCAGGGCACCCACGTCAAGCTGGAACGGGCGGCCCCGGCCAACCTGCCGGGCTCGCGGCAGACCGCCTATTTCACCGGGCGCGGCGCTGCGGCCCTGAGCAAGCTGGCGCTGGATGCCGACGCGGTGATCGGCCTGCGCTCGATCTGGCCGGACGACCCGCTGTACCCCAATGCCCGGCGCAGCAATATTCGTATCGTCGAGATCGATGCCGCGCGCCCGGTGGATGGCGCCCTGGCCGGGGTGGCCCTGCAACCGGGCCAGAGCGACGGGCTCAATGCCCAGCCCTGGCTGTCCAGCAACAACCTGGGACGCATGGCCGACGTGCTCGCGGCCGACCTGGTACGCCTGGCGCCCGAAGCCAAGCCGCAGATCGAGCGCAACCTGGCGGGAATCAAGCAACGCCTGCTCAAACTCAGCGCCGACAGCGAAGCGCGCCTGGCCGAGGCCGACAACCTCAGCGTGCTGAGCCTCTCCGAGCACTTTGGCTATCTGGTCAGTGGCCTGAACCTGGAACTGGTGGGAGTCGACGCCCGCGCCGACAACGAATGGACGCCCGAAGCGCTGCAGAAGCTGCAAGCCCGGCTCAAGGACAACGACGTGGCCCTGGTCCTGCACCACCGCCAGCCGTCCGAGGCACTGAAAGCCGCCATCAGCGCCGGTGGCAGCCAGTTGCTGGTCCTTGAAACTGACGGCGCCGACCCGCTCAGCGAACTGGAAGGCAACCTGCAAAAAGTCACCCAGGCCCTGGCCCTGTAGCCGCTGCCGCAGGCTGCGAACGGCCTGGGCGGCACTCCGGCGCAGAGACGCGGCGCTCGACAGACAATCGCCAGGCAAGGTCCTGCGGACCTTTGCGCAGCTTCGCCATGGCTCAGCAGCGGCTACAGCACCCATCTCGATCCGGGCTTTTGTAGCCGCTGCCGCAGGCTGCGAACGGTCTGGGCGGTGCTCCGGCGCAGGAACGCGGTGCTCGACAGACAATCGCCAGGCAAGGTCCTGCGGACCTTTGCGCAGCTTCGCCATGGCTCAGCAGCGGCTACAGTCGGGGTCAGGGGACCGGGGCCGCTTACATATTTGCTCAAGATCGCGGTCATTTCCCGGTGCTAGTCTGCGCGTCGCAACAATGCCCAGACAGGAAGACCAGGCCATGAGCGAATACCTGACACTCAACAAGACCAATTGGGACGAACGCGCGCCCTTGCACACGGCCTCGGCGGATTACGCGGTGCAGCGCTTTGTCGACGACCCGCAGTTTCTCTCCAACGTGGTGCAGTTCGACCGCCCTCTGCTGGGCGACATCCAGGGCCTGCGCGGCGTGCATCTGCAATGCCATATCGGCACCGACACCTTGTCCCTGGCGCGCCTGGGCGCGCGGATGAGCGGGTTGGATTTTTCCTCGGCCTCCCTGGCTGAAGCCCGGACCCTGGCCCAACGCTGCAATACGCCTATCGACTACCACGAGTCGGACGTGTTCGCGGCCACCGACGTACTGCCCCGCGGCGAATTCGATCTGGTCTACACCGGCATCGGCGCGCTGTGCTGGCTGCCGAGCATCGAGCGCTGGGCACAGACCGTCGGCGCCCTGCTCAAGCCCGGTGGCCGGCTGTTTATCCGCGAGGGGCATCCAATGCTCTGGGCCCTGGATGAAGAACAGCGCGATTCGCTGCAAGTGGCGTTTCCCTACTTCGAACGCAGCGAGCCGCTGGTCTGGGACGAGGACACCACCTACGTGGAAACCGAGAGCAGCCTCAAGGCCACGGTGACCCACGAGTGGAATCACGGCCTGGGGGAAATCATCAGCGCCTTGCTGGCCCAAGGCCTGGAAATCACCGGACTGGTGGAACACCAGAGCATTCCCTGGGAGGCCCTGCCCGGGCAAATGGTGGTGGATGAACGCGGCGAATGGCGACTCAAGGAAGCGCCATGGCGCCTGCCGCTGAGCTACACCCTGCAAGCCGTCAAGCGCCTGGCCTGATCGCCGGGCATGAAAAACCCGCCAAGCTCAAGACGCCAGCGCCTTTGTAGCCGCTGCCGCAGGCTGCGAACGACTCCGCAGGAGGCGCTGCTCTTGAGAACGCTGAAGGGCCTGCGGCCCTTTGCGCAGCCTCGCAGGCTCGGCAGCGGCTACAGATCAGCCGGCCACGGCCTGCTGGTCCATCTTCTGGCGCAGGCTCAGGGGCCGCATGTCGGTCCAGACTTCTTCGATGTAGGCCAGGCACTCTTTCTTGAAGCCGCTCTTGCCCACGGTGCGCCAGCCCTGGGGCACGGCCTTGTAGTCGGGCCAGATCGAGTATTGCTCTTCGTGGTTGACCACCACCTGGAACAGGATGTCCTCACGGTCGAATACTGAAGTCATTGCTTGTCTCCGTCGTTAATAAGGTGTGCCGCGCCCCAGGCGTGGCAGTTGTGTAGAAGGAACGAACCAGGGCCGCGAAAAATTAGAGGCTGGCCACCGCGGCGGCCACTGCCTTGCTGAAGATGTCCGCCACCTGATCAATCTGCGCCGCGCTGATGATCAGCGGCGGCAGGAAGCGCACCACGCTGCCATGGCGCCCGCCCAGTTCGAGGATCAGGCCGCGCTTGAGGCATTCACGCTGCACCAGCGGCGCCAGGCGCAAATGTTGCGGCGGATGGCCCTGGGCATCCGGGGCGCCGGCAGGGTCCACCAGCTCGACGCCAAGCATCAGGCCACGGCCACGGACATCCCCCAGTTGCGGGAAGTCCCGCTGCAGGATCAGCAGGTGCTCGCGCAAGCGCTCGCCCATCGCCGCCGCATGCTCGGGCAGCCGGTGCTGCTTGAGGTAGCGCATCACCGCGGAACCGGTGGCCATGGCCATTTGATTGCCACGGAAGGTCCCGGCGTGTGCCCCCGGCTGCCAGGTGTCGAGCCAGTCGCGATAGACCATCACCGCCAGCGGCAGGCTGCCGCCGATGGCCTTGGACATCACCACCACATCGGGAATGATCCCGGCGTGCTCGAAGGCGAACATCTTGCCGGTGCGACCGAAGCCGCTCTGGATTTCATCGACGATCAGCGCCACCCCGGCCTGCTCGGTGATGCGCCGCAACCCTCGCAGCCAGTCCAGGTCCGCCGGAATCACCCCGCCCTCGCCCTGCACCGCCTCGACGATGACCGCCGCCGGCAGGGCCACGCCCGCTTCAGGATCGCTCAGCAGGTTTTCCAGGTAATGCAGGTTGACCTTGACCCCCTCGGCGCCCCCCAGCCCGAACGGGCAGCGGTAGTCATAGGGAAAGGGCAGGAACTGCACACCATTGTTCAAGAGTCCCGCCAACGCACGCTTGGGCCCCAGGCTGCCCATCAGGCTCAGGGCGCCCTGGCTCATGCCGTGGTAACCGCCCTGGAACGACAGCACGGTGCTGCGTCCAGTGGCGGTACGTACCAGCTTCAGCGCGGCTTCCACAGCATCAGTGCCGGTGGGGCCGCAGAACTGGATCTTGGCTTCGGCGGCCAGGGCCTCGGGCAACAGGCCGAACAGGTCCTGGACGAACTGATCCTTGACCGGGGTGGTCAGGTCCAGGGTCAACAGCGGCAGTTCATCGGCCAGCACCTGCTGGATCGCGGCGATCACCACCGGGTGGTTGTGGCCCAGGGCCAGGGTCCCGGCCCCGGCCAGGCAATCGATGAAACGCCGGCCTTCGACATCCTCGACATGAATGCCACTGGCCCGCTTCAGGGCCAGGGGAATGCGCCGCGGATAGCTGCGGGCATTGGATTCCTGACGGCTCTGACGGGCCAGCAGGGGCGACTCCTCGAACTGGTAAAGCGCCTCGGCCGGGGCGGGAGCAAGGCCCACCGGCTGATCGTCCATAAGGCTGGTAACGGCTGACATGTCTCGAACCCTCGCGCTGCAATTTGAGCAAAACGACCACCGGCCGGATGCGCAGCCCAAGCGCGGGTGCGCACTGACAGGTTTTCCTGTTCTAAAAACGCATCAGCGCGGTCGGGATTTACACCCCAGGACGAGGAAATTGCACATACCGCCCCGTAGGAGCCAACTTGCTGACGAAGGCGATCTCAAGAGCCTCTTCGCTGGAAAGCCAGCTCCTGCGGCGGGCAGGCGGAACGTACAAGAGCCCGTAGGAGCCAGCTTGCTGGCGAAGGCGGCCTCAAGGGCCTCTTCGCTGGCAAGCCAGCGCCTACAGGGGACGGTGATGGGTCAGGCGCGGTGGGCAGGCAGGGTCAGCTCGACCCGTAGGCCATCAGGAAGGCTGTCGAAGTGCAGCTCGCAAGCGCAACGCTGGACAATGGCCTGGACAATCGCCAGGCCCAGACCGCACCCGGTGCTCTGGCTGTTGCGCCAGAAACGCTGGGTCAGGTGTTGCAGGTCTTCCTGGGCAATCCCCGGGCCATGGTCACGCACCTGGAAACGCAGGCGACCGGCCACCAGTTCCAGGTTCAACTCCACCGGGCAGTCTTGCGGGGTATGGCGCAGGGCGTTGTCCAGCAGGTTGCGCAAGGCGGCAATCGCCAGGGTCGAGGGCATGGCCACCGGGGCCTCGGCGGTGTGCTCTCCCAGGTGCACCTTGACCCGCTGCCGGGCGCCCACGGCGGCATCCTGGATTGCCAGGCGAACCACTTGCTCGGCATTGCAGTGCACGCCGTCATCAAACGACAGGCTGCCCTCGACCCGAGCCAGCAACAGCAGTTGCTCCAGGGTCCGGTGCAGGCGGTCGGCGCCCTCCTCCGCCCGGGCCAGGGATTGATCCCGGGCCGCACCGTCGGTCATGCGCGCCACCTGCAGGTGGGTCTTGATCGCAGTCAGCGGGCTGCGCAATTCATGGGCGGCATCGCCAGTCAGGCGACGTTCGCGTTCGATGGTCTTGGCGATGCGCTGGAACAGCTGGTTCTGGGTGTCCACCAGCGGCCGCAATTCGCTGGGCATGGGCCGGATCTGCAACGGCTCCAGGGAGTCGGCGCTGCGGCGCATCAGCGCGTCGCGAATCCGGTTCAGCGGCGCCAGGCTCTGGCCGATGCCCAGCCACAACAGCCACAGACAGCCCAGCAAGGCCACCCCCACCGGCACCGAGGCAGCCAGCAGAACCGACATGTTCAGCGCCTCGCGTTCCACCTGGCGGTCAGCGGTGGTGATGCGCAGATCACCGCGCACCAGGGTGAAGGTGCGCCAGGGCGCGCCGTCGATCATCTGGTCATGAAAGCCCAGTTTCTCGGCTTCCAGGGTGTGTTCCGGGGTGCTGTGGCTGCGGGCCAGGACCTGCCCGCGCAGGGAACTGACCTGACAGGCCATGCCCCCGGGAATGGTCAAGGCCGCGCTGGCAATCGGATGGGCATGGGTGTCGGAGGGCAGCGCCGGCATCTGTTCCAGTAGACCGGCCACCATGCGCGCCGAAGCCACCAGCCGCTGATCCAGGGAAAACATCATCTGATTGCGCAGATCGCTGAGCATCCAGGCCGCGGCCAGGGTCCAGATCAGAATGAAGGCGGCGCCCAGGGTCACGCTCAGGCGCAGGCGCAGGCTCCTCACTTAGGACTGCTCCTGGCCATCGGCCGGCCCCAGGCGATAACCCAGGCCGCGCACCGTCTCGACGATGCCGTTGCCCAGTTTGCGCCGCAGGTGGTGGATGTGCACGTTGAGGGCGTTGCTTTCCAGTTCGTCGTTGAACCCATAGACGCTGTCCTTGAGCTGTTCGCTGGACAGCACCCGGCCGCGGTTGTGCAGCAGGGCCTGAAGCAGCGCCTGCTCGCGCCGGGACAGATCCACCGGCTCGCCGCCCAGGCGGGTTTCCCGGGTGCTGGGGTCGTAGGTCAGGCGTCCGTGCTCGATCAGGTTGACGCTGCGCCCCGCCACCCGGCGCAACAGGGTATGCAGACGCGCCGCCAACTCCCGCAGGTCGAACGGCTTGAGCAGGTAATCGTCGGCCCCGGCCTGCAGGCCGTCGACCCGATCGGTCACCGAATCGCGGGCGGTGAGGATCAGCACCGGAATCTCCAGGCCCTGCTGGCGCTGTTGCTTGAGCAACTTCAAACCATCTTCATCCGGCAGGCCCAAGTCCAGTACCATCACGTCGAAATCGGCCACGCCGAGCATGGCCCGCGCCGCCGAGGCGGAGGCCACATGCTCGACCGTCAGGCCCTGGGCCGTGAGGCCGGCGACTATTCCGCTGGCAATCAGCTCATCATCTTCACAGACAAGTACGTGCATGGTCGGTCCTGTAACAAAGGCGTTGATTAGACAGGCGGCGGATTAAGCGGACATTATGCCCGCCACCGCCGTGCAACAACCCAAGTATGGTTAATCATCGGTTAATCAGGACCCGCCATTGTGCATCCCACTTGCACCGGTTTAAGGCTTGACCATGCGTCGATTGCTCATTTTGCTGTTTATGCTGTTCACCACCCTGGCAGAAGCCAGCAACAATCCGTTCGAGGTCAAGCCCGACTTCCTGCCGGTGGACAAGGCTTTCACCTTCACCTCCGAGCGCCTGCCTTCCGGAGAAACCCAGCTGTTCTGGCAGATTGCCGACGGCTACTACCTGTACCAGAAACGCCTGAAGTTCGATGGCCTGGCCCAGGAGCATCAGCCGACGCTGCCGGACGGCGAACACCACAGCGACGAATTCTTCGGCGAGCAGACCGTGTATCGCCAGGGCCTGGAAGTGAAGCTGCCGCCCGCAGCCAGCGGCAAGGTCAAGCTGGGCTGGCAGGGCTGCGCCGACGCCGGCCTGTGCTACCCGCCGCAAACCCTGGAACTCGACCTGGGTGGTGCGCCCGCCGTCGCCGCCAGCAGCCCGGTCGCCGCCGGCCCTGGCACGGCCCAGGACCAACTGCTGGCCAACGATCTGCAACAAAAATCCTGGGGCCTGGGCCTGCTGGCCTTCTTCGGTTTCGGCCTGCTGCTGGCCTTCGCCCCTTGCTCACTGCCGATGCTGCCGATCCTCGCGGGGATCGTTGTCGGCAGCGGCGCCAGCCCGCGCCGGGGCTTGGCCCTGGCCTCCAGCTACGTGCTGTGCATGGCCCTGGTGTATGCCGGCATGGGGGTGATCGCCGCCCTGCTGGGCAGCAACCTGCAGGCCTGGTTGCAACAGCCCTGGGTGCTGGGCAGCTTTGCCGCGTTGTTCGTGCTGCTGGCGCTGCCGATGTTCGGCTTCTTTGAATTGCAAATGCCCGCGTTTCTGCGCGACCGCCTGGAAGGCGCCAGCCGCCAGCGCCAGGGCGGCAGCCTGATCGGCTGTGGCGCTCTCGGCGCGCTGTCGGCGCTGTTGGTAGGTCCGTGCATGACCGCGCCCCTGGCCGGTGGCCTGCTGTACATCGCCCAGACCGGCAATGCCCTGTTTGGCGGCCTGGCGCTGTTCGCCCTGGGCCTGGGCATTGGCCTGCCGCTGCTGTTGCTGGTGACCGTGGGCAACCGCTTCCTGCCCAAGCCGGGGCCGTGGATGAACCTGCTCAAGGGCGTGTTCGGCTTCCTGTTCCTGGGCACCGCCGTCTATATGTTGCGCCCGGTGCTCGACACCAGCCTGTGGATCGGTCTGTGGGGCGCCCTGGCCCTGGTACTGGCCTATTGCGCCTGGCAGCAACGCGCCATCGCCGGGCGCCTGCTGCACCTGTTTGGCGCCGCAGCCGTGCTGTTTGGCCTGTGGGGCAGCGTGCTGCTGGTGGGCGCCGCTGGTGGCAGCGATGACCTGTGGCGACCGCTGAAGGTCTACAGCGGTGGCAGCGTGGCCAGCAGCGCCACGGCCCACGATGCCTTCACCACCGTCAAGTCGCCCGCGGAACTGCAACGTGCCCTGGACAGCGCCCAGGCCCAGGGCCAATGGGTGCTGCTGGACTACTACGCCGACTGGTGCGTGTCCTGCAAGATCATGGAGAAAACCGTGTTCGGCCAGCCGCAAGTCCTCGACGCCCTGAAGGACGTGCGCCTGCTGCGCCTGGACGTCACCCATGACAACGCCGACAGCCGCGAACTGCTCAGCCGCTACAAAGTGCCCGGCCCACCCAGCTTCCTGTGGATCGGCCCGGACGGCAGCGAACGTCGCGGCCAGCGCATCACCGGTGAAGTCGATGCCACGGCCTTCCTGCAACGCTGGACTCAGACCCGGGAAGCCCGTTGATGCTGACTTTTACCATCGGCACCTTCGCCATCGCCCTCAACCACCTGCTGCTGATCAGTGCCCTGGCCCTGGCCACCCTGGTGGGCTGGCGGGTGGCCAAGCGCGGCGGCGACAACCCGGAATCGGTGCTGTTCATGCTGTTCCTGCTGGGCATGCTCGCGGCGCGGATCTGCTTCGTCATCGCTTACTGGAAGCACTACCAGCACAACCTGTGGCTGATCATCGACCTGCGCGACGGCGGCTTCCTGGCCTGGCCGGGGGTCATCATCATGCTTCTGGCAGCCCTGGCCTGGGGCTGGAAACGCCCACCGCTGCGCCGCCCGCTGGGCGCCGGTATCGCCAGCGGCCTGGCCTTCTGGCTGCTGGCCAGCCTGTCCCTGACGCTCTACGACCAGGGCACCCGCCTGCCGGAAATGCCCCTGCGCAATGCCACCGGCGACACCGTGCAGCTCACCGACTATCAGGGTGGGCCACTGGTGATCAACCTCTGGGCCACCTGGTGCCCGCCGTGCCGGCGAGAAATGCCGGTCCTGGAGCGCGCCCAGCAGCAACGTCCGGACCTGACCTTCCTGTTCGTCAACCAGGGCGAAAGCATGCAAAGCGTGGCCACCTTCCTCGCCACCCAGGAACTGAACCTGAACAACGTGCTGTTCGACAGCGGCGGCCGCCTGGGCCAGGCCGTGGGCTCCATGGCCCTGCCCACTACACTGTTCTACAGCGCCGACGGCCGTCTGCTGAGCAGTCACCTGGGTGAACTCTCGGAAGCCAGCCTGGCCCGTGCCCTGGAAAACTTCGACGACGCCCATCCGACCCCGGTCGCCCCTGCAAGGAAACTGCCATGCCCTTCATCCGCCACCTGCTGAGCCTGTCCTTGGGCGCAGCCCTGCTCAGCGCGCCGCTGCTGCACGCCGAAGAACTGCCCGCACCGATCCGCAAGATCGAAGAAAAAGGCGCCAAGATCCTCGGCAGCTTCGATGCCCCGGATGGCCTCAAGGGCTACGCCGCGCAGTACCAGAACCGAGGCATGGCCCTGTACCTGACCCCGGACGGCAAGCACGTGCTGCTGGGCAACCTGTACGACGCCGACGGCAAGGACCTCAGCGCCGAGCCGCTGCAGAAACTGGTCTACGCACCGATGGCCAAGGAAGTCTGGAACAACCTGGACAAGAGCAACTGGATCGCCGACGGCAAGGCCGATGCGCCACGCATCGTCTACCTGTTCAGCGACCCCAACTGCCCCTACTGCAACATGTTCTGGCAACAGGCGCGGCCCTGGGTGAACGCCGGCAAGGTGCAACTGCGGCACATCATGGTGGGCATCATCCGCGAAGACAGCCCGGGCAAATCCGCCGCCCTGCTGGCCGCCAAGGACCCGCAACAGGCCCTGCAGGACCACGAGAAAGCCGGCAAGACCAGCGCCCTGAAACCCCTGGCGAGCATTCCAGCGGCGGTGCAGGCCAAGCTCGACGCCAACATGAAACTGATGGAAGAGCTGGAGCTGTCGGCGACCCCGGCGATCTTCTACCTCGACGACAAGGGCGAACTGCAACAACAGCAAGGCGCCCCGGCCCCGGGCAAGCTGACGCAGATTCTCGGCCCGAAATAACCCCGCCCCCGTAGGAGCCGGCTTGCCGGCGAAAGCGTCTGTCAGGTTGGCGCCCGGCTTGCGGGTCTCTTCGCTGGCAAGCCAGCTCCTACAACGCGTATCCCCACCCGTAGAAGCCAGCTTGCCGGCGAAAGCGTCCGTCAGGCTGGCGTCCGGCTTGCGGGTCTCTTCGCTGGCAAGCCAGCTCCTGCAACGGAAGAATCGGGCTTCAACCGTGGCGCTGTAAAAACGCCAACAAGGCCCGGGTCACGAACGCCGGGTTCTCACGGCTGGAGATATGCCCGGCCTCGGGCACCAGCTGATAAGGGCAGCCGATGCGCTCGGCCATCTCGATGGTTTCCGCAGGCGGCCGCGGCTGGTCCTGATCACCACACAGCAGCAAGGTATTGCGCCCATCCAGGCGTTCCAGCTGATCCAGCACATCCGCCCGACTGAAGGTGATGCGCCCAATGGGGATCACGCTCGCGCGCAGGCGCTCGGTCGGCAGCGCCGCGAGGCTGGAACGAAAGTCCTGGAACAGCGCCGACTGCCGGTCGATGCCCGGACGGAAGAAGATCGGCACCACGATGTCCAGCAGCGGCTCGGCGATCAGGCCGCTGTCCTCGATCTGCTGGAACAGCGAGAAATAGTACTGCCGGGTCGGCTCAGGCTCGGCGCCCAGGTAAGTGTCCATCAGCACCAGACCGTCGATGCGCTGCGGCGCCGCCAGGGCCATACGGGCGCCCCACATGCCGCCCACCGACAAGCCCACCAACGTCACCCGCTCAATCTGCAAATGGTCGAGCAAGGCCAGCATCTGCCGCGCCACATCGTCCAGCGACGCGGTGCCTTGCGGCAACGGCCCGGACTGGCCATGGCCCCACAGGTCCACCGCAATCACCCGGTACTGCGCCGACAACGCCTCGATCTGCGGCGCCCACATGCTGGTGTCCCACAAATAACTGCCGGCCAGGAACACCACCGGCCCCTGGCCATGGTCAAGGTAGTGCAACGGTTGTCCATCGAGGGTGGCGAATGCCATCGGCTAGCTCCTGTAGGGAATGACGAAAAAGGTCCGACAGACTGTGCCGTGAAAAAGGCTCAGTCAATCGGACCGGGGCGACAAAAACGTATCAGCAGATGCCCGGATTCAGGGCTCGCGCTGGCCGTCGAGCAAGGCCTCCACCACCGCGCGAGCCATCTCCACCGAATGCACCATGGACCAGATCAGCCCGCGCTCCAGGCCGCTGCCCTGCTGGGTGATTTCATCGCAGACCTCTTCGGCGCATTTGAGCAGCAGCGCCACATGCACTAGGGCTTCTTCGGCGCTAACGCCTTCGCGCACGCTGAACAGCGAGTCGGGGGAAACGGGGTTGGCTTGGGTCGTGAGCTGGAACAGCGCGGGGTCCAGCGGTTGCCGGGCCAGGGCCACGCGTAGGGTGGCGTTGGCTTCCTTGAGGGCGGGATCGCGATAGGACGTGGGGGGATCGGGGACGAGCTTTTTCATGGTCAAACTCCTGGTAATGACAAGGAGCTGACACCGTTCGCTTGCACACGAATAAGGTGGCAGCCGTACGCGGGTGTGCAAGACCGAGTTACCAGAACCCCGGCAGATCCGAAGATCTCCCGCGCACGGCCGCCATAACACGGCGAACATGAAATCGCTCAGGCATGACTGAGCGCTTATGCGTCTGGTAACAGTCGGACTTGCACATCCGAGCCATCGATTGGGCGATGGCTCCGGAACCCTAGCCCGCCCACCAGGCGCATTCAAGCGGCCCGCAGTTTCTCGGATTTGCCTTACAAAAGAAAGCGAACCGCCTGACTATCAGACGTTGTTCCTCGACATTCGGAGCCACTGCGTTCCAGGGCAGCAGGCGCGTTCACGGCCACCTGCTCCCCTGGCCCTGCGTTACCAGTCGTAGCTCATTTCCACCGAAGCCACCCGCTCCTGGCCGTAGTAGCAGCCGAAGTTGTAGTTGCAGTCGGAGACGTATTCCCGGTCAAACAGGTTCTGCACGTTGAGGCTGCTTTTCAGCCCGCGCAGGCTCGGGTCGAGCTTGCCCAGGTCATAGCTGATGGTGGTGTCGTACACCACATAGGCTGGTGTGCTGAAGGTGCTGCCCGAGTCCCCCGGCTTCCTGCCGGTGTAGCGCGCGCCCACGCCAAAGGTCAGGCCGTTGAGCGCCGCCTGGGTGAAGTGGTAGTCGACCCAGGCACTGGCCGAGACCGGCGCCTGGGCTTCATTACGGTTGCCCTTGGTGGAGTCATTGGCCTTGGTATAGAAGGAATCGATGTAGGTGGCGGCAGCCATCACATCGATGTTGTCCAGGCTGGACTTGATTTCCAGCTCGATGCCCCGGGAACGAATCTCGCCCTGCTGCGCGTTGTATTCGGGGTAGTCGATGTCGTTGGTCAGGGCGTTCTTCTGCTTCACCTGAAACACCGACGCGGTCATCAGCGTCTTGTCCAGGGGCTGGTACTTCACCCCCACTTCATACTGCTCGCCCTCGGTCGGTTTGAAAGCCTTGGCACCGCGCTCCGGGGCGCTGGTGCCCACGGTCGGCAGGAAGGACTGGGAGTAACTGACATAGGGCGCCAGACCGAAATCGGTCACGTAGGTCAGGCCCACCCGACCGGTGAATTTGTGGTCCCGCTGTTCAACAATGCTGCGGGCCAGCAGGTCCTTGTTTTCCACTTCGGCCCAGTCCTGGCGGCCGCCGAGGGTCAGTATCCATTGGTCAAGCTTGATCTGGTCCTGGACGTAGACGCCGGTCTGGCTGACGGTGTTGTCCCAGCGCGTGGTCAGTTCGGGGGTGACGCTGCTGGTGTCGTAGTTGTTCTTGCCGTACAGGTCTACCGGCAAGACCCCGTAGGCGTTGTAGCCGGTGTACTTGCGATTGAAATGGCGATAGTCCACGCCCGCCAGGGTGGTGTGCTCCAGGGCGCCGGTGTTGAAGCGGTACTCCAGGTTGTTGTCCAGGGTGTAGGCCGTGTTGTGCTGCTGCCAGTCGAGCTTGGTGCGGGTGGCCCGAGTGTAGTCGGTCACACCGCCGGCATCGGTGACGAAGCCACGCAGGAAGAAGCCCTTATAGCGGTCGCGCACGTCGATGTAGCGCGCGGTGGAACGGAATGTCAGGTCGTCGTTGAGGGCCTGGCTCAACTCGTAGCCAAGGATGTACTGGTCGCGCTTGTAGTCGTTGTAGCGCGAATCGCCATTGAAGAAATCGCGGTCGATCTTGCGCCCATCGGGGCCGCGTTCGAGGGTGCCGATTTTCGGCAACGCCTGGTAGTCGGCCAGCCCGTCGTCGCGCTGGATCTGCGCAAACAGCGTCAGGCGCGTGGCGTCGCTTGGGCTCCAGGTCAGGCTCGGCGCCAGCAGGGTGCGCTGGCTGTTGGTGTGGGCCACCTGTTCGTTGCCCTTTTTCGCCACGCCGATCAGGCGATAGGAGAACTCTCCCTGATCATCCAGCGGGCCGCTGCTGTCCAGGGCGCCATTGACCCGGTTGTAGCTGCCCAGGCCGAACTTGACCTGATGTTGCGGCGTACTGCTGGGGCGTTTGGACACTAGATTGACCAGGCCACCGGGCTGGTTCTGCCCATAGAGCACAGACGACGGCCCCTTGAGTACCTCGACGCGCTCCAGGGTGTAGGGATCGATTTGCGGCGCCCCGCCCAGGCTGCCGGCATAAGGCAGGTAGGCGCCGTCCAGGTACAGCGGGGTCGGGGCGAAACCGCGGCTGGTGATCTCGTCGGCAATGGTGTTGCGGTCGGTGTAGCCGTTGACGCTCAGTCCCGGCGTGTAGCGCAGGACCTGGGTCAGGTTGCGCGCGCCCTGGGTCTGCACCTGATCGGCAGTGACCACGTTGATGGTCTGAGGAATTTCCAGGATCGGCGTATCGGTCTTGGTCGCGGTGGCGCTGCGAGTAGCCACGTAGCCATCCACGGGCCCCCAGGCCTGCTCCTGATCCTGGCCCTGAATATGGGTCGGCTGCAGTTGCAACGCCGACCCCGTGGGCAACAGGTACAGGCTCCAGGTGCCGCTGGGGGTGGTGGTCAGGCCCAGGCCGCTGCCCACCAGGGCCTGCTGCACGGCCTGCTCGGGAGTCAGTTGGCCACTGACCCGACTGGCGCGCTTGCCGCTGAGCAACTGCGGGGCCACCGACAGCACCCGGCCGCTGTCCCTGGCGATGCGGCTCAAGGTCTCACCCAGGTCACCGGCGGGCAGATCGAACGCTCGGGTGGCCTGGGCCTGCTGCGGCTCGGTCGCGGCATGGGCGACAGTGGGCAGAGCGGCGTAACTCAGAACGACAGCCATCGCCAGCAAGCTGGGACGGAAAATAATCTGGGACATGGAAAGGGCTCGTTATTAGGTTGGCTTTCCATAACCAGGACACGGGAAAAACCGAACCCCCTCACTGTTCCTGGCTTTTTTTAACAATCAGCGCAGCTCGATACGGGTCAGCCAGAAGCCATAGCGGGTCACCTGGATCGGCAGGGTTTCGCCGAGGGAGCGCAGCACCTGATCGCTGTCATCCAAGGGGAACACCCCATAGACCCGGACCCGCGCCGCTTCCGGGCTGATGCGCAACAGGCCGCTGCGGTAGGGCCGCAGCAGTTCGATCAGTTCGCCCAGGGGCTCGTTGCGCACATCGATGCGGCCGTCGAGCCAGTCCACCCGGGTACGCAACGACGGTGCCTGACGCTCGATGCCTTGAGCGCCGAAAGCAAAGGCTTCACCGGCCTCGACCCGCTGCTGGCGACCCTGGGCGGTGGTCAGCAGCACGCTGTGTTGCTGCACGGAAACCAGACTGCCGAGATCGTTGCGGCTGACCATGAAACGGGTGCCCAGGGCCTGCACCCGCCCCTCGCGGCTTTCGACGATAAACGGCCGCGCCGGGTCGGCAGCGACATCGATTTGCACCGTGCCTTCACGCAGGACAATGCGCCGCTGTCCGGCATCGAAGCGGATATCCACGGCGCTGCGGGCGTTCAGGTGGAGCCGACTGCCATCGGCCAGGGTCATGGACTGGCGCTGGCCGGTGGCGGTATCCAGGTCGGCCAGCACCTGACCCAAGGGCAACACGCGGTTAACCAGCCCGGCAGCACCGCCTCCCAGCACCAGCAACGCCAGCCCGCCTCCCAGCACTTTGCGCCGCGCTGGCGAAGGCAGCGATCGCAAGGCCCGGCTGGCCGCCTGCAGTTGCTCGCTGCTCTGCAGTTGCTGCAAGGGCTGGCTGAGCACGGCGTTGACCCGCTGCCAGGCAGCGGCGTGTTCGCCGCTCTGCGCCAGCCAGTGGGCAAAGGCTTGCTGCACGGCATCTCCCTGGCTGCTGGATTCCAGCTTCAGCAACCAGTCCACGGCAGCGCGATTGGCCTGGTCGCTGGCGGTACGGCTCATGCGGCGCGCTCGCTGAGGCAATGCAGGAAGGCTCGCCGCAGGTCGCGCTCGACGGTCGCCAGGGAAACCCCCAGGCGCTCGGCGATCTGCGGCTGCGCCAGGCCTTCAAGGCGATGCAGGATAAAAGCATGGCGCACCCGTTGCGGCAGACCTTCGAGCAGCCGGTCGATCAGTTCCAGCGCTTCGCGCACCAGCGCCAGCTCCTCTTCGCAGGGGCTGAAGGCCTGCGGCATCCGGGCCAGTTCCAGCAGGTACTGCTGCTCCAGGGCACGGCGCCGGAACAGGTTGCTCAACAAGCGCCTGGCCACCGTGGCGAGAAAGGCCCGCGGTTCGTTGAGATCGGCCAGTTGGCCGGCGGTCAGCGTGCGCACGAAGGTGTCCTGAGTCAGATCCGCGGCATCCTGCGGGCACTGCAATCGGCGATACAGCCAGGCACGCAACCAGCGGTAATTCTCGCTATAGAGGTTGGCAACTATGGCTTTGGTGTCTACGGGACTGTGCATCGAGACCGGCACGCTAATGGTAATTGTTATCATTATCCAGTTTGCCGGTCATGAAAATCAATGTTCGTCGTTGCAAATCCCCCAGTGCCGCGGCAAATCCGGGGGTGGCGGTCAGCGGTATTCTTCCGGCGCCTCGCGTTCGAGGATTTCCTCCAGGTCGCTCAGGTCACCGCGCTCCTTGAGAATGCCGCTGACCTGATCGATCCACACCTGCTCTGAAGCAATCCCCGCCCAGGACTGGCTGCCAAAGCCGTGATACGGCCGGTCGTCGAAGGTGCTGATCAGCAACTGGTTGAAGCGCCCGGTGTCCAGTTTTTTGCGCTGGATTTGCACTTGCAGCGCCCCCAGCACCTTCTGCTGCTCTTGCGGGTTGGGGCGATAGCGGTAGAGCCGCGGCGAGCTGAGCACCAGAAACTCCGGCGGCAGGTTTTCATCGATGGCCGCCTGCAGGCGGTAATGGCCATCGAGAATCAGATAGCAGCTCAGACCGGTGACGTACCACAGCAGGATCGGCGGCAAACTGCCTTCGCGGGCTTTTTTGCGCCACCACTTCAAGCGCCCGGAATGCGGGTCCACGGCATGCAGGCCGACTACTGCGCCACCGTACTCCCCCAACCCGACCCAGCGCGCCGTACCGGCCTGTTGGTTGTCGAGGATGTTGCGGCCATAGATCGCCCACTGCGGCATATGGCTCAGGGCATCTTCACCGCCCTTGAAGTACCAGGCTTCGGTGCCACTGAGCAGCGGCCGCAGCGGCTTCTGCGATGCCGGGCGCAGGGCCCGCACCAGCCAGTAGCCGGGGTAGAAGAAGTCCGGCTGGTGCTGCATCAGTTGCTCGACGAAGAAGCGGCTCCAAGCCTTGAGGCGCAGCGCCGGGTCGAGGCGCGCCTGTTGTTCCACCTGAGGCGAGTCGATGGGGCCCACCAGGGTTTGCGGCAGTTGCTCCGGCAGGTGATTGCGCACCAGCCATACGCCATACAGGCAGCGGGACATGGTGCCCCAGAGCAGGGTCTGGTCGCCCAGCACCAACTGCATACGGCAGTTGTTGCCACTGAGCAGGCACAGGTTGGGCTTGCCGTTGGCCGGGCGTTTGACGTCCACGCCGAGGCCGTTCCAGTGGCCGGCCAAATCCTCGATGTCACGCCAGAAAATCTGTTCCACGATTGTCCCTAATCCTTGATCAATGACCGGCCCAGCGGCAGGCGGGCGCGACTATAGCAGAGGGCTGGAGGGCGCATTCGCCTGTAGGAGCTGGCTTGCCAGCGAAGGCGGCCGGCGCTTTACCCATGGCGCGCAATGACCGCGTCCACTTCGTCTGCCAACCCTTGCCCGCCCAGGCACTGACGCACCTCGTCGCACCACTGCGACTCCGGTTCATTGCCGGCCCAGGCCGGGGTAGCGCTGCGGTACTGCGGCCGGTCATCGAACGCCTGGATCAGCACCCGGTTGAGGTTGTCGGTGCTCAGGGCCGGGTTGCGCGGCACCGCGTCGCCGCGCTTGCGCAGTGAATCCATGACCCGTTGCTGATGCTCCAGGCTCGGTGCGAAGCCGCGCTCGCGGGTGGCGCTGAGGACGATGAATGATGGCGCGAGGTTTTCCGCGATGGCCGCCTGCAAACGGTAATGGCCGTCGATCACCACATAGGACGCCAGCCCGCCGACATACCACAGCAGCACCGGCGGCAGGCTGCCTTCGCGGGCCTTCTTACGCCACCACTTCAAGCGCCCAGCCTCGGGGTCGACACGGTGCAGGCCGATGAGCTTGCCGCCGCCGTGCCACCAGTCGATCCATTCCAGGGTCTGGGGTTGCAGGTTGTCGAGAAAATCCTCGCCGTACAGCCGCCAGTTGGGCACGTGGGTCAGGGCATCTTCGCGGGAGCTGAAGCGCCAGTTGTCCAGGCCGCGCGCGGTGCTGGAGGGCTCCGGCAGCAGGCCCTGGGCCAGCCAGAAACCGGGGGTGAGAAAGTGCCGGGCGCTTTCACTGAGATGGCTGACGAAATAGCGGCTCCAGGCCTTGATCCGCCGCTCGGGCGCCAGCGCCGCGTGCTGCTCCACCGTGGGTGAGTCGATGGGTGCCAGCAACCGGCATTCGGCGCCGTCCGCCAGCGGGTTGCGCACCAGCCAGACGCCGCCGTGGTCGCGGGCCAGGGTGGCCCAGAACAACGGCATGTCGTGGTGCATCAGCTTGATCCGGGCATTGGCGCCGGTGCGCAGGTACAGCGGCGGTTTGTCCGTGGCACCCGGCTGCACTTCGACACCCAGGCCACTCCAGTTGCCCAACGTATCTTCGATGTCGTGCCAGTAAAGCGGCTCTGCCATGGTTCCGGTCCTTGAATGAAAACGCCCGGCACAGGTGCTTGGACCTGGGCCGGGCGCGATCATAACAGAGGGTCCAAGGGCCTATGTACCGTCAACCCGACTCCTGTAGGAGCTGGCTTGCCAGCGAAGCTGACACCTGGGTTACAAGCCCTCCAACTCGGCCATCAGATCACTCAGCCGGTCGACCTTCTCCTCGCTGATCTCGCTCCCGGCCAAGCCGTCGATGTACGCGGCCAACTCCTGCACCGTGCTGCATTCGAACATGGCCCGCAGCGGTACGTTGCGTTGCAGGGTTTTCTGCACCCGCGAGGCAATCTGCGTGGCCAGCAAGGAATGCCCGCCCAATTCGAAGAAGTTGTCGCGCACGCCCACCCGTTCGACCTTGAGCACCTCGGCCCAGATATCGGCCAGGGTTTGCTCCAGCTCACTGCTCGGGGCTTGATAGTCCTGGCTCTGCAACTGGCCGATCTCCAGGGCCGGCAGGGCCTTGCGATCAAGCTTGCCGTTGGCATTGAGGGGCAAGCGCTGCAGCCACAGCCAGTGCAGCGGCACCATGTATTCCGGCAGCTCGGCGCGCAGGCGCGGTTTGATCCGCTCCAGGCATTCGCTCGGGCTCAGGCTTGAGTCACTGGCCACCAGATAGCCCACCAGATGCTTGCCGTTGACCCCTTCCTGCACCCCCACGGCGGCATCGCGCAGTTCCGGCTGTTCGTGCAGGCGCGCTTCGATCTCGCCCAGTTCGATACGGTAGCCACGGATCTTCACCTGATGGTCGATCCGGCCGACGTATTCCAGTACGCCGTCGCTGCGCCGGCGTGCCAGGTCGCCGGTGCGGTACAGGCGTTCGCCCGCCGCACCGAACGGATGGGGCACGAAGGCCAGCGCGGTACGCAACGGGTCGCTGACGTAGCCACGGCCGACCCCGGTGCCGGCCACGCACAGCTCGCCGACGGCGCCCAGGGGCACCAGCTCCAGGGCTTCGTCCATCAGGTACAGCTGGTTGTTGTCGGTGGGCGTACCGATGGGCAGGTAGGCGCCCCGGGTCGAAGCCAGGTCCACCCGGAAGAAGGCCACGTCATCGGAACATTCCGCCGGACCGTAGGCGTTGACCAAACCGATCTGTGGATAACGCAGCAGCCATTGGTGCGCCAACTCCGGTGGCATGGCCTCGCCGGTGGGCAGCATCCAGCGCAGGCCATCCAGGGCAATAGCGTCCTGGGCGAGCATGCCCTGGATCAGCGACGGCACGCTCTCCAGCACGGTGATGCCCTGCTCCTGGACGTGAGCCAACAGGCCCTGGGGATCGTGGGCGATGGCGTTGGGCACGATGTCGACCCGGGCGCCGAACAGCGGTGCGGCAAGGAACTGCCAGACCGAAATGTCGAAGCTCTGGGACGCGGTCTGGGCGATCACGTCGGATTCGCTTAAGTGCAGGTACGGCACCTTGCTCAACTGGTTGTTGAGCATGCCGCGCTGCTCCACCATCACGCCCTTGGGCAGGCCGGTGGAACCGGAGGTGTAGATCACGTAGGCCAGGTTGTCCGGCGCGCTGTAGCGGCCCGGATTGTGCTCGGCATGCCCGGCGCCTTGCAGCTCTTCCCAGACCAGCAACCGTGGCCGCCCGGCACAGGCGAACTCGTCCAGCAGGGCCTGGGCCTGTTCGCGGCACGCCGCGGTGCAGACCAGGATCGGCGTGCGGCTGAGCTCGATAATGCGCCCCAGGCGCTGGCTTGGCAGGCCCGGGTCCAGGGGCAGGTAGCCAGCCCCGGCCTTGAAGCTGCCGATGATCATGCCCAAGAGTTCCAGACCGCGCTCGGCCAGCAGCGCCACCGGTTGGTCAAAGCCCACGCCGTTGGCAATCAAGGCATGGCCCAGGCGGTTGCTGCAGCGGTTCAACTCGGCATAGCTGTAGCGCTGGTCCAGGCAACTGGCGGCCACGCGCTGCGGGTGCGCCGCCACCTGGGCCTCGAACAGCTCCACGTAGCTGCGCTGCAGCGGGTACTCATGCTGGCTCTGGTTGCAGCCGGCCAGCAGGAAGTCCTGCTCCTCTTCACCCAGCAGCGGCAGTTCGGCCATGTCACCGTGGAACCCCTGCATCAGGGCCAGCAGCAGGCGCTTGAACTCGCCGAGCAGGCGCTCGATGGTCGCCTGTTCGAAGTAGCGCTGGTCGTAGGACAGGTGCAGGCCCAGGTCATCCCCCGGGTAGCACACGGCGGTGATCGGGAAGTTGGTGTGGGTACGGCCGGAATCCGAACTGGCGTTCAAACTCTGGGCGCGGTCCAGCACCGAGACTTCCACCGGGGCGTTTTCGAACACGAACAGGCTGTCGAACAGCGGTTGGCCCTTGGGCAGCTCGCTGCACTCCTGAATCGCCACCAGCGGCAGGTACTCGTATTCACGCAGCTGCATGTTGCTGTCGAGCAAGCCGCTGAGCCACTGGCGCACGCTGCAGCGCTCCCCCTCCTCGGGCAGCTTGACCCGCAGGGCGATGCTGTTAATGAACAGGCCGACGGTGCGTTGCATCTCCGGCATTTCCACCGGGCGCCCGGCCACGGTGACGCCGAACAATACATCGCGATCGCCGCTCATGCGCCGCAGCACCAGGGCCCAGGCCGCCTGGGCGAAGGTGTTGACGGTCAGCTGATGCTGCTGCGCCAGCTCGCGCAGTTGCGCGCCGTCCCGAGCATCCAGGCGGGTGTAGCAGTCGCCGACGATCATGCCGCCGCTGTCACCGGCGTGTTCGCGCAGGAACGGCCGGTCGCTGGGGATCGGCGTGGTGCGTTCGAAGCCTTCAAGGTTCTGCCGCCACCACTGCCGCGCTTCGGACAGGCTCTGGTGTTGCAACCAGCCGATGTAGTCGCGGTAACGCGGTGGCACCGCCAGCTGTGCCTCGCGGCCTTCACCGAGGGCGGTGTAGATCTCGAAGAAGTCGTTCATCAGCAGCGAGCGGCACCAGGCATCGATGAGGATGTGGTGGTTGCTCATCATGAACCAGTAACGGGCCGCGCCGACGCGGATCAGCCGCAGATGGAACGGCGCCTGATTGAGCAGATCGAAACCGGCCTCGCGCTCCTGTTTATGCAGGGCTTGCAGCTTGGGTTCCTGCTCGGCCTCGGGCACCGCGCTCCAGTCGAGAAACTCGATCGGGGTGCGGCCCGGCTTGTGGATAACCTGCAGCATGTCTTCGCCGACGTTCCAGCAGAAAGACGCGCGCAAGGCTTCGTGGCGCGCCACCACCGCCTGCCAGGCCTGAGCGAAACGCTCGGGGTCCAGCTCGCTGTTGATGCGGTAGCGATCCTGCATGTAATACAAGCCGGTGCCCGGCTCCAGCAGGGTGTGCAGCAGCATGCCTTCCTGCATCGGGGTCAGCGGGTAGACGTCTTCGATCTGCACAGCCGCCACCGGCAGGCCATCGAGCTGGGCCTGGGTCAGGCGCGCCAGGGGGAAGTCCGACGGCGTCAGGCCACCGGCATCGTCGCGCAGGCAATGGGCAATCAGACTCTGCAGCTCGCCCAGGTAGGCGTCCGCCAGTTCGCCGATCAGCTCGGCGTCGAAACGTTCGCCGCTGTAAGTCCAGCGCAGCACCAGCTCGCCGCCATAGACCTGGCTGTCGATGCTCAGCTCGTTGGGCAACGGTGCTTCAGGTGCATGGGTCGAACCGACGGATTCATCCAGCGGACGCAGCAATGCGTCGACGCCGAAGCTCTGGTCGAACTGACCCAGGTAGTTGAAGGTCACCGGCGCCAGCGGCAGCGCCGCCAAAGCCTCGCGGCAGGCGTCATCGGCCAGGTAGCGCAGCACGCCATAACCCAGGCCCTTATGCGGCACCGCTCGCAGTTGTTCCTTGATGGCCTTGATCGAGGCGCCCTGCCCGGCCGCTTCTTCCACTTGCAACGGGGTCAGGCGCAGCGGATAGGCGCTGGTGAACCAGCCGACGCTGCGGGTCAGGTCGATTTCGTCGAACAGCGCCTCGCGGCCGTGGCCTTCCAGTTGCACCAGGGCCGAAGGCTGCCCGCTCCAGCGGCACAGCACCCGAGCCAGGGCGGTCAGCAGCAGGTCGTTGACCTGGGTGCGGTAGGCCGCCGGGGCCTGTTGCAGCAGCTGGCGGGTGCGTTCGGCATCCAGGGTCACACTGTGGCTGCGGGCCTGCTGATGCTGCTGGCGGCCAGTGGCGTTGAGCCCCGGCAGTTGCGCCGCTGGGCCGGCCAATTGCTGTTGCCACCAGCCGAGTTCTTCACGCAGGGATTCGCTGCCGGCATAGGCCTGCAGGCGACTCGACCAGTCCCGCAGGGCGCTGGTCTTGGCCGGCAGGTTCAGAGCCTGCCCGGCTTCCAGCTGACGATAGGCGTTCTGCAGATCCTCCAGCAGCACACGCCAGGACACACCGTCCACCACCAGGTGGTGGATGGCCAACAACAAGCGTTGCTCGCCTTCCGGCCCGTCCACCAACACCGCCCGCAGCAGCGGCCCGTGTTCTAAGTCGAGGCTGCGTTGAGCGTCGGCGAACAGCGCCTCGCAGGTGGCCATGGACGGCACCCGCACTTGCCACAGCACAGGCGCGTCGGACAGCGGCAGGTACTCGGCGCGCCACTGCCCGTCCGCTTGAGAGAAACGCAGGCGCAGGGCGTCGTGCTGCTCCAGCACCGCCAGCAGCGCTTGCTCCAGCAGCTGTGCATCGAGCACGCCCAGCGGCTCCAGCAGCAGCGCCTGGTTCCAGTGCTGCGGCTGGGGAATGCGGCTGTCGAAGAACCAGTGCTGGATCGGCGTCAGCGGCGCTTCGCCACTGAGCTGGCCCTGCTCGGCGCTGACGCGCTGAGTGTGGCTGGCGACCCGGGCCAGGGTCTGCACGGTCTGGTGCTGGAACAGGTCCCGCGGGGTGAAGTGAATCCCCAACTGGCGGGCACGGCTGACCACCTGGATCGACAGGATCGAGTCGCCCCCCAGTTCGAAGAAATTGTCGTTGAGGCCCACGCGCTGCACGTTCAGCACTTCGCCCCAGACCCTGGCCAAGGTCTGCTCCAGATCATTGCTCGGCGCCACGTACTGCTGGCGATTGAGCTCTGGGTCCGGCATCGGCAAGGCCCGGCGGTCGAGCTTGCCGTTGGCGGTCAAGGGCATGCTCTCCAGCAGGATCAGGTGGGTCGGCACCATGTAGTCCGGCAGCTGGGTTTTCAGCTGCTGCTTGAGGGCTTCACGCAGGTTGGCCTGCTGCACCTCGTTGTGCTCGGCAACTTCGCTGACCAAATAGCCGGCCAGCTGTTTGCCGGCCGGAGTGTCCAGGGCCAGCACCACCGCTTCACGCACCGCCGGATGATCCAGCAGACGGGTTTCGATCTCTCCCAGCTCGATGCGGAAACCGCGAATCTTCACCTGATGGTCGACCCGGCCGATGTACTCCAACTGGCCATCGGCGCACTGGCGCACCAGATCGCCGGTGCGGTACAGGCGCCCGCCATCGCCGGAGAACGGATCGGCCACGAAACGCTCGGCGCTCATCCCCGGACGACGGTGATAACCCTGGGCCAGACCGGCGCCGCCGACATACAGCTCACCGGTGGCTCCGGGCGGCACCAGCGCCAGATCGGCATCGAGAATGTAAGCCACCCGCGCCCCGACAATGCGGCCGATGGGCACACTGGCCACGCCTTCGGCCAAGTGTTCCGGCGCCAGGCTGGCCAAAGGCATGACCACGGTTTCGGTAGGGCCGTAGGCGTTGAAGAACAGGCTCGGCTGGAACGCCGCGCGAATGCGCTGCAGGTGTTCGCCGGTCAGGGCCTCGCCGCCAGTGATGCACATGCGCACCGGTAGAGTCTGCTGCTGGGTGGCCAGATGCTGGGCCAACTGGCTGCCGTAGCTCGGGGTGAAACCGAGGATGCTGATGCGATGCTGACGGATCAGTTGGCAGATTTCCTCGGCGTCCCACTGGCCCTGGGCCCGCAGTACCACCTGGGCGCCGCTGAGCAGCGGCACCAGCAGGCGCTCGGTGGCAGCGTCGAAGTTGATGGAATAGAAGTGCAGCTCGCAATCGTCCGCGCGCATGCCGAAACGACGGATCACCGCCTGGCAGTGCATGGCGATTTCCCCGTGGGACACCACCACGCCCTTGGGCTGGCCGGTGGAGCCGGAGGTGTAGATCAGGTACGCCTGATGCTGGGGCAGGCTGATCAAGGGCAGCTCGCTGGCCGGGTAGTCGGCCAGCAACGCGCCGTCCTCCTCCAGGCACCAACGACCGACACTCGCCGGCAACTCACCCAGGGCGGCGAACATCCGCGCATCGCTGAGCAGCAGGCCGAGGCCGCTGTCTTCGATCATGTAGTGCAGGCGGTCCAAGGGGTATTCCGGGTCCAGGGGCACGTAGGCGCCACCGGCCTTGAGGATCGCCAGCAGGCCGACGACCATGTCCAGGGAACGCTCCAGGGCCAGGCCGACCCGCACTTGCGGGCCTACGCCACGCTCGCGCAGCATCCAGGCCAGACGGTTGGCGCGGCTGTCCAGTTCGCTGTAGCTCAGGGTCTGCCCGGCGAAGGTCAGGGCCGGGGCGTCGCGACGGGCCAGGGCCTGCTCGCTGAACAGGTGGTGGATGCACTGGTCCAGACGGTGCTCACCGGGCTCGACGCTCAGGCTGTCCAGCAGTTGCTGCTGTTCCTCGGCGTGCAGCAGCGGCAGTTCGCACAAGCGTCGTTGCGGATCGTCAATCAGGGCCTGCAGCAGGTTGCGCCAATGGGCGGCCATGCGCGCAATGCGCGGTTCATCGAACAGGTCGGTGCTGTAGGTCAGGCAGCAACCCAGACGCTGATCCAGGTCGGTGACTTCCAGGTTGAGGTCGAACTTGGTGGCCCGGGCATCGTTGACCAGGTAGTCCACGGTCATGCCCGCCAGTTGCCGGCTTTGCTGGAACTCCCAGCGCTGGACGTTGCACATCACCTGGAACAGCGGGTTGTAGGCGGTGCTGCGCGGCGGTTGCAAGGCTTCCACCAGCTGGTCGAAGGGCAGGTCCTGGTGGGACTGGCCCTCGATCACGGTGTGGCGCACCTGCTCCAGCAACTGGCCGACGCTCATCTGCCCGTCGAGCTGGCAACGCAGCACCTGGGTGTTGAGGAAGGCGCCGATCAGCCCTTCGCTTTCCGGGCGGATGCGGTTGGCCACCGGCGCGCCGATGCGCAGGTCGGTCTGGCCGCTGTAGCGATAGAGCAGCAGCGACAACGCGGCGGTCATGGTCATGAACAGGGTCAGGCCGTGCTCGGCATTGAAAGCCCGCACCCGGGCCGCCAGTTCGTCGCTCAAATCGAAGCGGTAGAGCTCGCCCTGGTGGCTTTGCACCGCCGGCCGTGGCCGGTCGCTGGGCAGCTCCAGCAGCGGGTGTTCGCGGCCCAGTTGCCCGGTCCAGTAGTCCAGCTGGCGCTGGCGCTCGCCGGATTCCAGCCACTGGCGCTGCCACACGCTGTAGTCCAGGTACTGCACCGGCAGCGGTTCCAGGGGAGATTCGCGGTCGTCGAGGAAGGCTTCGTACAGCGCGCCCAGCTCGCGGGCGAAGATGTCCATGGCCCAGCCTTCGGTGACGATGTGGTGCAGGGTCAGGACGAAGTAGTGCTCCTGCTCGCCGGCCTTGACCAGGCAGGCGCGCAGCAAGGGGCCGGTCTCCAGGTCGAAGGGCTGGTGCGCTTCGCTGTCCGCCAGTTGTTGCAGGCGTTGTTGCCGGGCATCCGGAGCCAGGGCCGAGAAGTCCTTCCAGGCCATGCGCAGGCCGGTGTCGGCATGCACCTGCTGGTGGGCCACGCCATTAACGCTGGGGAAGGTGGTGCGCAGGGTTTCGTGGCGCAGGATCAACGCCTGCAACGCGGCCTCGAAGCGGCCCACGTCCAGCACCCCGGACAGCCGCGCCATGCCGCCGACGTTGTAGGCCGGGCTGTCGGGCTCCATCTGCCAGAGGAACCACATGCGCTGCTGGGAATAGGACAGCGGCACCGGCTGGCTGCGGTCGACCCGGGCAATCGGCGGCTGCTGGTTGCGCGCGCCGGACTGCTGGATCAGCAGCACCTGTTCGGCAAAGTCTCCCAGCTCGCTGGCTTCGAACAGCGCCCGCAGCGGCAGCTCGACATCACAGGCCTGGCGGGTGCGGGAAATGATCTGGGTGGCCAGCAGGGAATGCCCGCCCAGGGCGAAGAAGTCGTCCTTGAGGCCGATCCGTGGCTGACCCAGCACTTCGCGCCAGATCTGGGCGATCTGCCGTTCCAGATCGGTGCTCGGTTCAACGTGTTCGCGTACCTGCCATTGCGGTTCCGGCAGGGCCCGGCGATCCAGCTTGCCGCTGGGGCTCAGGGGCATGGCCTCCAGGCGCAGCAGTTGCGCCGGCACCATGTACTCCGGCAGTTCGGCGGCCAGGGCGGTGGTCAGCCGAGCGCGTTGCTCGGTTTCATCTTCGTCGCTGGCCTGGGCGGTGTAGTAGCCGATCAACTGCGGGCCGGCGACGGTGTCGCGCACCAGCACCGCGGCCTGGGCCACGCCATCCTGGGCCAGCAGCCGCGCTTCGATTTCCTGCGGCTCGACCCGAAAGCCCCGCAGCTTGACCTGCTGATCGAGACGGCCGAGGTATTCCAGCACGCCGTCGGCGCACCAGCGCACCCGATCGCCGGTGCGGTACAGGCGCGCGCCCTCCCCACTCAGTGGGTCGACCACAAAGCGTTCGGCGGTCAGCGCCGGGCGTCCCAGGTAACCCCGGGCCAGGCCCTGGCCGCTGATGCACAGCTCGCCGGGCACCCCGGCGGGCAGCAGGTTGAGCTCGGCATCCAGCACCCGGCACAGCACATTGCCCAGCGGCCGGCCAATGGGCGAGCGCTCGCCGTCATCCACCGAACACTGCCAGTGGGTGACGTTGATCGCGGTTTCGGTAGGGCCGTAGCGGTTGTGCAGTTGCGCGTTCGGCAACTGCTCCAACAGCCGGTTGCGCAGTTCAGCGGGCAAGGCTTCGCCACCGGAGAACACCCGGCGCAGGCTCTGGCATTCGGCGCTCAGCGGCTCATCGACAAACAACTGCAACAGCGGCGGCACGAAGTGCAGCGTGGTCACGCCGTACTCCTGAACCAGCTGGGCGATGCGATGCGGGTCGCGGTGCTCGCCAGGGGCGGCGAGCAGCAGGCGGCAACCGCTGATCAGCGGCCAGAAGCACTCCCACACCGACACGTCGAAGCTGATGGGAGCCTTCTGCATCAGCACATCGTCGGCCTGCAATTGATAGCTGTCCTGCATCCATTGCAGGCGCTCCATCAAGGCGCGATGGGTGTTGCCCACGCCCTTGGGCTGGCCGGTGGAGCCGGAGGTGTAGATCACATAGGCCAGGTGCTCGCCGTCCAAGTGCAGGCCCGGGGCCTGGCTCGGCCAGCTGTCGAGCTTGAGGCTGTCCATGGCGATGGTGCTGACGCCTGGGGCCTCGGGCATCTGGCCGAGCAAATGGGTTTGGGTCAGCAGCAATTGCACGCCGCTGTCTTCGAGCATGTAGGCCAGGCGCTCGGCGGGGTAATCCGGGTCCAGGGGCACGTAGGCGCCGCCGGCCTTGATGATCGCCAACAGGCCGATCAGCAGTTGCGGCGAACGCTCGGCAGCGATGGCCACGCACACGTCCGGGCCGACGCCCTTGTCCCGCAGGTAATGGGCCAGGCGGTTGGCCTGGGCATGGAGTTCGGCAAAGCTCAGTTGGCCGCCGTTCCAGATCAGCGCGGTGCGCTCCGGGGTCTGCTGCAGTTGTTCATGCAGGCGTTCCGGCAGCCAGCGTTCGGCGCTCGCGCAAGGCGCCACGCTCCATTGTTGCAGTTGCGCCGCTTCGACCTTGCCGAGCAACGGCAAGTCGCCCAGGGCGCTGTCCGGCTGCTGGCAGGCATGCTCCAGCAGGCTGATGAAGTGCCCGGCCAGACGCTCGATGGTCGTCGCGTCGAACAGCTCGTCGGCGTAGTCGAAGGCCAGGCTCAGGCGGCCGTTGCGGTCTTCCTCGGTGTGCAGTTGCAGGTCGAACTTGGCTTCGCGGCTGTGCCACGGCAGCTCTTCGGCCAGCAACCCCGGCAGGCGGCGCAAGGCGCTGAGGTCGCGCTGCTGATGGTTGAACATGACCTGGAACAGGCCTTGCTCGCGGGCGTCGGGGAAGGCTTCGAGCAACTGTTCGAAGGGCAGGTCCTGATGCGCCTGGGCTTCAAGGGCGATGCGGCGGGTCTGTTGCAGCAGCTCGGCGAAGGTCTGGCGCGCATCCAGCTGGCCGCGCAGTACCTGGGTGTTGATGAAGAAGCCCAGCAGGCCCTGGGTTTCCAGGCGTGGACGGTTGGCGTTGGGCACGCCGATGCGGATGTCGGTCTGCCCGCTGTAGCGGTGCAGCAGGGTCTGGAAGGTGGCCAGCAACAGCATGAACGGCGTCACTTGCTGGGCCTGGGCAGTCTGGCGGATCGCCTCACTGAGGGTCACGCTCAAGCGCTGGCTGTGGCGCGCGGCGCTGTGGCGGACCTGGGCCGAACGCGGGTGGTCGGTGGCCAGGCTGAGCACCGGGGCTTCGTCGGCCAGTTGCTGCTTCCAGTAGTCCAGCTGGCGCTGGCCTTCGCCCTGGGCCAGCCATTGGCGCTGCCAGCTGCCGTAGTCGGCGTACTGCAAGCTCAGGGGCGCCAGCTCCAGGCTCTGGCCCTGGGCCGCCGCGGCGTAGAGCCGGGAGAACTCGTCGATCAGCACATTCAGCGACCAGCCGTCGGCGATGATGTGGTGCAGGGTCAGCAGCAACTGGTGCTCTTCATCATCCAGGCGGATCAGGGTCGCCCAGTACAGCGGGCCTTGCTCCAGGTCGAACTGGGTGCGGGCTTCATCCTCACGGATCTGCTGCGCCCGGGCTTCGCGCTCGGCCACAGGCAGATCGCTGATGTCGATCACCTGCAGGTTGAATTCACCGGCGGCGTCCACCTGTTGCAGGGCCTGGCCGTCGCGCTCGAAGAACCGCGTGCGCAGCGCTTCGTGACGCTGGAGCAGGTGCTGGAAGCTGGTGCGCAGGGCGTCTTCGTCCAGTTCGCCACGCAGGCGCAGGCCGCCAGGAATGTTGTAGGCGCTGCTGTGCGGGTCCAGTTGCCAGGTGATCCATAGGCGGTTCTGCGCCAGGGATTGGGGCAGCGGCTGCTGGCGCGACAGGGCCTGGATGCTGCCCTGGGCCACGCCGCCATCCTGTTGCAGGCGCGCCACGGCGGCACTGAACTCACCCAGGGTCGGCGCTTCGAACAACAGGCGCAGGCTCAACTCCAGGCCCAGTTCCTGCCCCAGACGGGCCATGACCTGGGTGGCCGCGATGGAGTTGCCCCCCAGGAGGAAGAAGTGATCGTCGGCGGCCACTGCCGCGCATTGCAGTTGCTCCTGCCAGATTCGCCCGATCAGTTTTTGCAGTTCATCGTCAGAACCTTCACCGACGCGGGCGGGTTCGCTGCCGGCCTGCGGGAACAGCGCGTAGTAATCCAGGCTGCCATCGGCCAACCGTGTGCGACAGGCGGAGCGCTGCAACTTGCCGCTGGAGGTTTTCGGCAGGGCCCCGGGGTTGAGCAATACCACCACGCTGGGCGCTTCCTGACAGGCTTCGGCCACGGCCTGGCGGATGGCCTTGATCAGCGCTTCGGGGGGCAGGATCTTCTGCACGCTGCGGCTGATTTCCGCAGCGATGCCGATGCCTTCCTGGCCCTGGTCGCTGACCGCAAACGCCGCCACCCGCCCCTTGCGCACCACTTCCACTTCGCGCTCGATGGTTTTTTCGATGTCCTGGGGGTACAGGTTGTGCCCGCGTACGATCAGCAGGTCTTTCAGGCGCCCGGTGATGAACAGCTCGCCGTCACGCATAAAACCCAGGTCGCCGGTGCGCAGCCAAGTGCGGCCGGCATGCTGGACGAAGATCTTGGCGCTGGCTTCGGGATTGCGCCAGTAGCCGTGGGCAATGCTCGGCCCGGCGGCCCAGACTTCGCCGATGCGGTTGTCAGGCAGTTCGCTGAGCTGTTGCGGGTCCATCACCAGCACGGCGTGCTCCGGCTGGCTGAAGCCGCAACTCATCATGGCGCTGCCCTGCCCCGGCTCGGCACGGTTCTGCGCCAGGGCCTGGTCGTCCAGACGCAAGGCCGGGATGCCGCGGCCGCGCACGCCGCCGGCGACGAACAGGGTGGCTTCGGCCAGGCCGTAGGAAGCCAGGAAGCTGTCGCGACAAAAACCGCTGGCGCTGAACTTTTCGGCAAAGCCTTCCAGGGTGTCGAGGCGGATCGGCTCGGAACCGGAATAGGCCACGCGCCAGCGGCTGAGGTCGAGGCGCTCCAGGGCCGATTCACTGACTCGCTCGCTGCACAGGCGGTAGGCGAAATCCGGGCCGCCGCTGATGGTGCCGCCGTATTCGCTGATCGCTTCCAGCCAGCGTACGGGGCGGGCCAGGAAGTAGGCCGGCGACATCAGCACACAGGGCACGCCGCTGAAAATCGGTTGCAGCAGGCCACCGATCAGGCCCATGTCGTGGTACAGCGGCAGCCAGCTGACGATCACGTCGTCCGGGTTGAGATCGATACCAAAGCCGCGCCGGATCAACAGCTCGTTGGCCACCAGGTTGCCGTGGCTGACCTGCACGCCCTTGGGCAGCGCGGTGGAACCGGAGGTGTATTGCAGGAAGGCGATGTCGTGGTCCTCAAGCTCAACCGCCTGCCAGTCTTCGGCCAGCCCGGCGTCCAGGGTGTCCACGCACAGCAGTTGCGGCGCGCCGGCGGCCTTGAGTTCGTCCATCTGCAACAGCGCATCGCGCAGCCCGGCGCTGGTCAGCAGCAGCCGTGGCTCGGCGTCGGCGAGGATCGAGATCAGGCGCTCCTGGTGATGACGACGGGTCGATTCCGGCGGGTAGGCCGGCACCGCGATCACCCCGGCATACAGGCAACCGAAAAATGCCGCGACGTAGTCCGGACCACTGGGGAACAGCAGGACCGCCCGATCCCCCTGCCGGGCATTGGCTTGCAGGGCGGCCGCAATGGTCCGCGCGCGAAGGTCCAGATCCCGATAACTGAGGACCACGCTCTGCGCCTGCTCTTCGGCGAGGAAACGCAACGCCACTTGATCAGGTGCCAGGACTGCCCGGCGTTGAAGGGCTTGGGCCAGGGTACTGGGGAGTTCGAACGCGTCCGTCATGGGGTTTCCTGCCAGGATTATGCTTGCAATGGAGATCGGGCCCTGCTCTGCCATAACCTAAAAAACTATCTATAAATCAAATAGTTATAAGTAAATCATGGGCATCCGGAAGGCGCCGTGGCCGGGCTTGCTGCCCGGAATCTTTCTCCAATGAGAACGGATGACGTCTTGAAATAATTAGTCTGCATGCTGCCCCTCAAGGCCCTGATCCACCCCATGAACGAGCAGCCGTTCTCAATCTTCACCGGCAGAGAGCATTAGTTCTTTTTCTCAATTGACAATCATTATCATTCAGCCTAATTTGTCGCTCGATGTGTAGGACAGGTCGGATTTTTCTGACGTCCCACTTACCTCTTTGCAACAAGGTGATTTCCATGACGGAACAAGTATCCACAAGCAGGTGCGATTCACCGTTACTCCAGGCTTTTGTCGACAACCGTCTGATCCTGGTCAAGATCGCAGCCCGTATTACCGGCTGCCGATCCCGGGCTGAAGATGTGGTCCAGGATGCCTTTTTCCGCCTGCAGTCGGCGCCGCAAATCACCTCCTCGTTCAAGGCCCAGCTCAGCTACCTGTTCCAGATCGTGCGCAACCTGGCCATCGATCACTACCGCAAGCAGGCCTTGGAGCAGAAGTATTCAGGCACTGAAGAGGAAGGCTTGAATGTGGTCATTCATGGCGCTTCACCTGAAACCTCCCACATGAACTTTTCCACCCTGGAAAACATCGCCGAAGCCCTGACCGAACTGCCCAGCCGCACGCGCTACGCCTTCGAGATGTACCGCCTGCATGGCGTTCCGCAAAAGGACATCGCCAAGGAACTGGGGGTCTCGCCGACCCTGGTGAACTTCATGATTCGCGATGCCCTGGTGCATTGCCGCAAAGTCTCGGGCAACCGACCCGACACCTTCGCCCGCCGCTGACCTGCGACCGGCACCCTGCAGCACCTGGCTTGAACCGTGTTCACACCTCAAGCAGGCCACTCTGGCCAAGCACCAGCAATGCCGCACGTTTGTGCAACAGATCGAACTCCTGCTGGCAGTACCGACAACGGTTATGCCCGGCACAGGCGGGGGCGTGGGCGAATGCCGGGGGCGCTTGCGTGCCCGGCGGGTCCAGGTACAACGCGTGCACCTGTGCCGACAGCCAGAATGCCAGCCGGTCCTGCCGGGCCGCTTCGACGGACTGGGCATCGGTGGGCGCCGCCCCTCGGGCACAGATCCATTCGAACAGCCGCTGCCGGCCGGCAACCTCATCGATCACCGGCACCCTGCCTGCGGACACAGCCTCGACACTCAGCGGATTCACAAGGGACATGGCAAGGCTCACCGTCAATGGGCATTCAACCAAGTGACGTGGGCCGCCGGGAGAAATTTAGCCGCGCGCCCCGCAGAAGCGGGAAAATCCGGGCCTCAGGCGTGGGGCACGGGCATCACGACGATGCGGTAGGGATCGAAGATTTTGCGCATCTGGCCGTTGTCCCGCAGTTTTTGCAGGAACCCGGCAAAGTCTTCGGCGCTGATGGGCGCCTTGGGTCGGATCAGGGTGTAGTGGTGGTAGATCTGATCGATGCGCTGGGACACCAGCAACTGGCCGTCGCTCTGGGCATTGCGGGCCAGGAAGTCGCTGAGGTAGGAGCGGGTCACCAGGGCGATGTCCGCCCTGCCCCGCAGCACCATCAGCAGGTTGCTGTCATGGGAATAGGTGAGCGTGGCGTTGTAGTTGTCGGTCAGGTACTTGGGGTCGGCATTGAACTGGGCGAAGGCGTAGTGATAGCCGCTGAACAGCGCCAGGCGCTTGCCCTTGAGCTCGGCAAAATACTCCTGGCCGCGACCCGGCTCGCGCTGAGCAACGAAAATCTCCGCATCTTCCAGGCCCATGTCGACACTGGTATGGGCAATGTTCTGCCAGTCCCAGGCCGGATTCTCGAAGATCGCCAGGTCCACTCGACCTTGTTCGAAGTCTCGGAAGCGCCGGGGAATCGACGTGGGCACCAGGACGAACTGGTAGTCGTTCTGGGACTGGTTGAGCGCTTCTACCAACTGCGGCAGCAAACCGGTATCGGCACCGGTTTCAGGACGGACGGTATAGGGCGGAAAATGCGCCGCCGCGACCCGCACCAGCTGCGCCGAGAAGGCCGGACAGACCCAAAGTGTTGCCAGCGCCAGCAAGAGCATTCGCAAGGCTGACCGCAGCGGCAAGGACATCAAGGCAACACACCTCGGAGAAAAGAAAAGGAATGCCGTAAAGCTAGGCGTTTTCAGGCGCTTCGACAATCTCGCGGCAGAGAATAAATCAGCGCCTCAATGATCCTTGAGCACCAACAGCAAGGCTTCCTGGGCCAATTGCTCCAGCGTCATGCTGCCCTGGGCGCGGAACCAGGTAGTGGTCCAGGACAAGGCGCCGGTGAGGAAGCGCCGGGTAATGAACACATCGCCCTTGATGAATCCGGCGTCCTTGGCCTCGCCCAGCACCTGCAGCCAGATCTGTTCGTAGATGTCCCGCAATGCCAGGACCGCGGCCTGACCTTCCGGGGACAGCGAACGCCACTCATAGACCAGCACCGCCATGGCTTCGCCGCTGCCGCCCATGATCGATTGCAGTTCGCAGCGGATCAGCGCCAGCACTCGCTCGCGCACGCTGCCGGCCTCGGCCAGTTCGGCGCGCATCAAGGCGGTGTTGTAGTGAATGGTTTCCTGCATCACCGCGCGCAGGATGTCGTCCTTGCTCTTGAAGTGGTGGAAGATGCTGCCGGATTGAATGCCCACCGCGCCGGCCAGATCGCGCACCGTGGTGCGTTCGTAACCCTTGTTGCGAAACAGGTGCGCGGCAGTCTGCAACAGCTTGCCCCGGGCGCTCTCGGGATCGGTCACTTGTCCGCTGGCGATCAGCTCGCGCACTACCTGCAAGGCTTTTTGCTCATCCACCGGTGTTCTCCTACCGTCACTTCGTCAAAAGCTCAGCCGGAAACCGGCTGTAGCGCGCGCAATTTAAGCCCCTCACTGCTACCAAGCAAGCGCTTGGGTCGAAGAATCCACTCGCCCATTTACAAACCAAGCGCTTGCTTGGTAGCCTCCTCGCAGTTCTTTTCTCGAGAGCCCTGCCATGACCAAGACCGTACGAATCGGCTGCGCCAGCGCCTTCTGGGGCGATACCAGCAGCGCCGCCGCGCAACTGGTGGAAGGTGGACGCCTGGATTACCTGGTGTTCGATTACCTGGCGGAGATCACCCTGTCGATCATGGCCGGGGCCCGCATGAAAGACCCGGACACGGGTTACGCCACGGATTTTGTCGAGGTGCTCAAGCCGCTGCTGGCGTCGATCCACGAACAGCAGATCCGCGTGATCAGCAATGCCGGCGGGGTCAATCCCCACGCCTGCGCCAGTGCCTTGCGCAGCGCCTGCGAGCAGGCCGGGGTGCCACTGAAGATCGCCGTGCTGCTGGGGGACGACCTGCAACCGCAGTTCAAGCAACTGGCCGGCGCCGGAATCAAGGAAATGTTCAGTGACGCCCCCTTGCCACCGATGTGCGTCTCCACCAATGCCTACCTCGGCGCCCCGGGCATCGTCGAGGCCCTGCGCCTGGGAGCGGATATCGTGATCACCGGTCGCGGCGTCGACAGCGCGGTGGTCAGCGGCGCCCTGGTCCACGAATTCGCCTGGTCCTGGCGGGACTACGACCGCCTGGCCCAGGCGGCCCTCGCCGGACACATCATCGAGTGTGGCGCCCAGTGCAGTGGCGGCAACTTCACCGATTGGCGCGAGGTGCCGGACTACGAGCACATCGGCTTTCCCATCGTCGAGGTCGACGCCGACGGCGGGTTCGTGGTCAGCAAGGCTCCGGGTACCGGTGGGCTCATCAGTCCGCTGACAGTCGGCGAGCAGTTGCTGTACGAAATCGGCAATCCACGGGCTTATCTGCTTCCCGATGTGGTGTGCGATTTCTCCCAGGTGCAGGTGCAGCAGTCGGCACCGAATGAAGTCCGGGTCCAGGGTGCCAAGGGGCTGCCCCCGAGCCACCAGTACAAGGTCAGCGCCACCTACCCGGACGGCTTCCGTTGCACCGCCAGTTGCCTGATGGCCGGGATCGACGCGGTGGCCAAGGCACGCCGGGTCAGCCAGGCGATCATCGACAAGACCCGCGAAATGTTCAGCCAGCGCGGCTGGCCGGACTACAGCGAAGTCAACATCGAACTGTTGGGCAGCGAAGCCACCTACGGCCCCCATGGCCGTCGCCAGGACAGCCGCGAAGTGGTGATCAAGCTGGCGGTGCGCCATCCGCAAAAGGCAGCGCTGGTGCTGTTCTCCAGGGAGATTGCCCAGGCCGCCACCGGCATGGCTCCAGGGCTGACCGGCATCGTCGGTGGACGACCCACGGTGTATCCGGTGATCCGGCTGTTTTCTTTCCTGCTGGACAAGAACGCCTGCCACCTGGAAATCGACCTCGCCGGCCAGCGTCATCCTTGCGCCCTGCCCGAAGTCGACCGCCTGGACGCCAGCACCCTGCCCGCCCCGCATTCACTGCCCAAGCCCCAAGGTCGTCCCGATGCCAGCGTACCCCTGGTCAAGTTGGCGGTGGCGCGCTCAGGCGACAAGGGCAACCACAGCAACATCGGTGTGCTGGCGCGCCATCCCGACTACCTACCATGGATCGCCGAAGCCCTGACCCCCGAAGTGCTGGTGGACTGGATGGGGCATGTGCTGGACCCGGTCCACGGCCGAGTCCAGCGCTGGTACCTGCCGGGCATTCATGGCCTCAACTTCCTGCTGGAAAACGCCCTGGGCGGCGGCGGTGTCGCCAGCCTGCGCATCGACCCGCAAGGCAAGGCCTTCGCCCAGCAGTTGCTGGAAATCCAGATCCCGGTGCCGCAGAGCATTGCCGATGCCGTCAATTAAAGGAGCTGCCGTGGTGTACGACTCGATTTTCAAAGCGCAACTGTTTGCCGGCCAGACCATCATCGTCACCGGCGGTGGCAGCGGCATTGGTCGTTGCACGGCCCATGAGTTGGCGGCCCTGGGGGCCCGGGTGCTGCTGGTGGGGCGCAAGGCGGAGAAACTGCAGAAGGTTGCCGGGGAGATTGCCGAGGACGGCGGCCAGGCCCACTGGCAGGCCTGCGACATTCGCGACGAAGAAGCAGTCAAGGCCCTGGTAGGGCAGTTGGTCGAGCGCTTTGGTCCGATCCACGGCCTGGTCAACAATGCCGGCGGCCAATATCCGGCGCCCCTGGCTTCGATCAACCAGAAAGGTTTCGAAACCGTGCTGCGCACCAATCTGGTGGGCGGCTTCCTGATGGCCCGGGAAGTGTTCAACCAATCCATGAGCCGCCACGGCGGCAGCATCGTCAACATGCTCGCCGACATGTGGGGCGGCATGCCCGGCATGGGCCACTCCGGCGCGGCCCGCTCGGGGATGGACAACTTCACCAAGACCGCCGCCTACGAATGGGGCCACGCCGGGGTCCGGGTCAACGCCGTGGCACCGGGCTGGATCGCCTCCAGTGGCATGGACACCTACGAAGGCGCGTTCAAGGCAATCATTCCCACCCTGCGCGAGCACGTGCCGCTCAAACGCATCGGTACGGAATCGGAAGTCAGCGCGGCCATCGTCTTTCTGCTCAGCCCCGGTGCGGCCTTTGTCAGCGGCAGCACCTTGCGCATCGACGGCGCCGCCAGCCTCGGCAGCCGCGCCTGGCCGTTGGCCAAGGCGCGCAACAGTGAGTCGTACAACGGTTTTCATCGGGCCTACCTGCCCGATGTGCTCAAAGGCGAGGACTGAGCCATGCCGGTGATCCAATCCCAGCTCGATCCCCACAGCCCGCAGTTCGCGCAGAACCGCGAGGCGATGCTGGCGGGCCTGCAACAGTTGCAGGCCCTGCAGCAAAACCTGCTGAACAAAGCGGCCGAGGCCAAGGCCAAATTCGACCAGCGCGGCCAGCTGCTGCCCCGGGAACGCCTCAACCTGCTGCTGGACCCCGGCGCGCCCTTTCTTGAACTGGCCAGCCTCGCCGGCTACAAGCTGCACGATGACAAGGACGGCAGCCAGGCCGGCGGCGGCCTGATCGCCGGCATTGGCTATGTGTGCGGGGTGCGCATGCTGGTGGTGGCCAACAACAGCGCGATCAAGGGCGGGACCATTTCCCCCAGCGGCCTGAAGAAGTCCTTGCGCCTGCAACAGATCGCCATGGAGAACAAACTGCCGGTGGTGACCCTGGCGGAAAGCGGAGGCGCCAACCTCAACTACGCGGCGGAGATCTTCGTCGAGGGCGCGCGCAGTTTCGCCAATCAGGCGCGGATGTCGGCCATGGGCCTGCCACAGATCACCGTGGTCCACGGCTCGGCCACCGCCGGTGGCGCCTACCAGCCCGGGCTCTCGGATTACGTGGTGGTGGTACGCGGCAAGGCCAAGCTGTTTCTCGCCGGGCCACCACTGCTCAAGGCCGCCACCGGCGAGGTGTCCACCGATGAACAACTGGGCGGCGCTGAGATGCACGCCCAGGTCGCCGGTACCGCCGAGTACCTGGCGCAGAACGACGCCGATGGCATCCGCATCGTCCGCGAGATCGTCAGCCTGTTGCCGTGGAACGCTCAACTGCCGGTACAGCCCGCCAGAACCTGGAGCGAGCCGCTGTATCCCATCGACGAACTGCTCGGACTGATTCCCTCTGATCCGAAAAAGCCCTATGACGCCCGGGAAATCATCGCCCGCCTGGCGGACGGCTCGCAGTTCCTGGAATTCAAGGGCGAGTTCGATGCCCAGACCCTGTGCGGCCACCTGCAGATCCAGGGCCGGCCCTGCGGTTTTATCGGCAACAACGGCCCGATCACGCCCCAGGGCGCGAGCAAGGCGGCGCAGTTTATCCAGCTCTGCGATCAGAGCCGCACGCCGCTGCTGTTTTTCCACAACACCACCGGCTTCATGGTGGGCACCGAATCTGAGCAGCAAGGGGTGATCAAGCATGGGGCGAAGATGATCCAGGCGGTGGCCAATGCCCGGGTGCCGAAGCTGACCATCGTCGTCGGCGGTTCCTACGGCGCCGGCAACTATGCGATGTGTGGCCGTGGCCTGGACCCGCGCTTCATCTTCGCCTGGCCCAACAGCCGTACCGCGGTGATGGGCGGCGCCCAGGCCGGCAAGGTGCTGCGCATCGTCACCGAGGCCAAGCATGCGAAGAACGGCCAGGAAGCCGACCCGAAGATGCTCGACATGCTGGAGCAGGTCACCGCGCAGAAGCTCGACAGCCAGTCCACGGCCTTGTACGGCAGCGCCAACCTGTGGGACGACGGCCTGATCGACCCCCGGGATACCCGCACGCTGCTGGGCTACCTGCTGGACATCTGCCATGAGGCCGAGGCCCGGGTGTTGCAGCCCAACAGTTTCGGTGTGGCACGGTTTTGATAGGGCATTTCGCGGTCTGACCCCACTTGAGGAGAACAACAATGATCTTCACCCAGGAACACGAAGAACTGCGGCGCACGGTGCGCCAATTTGTCGACCGCGAAATCAACCCCCATGTGGAGGAATGGGAGAAGGCCGGGCGCTTTCCCATCCACGAGATTTTCCGCAAGGCCGGCGAGCTGGGGCTGCTGGGCATCTCCAAACCGGAAAAATTCGGCGGCATGGGCCTGGACTACAGCTATTCCATCGTCGCCGCCGAAGAGTTCGGCACCATCCATTGCGGCGGTATTCCCATGTCCATCGGCGTACAGACCGACATGTGCACCCCGGCCCTGGCGCGCTTCGGTTCCGATGAGCTGCGCGACGAGTTTCTGCGCCCGGCCATCACGGGCGAGCAGGTGGGCTGCATCGGCGTCTCCGAAGTCGGCGCCGGTTCCGATGTGGCCGGGCTCAAGACCCACGCCCGCAAGGACGGCGACGACTACGTGATCAACGGCAGCAAGATGTGGATCACCAACTCCCCCAGCGCCGACTTCATCTGTCTGCTGGCCAATACCTCGGACGACAAGCCACACATCAACAAGTCGCTGATCATGGTGCCGATGAACACCCCGGGCATCAGCCTCAGTTCGCATCTGGACAAGCTCGGCATGCGCAGTTCGGAAACCGCCCAGGTGTTCTTCGACGATGTGCGGGTGCCCCAGCGCAATCGAATCGGTCATGAAGGCGCCGGTTTCATGATGCAGATGCTGCAGTTCCAGGAAGAGCGGCTGTTCGGCGCAGCGAACATGATCAAGGGCCTGGAGTACTGCGTCGACAGCACCATCGAGTACTGCAAGGAACGCCGCACCTTCGGCAGCCCGCTGATCGACAATCAGGTGATCCACTTCCGCCTGGCCGAACTGTCCACCGAGATCGAGTGCCTGCGGGCCCTGGTCTACCAGGCCACCGAGCAGTATGTGCGCGGCCAGGACGTGACTCGCCTGGCCTCCATGGCCAAGCTCAAGGCCGGGCGCCTGGGTCGCGAAGTCAGCGACAGCTGCCTGCAGTACTGGGGCGGCATGGGCTTCATGTGGGACAACCCGGTGGCCCGCGCCTATCGCGATGTGCGCCTGGTTTCCATTGGCGGCGGCGCCGACGAGATCATGCTGGGGATCATCTGCAAACTCATGGGCATCCTGCCGGGGAAAAAGAAATGAGCCCGCTCCCGACCTGCCAGACCCTGCTGCTGGAACCGCGCAATGGTGTGCTGTTCATCACCCTCAACCGCCCCGAGAGCCGCAACGCCATGAGCCTGCAGATGGTGGCGGAACTGCGCACCGTGCTCGCCGCCGTGCGAGATCGGCGGAGCATCCGCGCCTTGGTCCTGCGCGGCGCCGGTGGCCATTTCTGTGCCGGTGGCGACCTCAAGGACATGGCCGGCGCCCGCACACGAGGCAGCGCTGCCTACCGTGAACTGAACCGGGCCTTCGGTGCGCTGCTGGAAGAAGCCCAGCAGACGCCCCAGGTGCTGGTCTGCGTGCTGCAAGGAGCGGTGCTGGGCGGCGGATTCGGCCTGGCGTGTGTCAGCGATATCGCCATCGCCGAACACAGTGCGCAGTTCGGCATGCCGGAAACCGGCCTCGGCCTGCTGCCGGCGCAGATCGCCCCTTTCGTGGTGCAGCGCATCGGCCTGACCCAGGCCCGACGCCTGACCCTGACCGCCGCCCGCTTCGACGGCGCCGAGGCCCTGCACCTGGGCCTGGTGCATTTTGTCGAGGCTGATCCCCGGGCCCTGGAAGAACGCCTTGAACAGCAGTTGTCGCAGGTCCTGCGCTGCGCGCCCGGGGCCAACGCTGCGACCAAGGCCCTGCTCCTGGCCAGCGTCGAACAGCCTCTGGGGCCCCTGCTGGATCAGGCCGCCGAAGACTTCGCCCAGGCTGTCACCGGAGCGGAAGGCCTCGAAGGCACCCTGGCCTTTGTGCAGAAACGCAAACCGACCTGGGCCAGCTGAGCCCTTGTAGGAGCCGGCTTGCCGGCGAACGCCCCCCACCGATTCCCGGGAGCCTGTATGCCCACCTTCAACAAGATCCTGATCGCCAACCGTGGCGAAATCGCCTGCCGCATCCAGCGCACCGCCCAGGCCCTGGGCTATCGCACCGTGGCCGTGTTCAGCGACGCCGACGCCGACGCCCTGCATGTGCACATGGCCGACGAAGCCATCCACATCGGCCCGTCCCCGGTGCAGCAGTCCTACCTCAACAGCGAGGCGATCCTCGACGCTGCCCGGCGCAGCGGTGCCGACGCCATTCATCCGGGCTACGGCTTCCTCTCGGAAAACCCCGAGTTCGCCGCGGCCTGTGCCGCCGCCGGTATCACCTTCATCGGCCCCAGTGCCGCCGCCATCGAACTGATGGGCAGCAAGCGCCGCTCGAAGATCGCCATACTCGAAGCCGGCGTGCCTTGTATCCAGGGCTACCAGGGCGAGGAGCAGGATGACGCCACCTTGCAGCGCGAGGCCCAGCGCATCGGCTATCCGCTGATGATCAAGGCCAGCGCCGGCGGTGGCGGACGCGGCATGCGCCTGGTGCAGCAGCACGAAGACCTGCTGGAGCAGATCCGTACCGCGCGCTCGGAAGCCCTGCATGCCTTCGGCAGCGACGAGCTGATTCTGGAGCAGGCGCTGATCGAGCCCCGGCACGTGGAAATGCAGGTCTTCGGCGACCAGCACGGTCACTTGATCTATCTGGGTGAACGGGACTGCTCGATTCAGCGCCGCCATCAGAAGGTCATTGAGGAGGCGCCCTGCCCGGTGATGACCGAGGAACTGCGTCGGGCCATGGGCGAAGCGGCGCTCAAGGCCGGGCGCGCGGTGAACTATGTCGGCGCCGGCACTGTGGAGTTCCTGTTGGACGCCCGCGGTCAGTTCTACTTCCTGGAAATGAACACCCGTCTGCAGGTGGAGCATCCCGTCACGGAACTGGTCACCGGCCTGGATCTGGTGGCCCTGCAATTGCAAGTCGCTGCCGGCGAGCCCCTGCCGTTGACCCAGGAGCAGGTGCAGCTCAACGGCCATGCCATCGAAGTTCGCCTGTACGCCGAGGACCCGGCGCAGAACTTTCTGCCCCAGACCGGCCAGGTCCTGCGTTGGCAGCCGGCGCCGGGGATACGCACCGACCACGGCTTGCAGGAAGGCCAATGGGTCAGCCCCTTCTACGACCCGATGCTGGGCAAGCTGATCGCCCACGGTGCCACCCGCGAGGAAGCCCGGCGCAAGCTGTTGCGCGGGGTCGAGGACTGTGTGCTGCTGGGGCTTGAAAGCAATCGCCGGCTGCTGGCCGGTCTGCTCAGGCACCCGGTATTTGCCAGTGGTCGGTTCAGCACCGCGTTCATCGCCGAACATTTTGCCGAGGACCTAAGCCTGCAACCGCAGTGCCCCAGCCTTGAGGAACTAGCCATCGCCGCTGCGCTCTTCTATCACCACAGCGCCAGCGCACACCGCTCAAACCTGAGTGCCTGGCGCAATAACGCCAGTGTGCCCCTGGGCTACCGCATCGGTCTGGATGACCGTCAATGGTCGCTGGAGCTGAGCCCTTCGGCATCGGGCCTGTTGCACGTACAGCAGGGGGATGACGTGTGGGCAATCAAGGTGATGGCCGCCGATGGCCGTCGGGCCACGCTGGAGGTCGCTGGCATTCGCCGGCACTACGCCTATCAGTTGCAAGACGGCGAACTCTGGCTGAGCAGCCGCCAGGGCAGCCTGCATCTGCAAGACCGCACCCATGCGCCGCTACAGAGTCAACTGAGCACCGATTCCGGCACCCTCAAGGCGCCCATGGACGGGGCCATAGTCGACGTACTGGTCAGCGAGGGCATGAGTGTCAGCAAGGGCCAACTGCTGCTGGTGCTGGAGGCAATGAAGATGGAGCACCCGCTCAAGGCCGGGATCGACGGAGTGATCACCCGGGTCCAGGTCAACCTCGGGGACCAGGTGAAGAACCGGCAGATTCTGCTGGAGGTGGAACAAGTCGGCCCCGCCGCGGAAATGGAGCACTAGGCGGATGCCTCAGCTTTGGCTACGCTCAAGCCTCATCAGGAGCTTGAAGGCTGGAATTAGCGATGCCCCACTGGCTGGTAATAGATCTGGAAGCCACAACGGATGAAGGGGGCTGGCCGGTAAGCGAGATGGAAATCATCGAAATCGGAGCCACCCTGGTCAACCGCCAGGGTCGGGAACAGGACCATTTCCAGCGTTTCGTCCGCCCCTTGCGACGCCCTCGGCTGACGCCGTTCTGTCGCGAACTGACCCATATCACCCAGGCCAATATCGACAGCGCCGCACCGTTGGGCGAAGTCTGGACCCTGTTCGAACGCTGGCTGGGCCAGCATCAGTCGCGCCTGGAGGGCTGGGCCAGTTGGGGCGACTATGACCGCAAGCAACTGCAACTGGAGTGGCACAACCAGCAACTGCACAGCCTGTTGAATGACGTCCCCCACATGAACCTCAAGCAGCGCTTTGCCAAGGCCCGGCGTCTGGAGCGCCCCCTGGGCCTGAATGCAGCCTTGCAGCTGGCCGGCATGCAGTTCAACGGCCAGCAGCATCGAGCCCTGGAAGATGCACGCAATACAGCGCGCTTATTGCCGCTGATTCTTCCATGATGGCGGCAGGTGACGGCCTTTGAGGCCTTGTGCATACTGGCCGACCTTTTTGACCCTTTCTTGAGGAATCGCCCATGTTTAAAGTCAACGAGTACTTCGACGGCACCGTCAAGTCGATTGCCTTCGGCACGGCCGAAGGTCCAGCCACCATTGGCGTCATGGCCCCGGGCGAATACGAGTTCGGTACGGCGCAACGGGAAATCATGCACGTGGTGTCCGGCGCCCTGACCGTGCGCCTGCCCGACAGCGCCGACTGGGAAACCTTTCCTGCCGGCAGCCAGTTCAACGTACCGGCCAACAGCAAGTTCCAACTGAAAGTCGCTGTGGAAACCGCCTACCTGTGCGAATACCGCGGTTGATTCACCTGTCACGGCTGTCGCGCTGACAAAAAAATGCCCGTCTCCTAAAGAGACGGGCATTTTTCATGGAGCCAAGAAACGCTATTCGAGGACGGTCACTGGCATCCCCACCTGCAAGCGACCATTGCCGTCGTTGACCAGATTCTGCCCGAACATCGCCCCGTCAGCCTGGGCGCGATATTTCTGCAAAGTGGCCAGGGGTTCGCGGTCGGCGCTGCGTTCGCCAGTCTGTGGGTCAATGGTGGTCAGGATGCAGCGCGAGCACGGCTTGACCACACGAAACTCGACATCGCCAATCCGTATGCGCCGCCACTGGTCCTCGGCAAAGGGCTCGCTGCCTTCGATCACCAGGTTGGGTCGAAAACGCAGCATCTCCAGAGGCCGCCCGACGCGACCGGCCAGGTCCTCCAGGGACGCCTGGCCAATCAACAAGAGTGGAAAACCATCGGCGAACGCCACTTGATCATCGTCCCTGCCATAACCGGCGGCGGTGCTTCGCGCCCGTTCCGCGGGCACCTGCACCAGGCGGGTGGGCTTGCCGATGAACTCACTGACCCAGGCGCCCGCTTCGTCACCGGCATCAGGCACCCGCAGGCTGTCATGCCAGATGGTCACGCCGCGCAGTGCAGCATCGGCCGCTGGCAGGGGCACATCAAGGGTGGAAAACCCGGGAGCGCTGAGGGTCAGGCCACCCTGGTCATTGCACAGCGCCGAGAGCTGACTCATGCGGCCCACGGCACGCTGGGTGAGGAAGCGCCCGCTGGCCTCGTCCACCAGCATCCAGCGGCGATCCCCCTCCAGGCCGAGCTTGTCCAGGCCGATCTGTTGCAGGGTTTCGCCCTTTGCGGATTTCAACGGGTATCGATAAAGCGCGCTAAGACGCATGTCCAGCTCCCTGTGTGGGCAAAAAGCCTCACCCTATACCAGCGCCTCGACGAAACAAAGGTGCAAGGGAAAAGCAGCCGGACATCCTCATGAATCAGACGCTGACTTCATCCAGCATCAAACGCTGACGGACCACGTCCACCAGTTTGTCCGGCTGAAACTTGGAGAGGAAGTTGTCGCAACCGACCTTCTTCACCATCGATTCGTTGAAACTGCCGGACAAGGATGTGTGCAGGACCACATAGAGCCCACGCAGGCGCGGGTCGTTGCGGATCTCGGTAGTCAGGCGATAGCCGTCCATCTCAGGCATTTCCGCATCGGTGAATACCATCAACAACTTGTCGGTCATGTCGACCCCGGTGTCGGCCCAGGCCTTGAGCATGTTCAGAGCCTTGAGGCCATCGCTGGCGATGTGCATCTTCACCCCCAACTGGCCGAGGGTGTCGCGCAGTTGCGAAAGCGCCACGTTGGAGTCATCCACCAGCAGCACTTCACGGCCGCGAGCACGTTCGAGCACAGGATCTTCCAGCTTGTCCCGGGAAACCTTGGCGTTGTAGGGCACGATTTCCGCCAGGACCTTCTCGACGTCGATGATTTCCACCAGTTGCTCGTCAACCTTGCTGATGGCCGTCAGGTAATGCTGGCGCCCGGCACTGGTGGGCGGCGGCATGATGGCTTCCCAGTTCATGTTGACGATGCGGTCCACGCCGCCCACCAGGAACGCCTGCACCGAACGGTTGTACTCGGTGACGATGATGGTGCTGTTGGGCCCCGGAACCAGCGGGCGCATGCCGATGGCCTGGGACAGGTCGATGACCGGCAAGGTCTGGCCACGCAGGTTGACCACACCGCAAACGAACGGGTGGCGCTGCGGCATCAGGGTCAGCTTGGGCAGTTGCAGGACTTCCTGGACCTTGAAGACGTTGATCGCGAACAGCTGCCGACCGGCCAGGCGGAACATGAGGATTTCCAGGCGATTCTCACCCACCAGCTGCGTGCGTTGATCTACCGTGTCGAGAATGCCGGCCATTAATGACTCCTGGGCTTGTTCTGATGAATTCACTAAAGACAGATATCGGCGGGATCCGCCGGATCTTGACTCGCATGCAAATTGCCACATGAAAGCCATTGATGTCACATTAACATCATGCTTTACTGAGCCGGTCAATTCATCAGCACGACTCTGCGACGGCGCGACCCTCTTCGCGACGTGAAGTTCCCGCGCCTAAGGGTTTCCCTTAGCAACAATCAGGACCATCCTGATATTCGCAATATCCAATAGCCATTAATGTGACGCCATTCTCATTGCATGAACGGAGTCAGGCTTTTGTTTGTGATCGCAGAAAGGTGGCCCAGCACCCTTTCAAGCCTCAGCACCCACGCCCATCAAGCCCCAGCGCAAGTGCGCCGCATTGCTGTGGCCGGCATTCGGGCTGCTTGCAAAAGCGACGAACAACCACTCTCACAGCCGCTCGCGCCACCTGAAAAAAAATCAGATTTATCTGATATACAAACGCAAAAAACACGCCATACCTTAAAACCGTTCAGCCAAGGCCCTATCCCGCCATCGGACTCGAAGTCATGGAGATAAGCATGCTAAAGGACGGCCATGAGTGCGCTCCCCCCCTGCCTGAGTTCCTGCTCGAAGCTCAGGCTCTACTGGCTAAATCGGAAGATTGCCTGAGCCATCTGCACTTGATCAGAAATGACGAAGAAGCGATCAACTGCCTGCTCGCCAGCCTGCTGTGCCTGGCCCAGACGGCAGCACGCCATTCCATCAGCCCGCTGGCCGAATTCGCCTTGCACATTCATGGCGTGTTGAAACGTACAGCACATCCAGTGGACCTCAACGATCCGATCCTCGACGCCTTGAAAAGCTGCCTGACCCTGATGGCCTGGCAACTGGAATTGATCGACCCGCACAACGGCCAACTCAATCTGGATGACAGCGAACAGGCCCTGCTGATCAACGAACTGACCGATCAAGTGGCGCAAAACTGTACCTGCGCTTATCCATCCTGCACCCATTGAAGTTGCACTTGTGCCGCTGGCTGGCAGATAAAACCCGCAGTTACAATAGCCAACCCGAAATATCAGTAGAACTTCAGGCTCAGGGTCAACTATCTGGTCGTTATTGAGTATTTCATACCCAAGAGCGACATTATCGATTCAACAACTCCAACTAGCGCCAGCCCCGGGACTTACTGTTCAGAGCCCTGTATGGGCCCGCAACATCGCCCACATCCCGCGCTTTCATTACCCCTCCCGAAGTCCATGGAGGAAATGGAACAAACGTGCAGCAGATCCATATTCCTGACTTTCAGGACATATATAACTGTGCGTATAAACGCGACCAACGGTATCTTCGGTGGTATTATGTCGCCCATAAACGGACACAGTAATGGCACTTTGATTCCAATGTCGGCAGTCACTACTCGGCTTGTACAAGACAAACAGACAACGTTGATTGAAACCCAGTATTCAAATAACACCGTTTCTCAAACAAGCCTCGTCATCCACTTCTGACAAGGCTCTCGCAGCGAACATTCATTGGCTCCATCCGCTATGTACGCCAGCCTCAAGTCACTCTTCTCTTGGCCCCTCTCTCTAGATCATCTGCGCTGGCTCAGCCTGTTGCTGTGTTCCTGCTCGACCTTGGGCAACGCACTGATCTATTGCCTGGACCGGCCCTTGCCGCTGATCTTGCTGCTGCTCAATATCGCGGCCCTGACCTGTATCTGGGTGCAATACGGCTATTCGCGAAAGTCCATCCGTTTCCAGCCCCAGGAGCTCGCCGAACGCCTGCTAGAGGTCAAGGAAAATGAGCGACACCGCCTCAGCCGTGAACTGCACGATGACATCGGCCAGTTGCTGACAGCGGCAAAACTGCAGACCGATTGGCTCAAGCGTCGCCTGCCGGACGACCTGCAGGACTCCTGCGCGGTGCTCGGCACCACTCTGGAAGAGACCCTGGCCAAAGTGCGTGACGTGTCCGCAATCCTCAATCCCCGGCAGTTGGCCAGCCTGGGACTGGAGGCCAGCCTGCGCGCCCACCTGCTCAAGACCCTGGAAAACACCTCGGTGCACTGGAGCCTGGAATGCCGCCAGCGCCTGTCGGGAATCCCGGAAGAGATGGCCGTCGCAGCGTTCCGCATCACCCAGGAAGCGGTCACCAACATGCTGCGCCACGCCCAGGCGAAAAACCTGTTGGTACGAATACAGCGACTGCCGGAAGGTCTTTCGCTGTTCATCAGCGATGATGGCCAGGGGTTCGCCCCGGCCAGCGATCCCGGCGCCCTGGGCCAGCGCGGCATGGCCGGGATGCAGGAACGAATCAGCCAGTTGGGTGGCCTGTTGCAGGTCACCAGCGAGCTCGACCAAGGCACCCAGATCGAAGCACTCTTTCCCTGGGCCCCTCGCACCCTGGAGCGGGCCAGCACGAATAAGGTTTCACATTGACCTGTAATTTACTCTTGGTGGATGACCACTCGCTTATCAGGGCTGGCGTGCGTGCCCTGGTCATGGACATTCCCGGATACGCGGTGATCGGTGAAGCCGATGACGGCGCGCAACTGCTGGAAATGGTCGAGAAACTGCATCCGGACATCGTCCTGCTGGACCTGTCGATGAAACGCATCGGCGGCCTGGACGCCCTGCGCCGGCTCAAGGCAATGCGGCCCCAGAGCAAAGTCCTGATTCTGTCGATGCATACCGATCCCTCCCTGATCATGCAGGCCCTGGAATCCGGCGCCCACGGCTATTTGCTCAAGGACACCACCGCCACCGAACTCGAACACGCCCTGGAAGCGTTGCGCAACAACGAACGCTACCTGAGTCCGGCCATTGCTCACACCGTGATCAACCAGGCGCTGACCCGAGCCCAGAAGCACCAGCCCCAGCCTGCGGAAAACCACAACCTGACGGCTCGCCAGCTGGAAATACTGCGGCTGATCGTGCGGGGCAAGTCCACCCGGGAGATCGCTCTGGGCCTGGGTTTGAGCATCAAGACCGTGGAAACCCATCGCTCGCAGATCATGAAACGCCTGCAGATCTTCGACGTCGCCGGGCTGGTGCTGTTCGCCGTACGCGAGCGCATCATCAGCCTCGACGACTGACTCAGCGAGCGGCGCCGAGCAACGGCGAATCCGCCGGCAAATGCACCTGCAAGGCCGCAGGACGGGCGGTAAACCGCAAAGTGTCGCCCTGCAGCGGTTCGCCATCAAGATTGATGTCCAGGCCTCTTGAGGCCTTGATCTCGACCCAGGGCAGACGCGCGCGGACAAACATATTGTCGATCCCCAGGCCACCGGCCAGCAGACTCTTCAGAGTGCCCACCAGCTCCTGAGGCGCCGGCAGAATGCTGATATCCAGCAAGCCGTCGTCGGCCATGGCTCCCGGGCAAAGCTCGTGCCCGCCTCCCGCCTGCCGGCCGTTGCCGATGCCCAGGGCCAGCAACTCACCACGCCAATGGAAATCCGGCCCCTGCAATTCGCCGTAGGCCGCACTCAACTCGGCAAAGCGCGACAGCCCGGTGAACAGATAAGCGGCACCGCCAAGGACTTTCTTCAAGTCTTCAGAGGTGTTGGCAGTGACCTGGCTGCCAAAGCCGCCGGTGGCCATATTGAGGAAAATCTGCCCGCCAACCTCCCCCAGGTCGATCGTCCGGGCCGGGACGTCCAGCAGCTCCAGGGCCGCCGCCGGGTCAAGGGGAACACCGGCAGCCCGGGCAAAGTCATTGGCCGTGCCCAATGGCAGCAGCGCCAGACTGGCCTGGGTCGACGCGTTGGCCAGGGTCTCGGCGATATCGCGCAGCGTACCGTCGCCGCCTCCGGCGATCAGCCGGGTATGCCCGGCGTCCAGGGCCTCGCTCACCAGACGCTGGGCATCTCCCGCCTCCCAGGTCAGACGCACCGAAACCTCCCAGCCGGCAGCACGCTTGGCCTCAACCGCAGCGCGCACCTCATCGTTGAGGGCCTGCTTGCCATGCAGTATCAAAAGTGCCTTGCGCTCATTCATCAACCATGACTCCGGTTATGGGTTCCTTGAGGGATGTTGACCTCGGGCACAGCGAAATAAGTCTGTCCCATCGATTATTTTTTTGCCCAAGCCAGCCTAGCTCGTACCTCCCACTCATGACCCAGATTAGCCGCCAACGAGGAAAATCTTTCATAGCTAGTACGCCGAATCGCTCTTCGACAACCGGCTGCGCTTGCAACTGATCCTGTGCAATCTGCCGCTGCCGGGCTGGCGCCGGTCAATAACTACCGTGACGAGCCTCCTACCCTGGAAAAAATCGAAAAACGTGTCGAATTCGACCTGGAATACATCGAAAATTGGTCAGCCTGGCTTGAACTGCACATCCTGCTCCGCACCATTGCGTCCGTCATCATGATCCACGAGGCCTTCTAAATGAGCCCGCTCATTCCCTGCATCATTGCTGGCGGCGCCGGCACCCGCCTGTGGCCGGTGTCCCGCGAGGCGATGCCCAAACCCTTCATGCGCCTGCCGGACGGCGAGAGCCTGCTGCAGAAGACCTTCGTGCGCGCCACGACCCTGAAAGACGTCGGCCGGTTGCTGACGGTGACCAACCGTGAAGTGCTCTTTCGCACCCTGGATGACTACCGCCCGCTGAACAAGACTCAGCTTGAGCTGGATTTCATCCTCGAACCCTTCGGCCGCAATACCGCGCCGGCCATTGCCGCCGCCGCGCTGCACGTCAACCAGCACTACGGCGCTGACGCACAACTGCTGGTGCTGCCCGCCGACCATCTGATCAATGACCTCCACGCATTCGCCGCCGCGGTGGCGCGCGCCCGGCAGTTGGCCGAGCAAGGCTGGCTGGTGACCTTCGGTATCGAGCCAAGCCATGCCGAAACCGGTTTCGGCTATATCGAGAAAGGCCTGGGCTTGCACGGTGAAAGCTTCCAGGTCAGCCGTTTCGTCGAAAAGCCCGATGCTGCCACTGCCCAGTGTTACGTCGACGGCGGCCAACACCTGTGGAACGCCGGCATGTTCTGCATGCGCGCTGATGTGATCCTCCGTGAGTTGCGCAAATTCGCGCCGCAGGTGGTCACTGCCGTCGAGCGCTGCCTGGAACAGAGCCACCACAGGCAAGGCCAACGCGAAGTGCAAGTGGAGCTGGACCGCGACAGCTTCGCCCTGGCGCCGGACATCTCCATCGACTACGCGGTGATGGAGCGCTCGAAGGAGGTCGCCGTGGTGCCCTGCCAGCTCGGCTGGAGTGATATCGGCTCCTGGCAGGCAGTGCGCGAGCTGAGCCCGGCGGACGTACACGGCAACCAGTGCAACGGCGAGACCGTGCTGCATGATGTTCGCAACTGCTACATCGATTCACGCCAGCGCCTGGTGGGCGGTATCGGCCTGGACAACCTGATCATCATCGACACCCCGGACGCCCTGCTGATCGCCGACGGCAAGCGCAGCCAGGAGGTCAAACTGATCGCCCAGGAGCTCAAGCGCCTGGGCCACGACGCCTACCGCCTGCACCGCACCGTGAACCGCCCCTGGGGCACCTATACCGTGCTTGAGGAAGGACCACGCTTCAAGATCAAGCGTATCGAGGTCAAACCCGGCGCCTCGCTGTCGCTGCAAAGGCACCACCACCGCAGTGAGCACTGGATCGTGGTCAGCGGCATGGCCCGGGTGACCAACGGAGAAGACGAGTTTCTGCTCGACACCAATGAGTCGACCTTTATCAAGCCCGGTCGCCCTCATCGACTGTGCAATCCCGGGGTGATCGACCTGGTAATAATCGAAGTGCAAAGCGGGGAATACCTGGGCGAAGACGACATCGTGCGCTTCAACGACATTTATGGCCGAGCTCCCGCCACCCCCGGTAACACCTGAAACAGCGTTGGCCCCTGAATCTGCCACAACGGCAAGTGACGACGCTGCTCGTCAGGCAACTCGCCCGATAAATAAACCCAGGCCCGCGGGGCGAGCAGCCTCAGTGCAGGCGCCTGAAAAGAGACGTAGGACTCAAAGTGAATTTTCTGACCGAAGAATGAGATTTGCCTGAATTGACCCTGCGGAGCCAATCAGTGACTGTGCATGCCAGGCGCTGACGCCTCATACAAGGAAGTGCACCGTCATGAACGACAAGGGGTTTTATCCACAAGGGCATTCAACGCTCAATCGCATCAACGACAGCTCCTGGCTGGCGGCTCCTCCACTTCGGGAGTTCGATCTGCCACTCTCGTCCGAAGCACATCCGCCTCATTCCAGGCCGCTATCGATAATCAAGCGCCTGGCCTGGTTGACATTTGCGGCCTCGATAATGGCAGGGCTGGTGACCTGGGGTTTCCACAGCCGTTTCGGACTGCTGCTGTTATTGCTGCTGCGCTGAAGCAAGGCACGGACCCGGCGCCGAACCGGGCCCGTGGCCGATCAATCCAGCACTTCACTCCAGCACTTCACTCAAAGGAATGAAATTGACCACGTCACCTTCCTCCAGGGTCCGACCTTCCAGCACCTCTACCAGACCTTCCGCCCAGGCAGCGCTGCGCAGTACGCCAGAGCTCTGATTGCGATAGATGATCGCTCGCCCATTCTCCAGGCGGCCGCGCAAGTATTCGCGACGATTGCCGGGCCGGGGCCAGACAAAGCCCGCCGGCACCTGGAAGCTCAATGGTTGCACCTGCTGCACGCCCTGGCGCCGCAGTAGATAAGGCCGCGCCAGCAGGGCGAAAGTCACCAGGGTCGATGCCGGATTGCCCGGCAGGCCAATCACCGGTACCCCACGAAAATGTCCGAAGGTCAGGGGTTTGCCAGGCTTGATCGCCAGTTTCCACAGGGCCAGCTCACCGGCTTCCCGCAGGGCGATGCCGAGAAAGTCCGCCTCCCCCACCGAGACACCACCGGTGGAAAGAATCAGGTCCACATCCCCCAGCGCCGCCAGGCGCTGACGGGTCGCGGGAAGATCGTCGGGAAGGATTCCCGCATCCAGCACCTCACAACCCAGGCGCTTCAACCAACTGCACAGCAGCACTCGATTGCTGTTGTAGATCTGCCCCGGACCAAGAGGCCGACCAGGCTCCACCAGTTCGTCGCCGGTGGACAACAACGCCACACGGACTCGACGCAGCACCTCAAGCTCGGCACATCCCAAGGACGCTGCTAGGCCCTGCTCGATGGGCCCCAAGCGCGTACCGGCAGCCAAGACCTGCTCGCCTATGGTGGTTTCCTGACCCTGGGGACGGATGTTCTGGCCGACCTTCAATGGATCGGTAAAACGTACGCGCTGATCATCCTGAACCTGGGTGTTTTCCTGCATCTCGACGCAATCCGCACCCGCCGGCACCGGAGCGCCAGTGAAGATCCGCGCACAGGTTCCCGGCTGCAAGGGCTCGGGGGACTGCCCGGCGAAAATCCGCTGGCTGACCGGCAAGGGCTCGCCCTTCCAGTCCTCCACGCGCAAGGCGTATCCATCCATGGCGCTGTTGGGCCAAGGCGGCAGATCCAGGCTGGATACCAGCGCCTCAGCCAGGACCCGGCCCTCAGTGGCTGCCAATGGCAGCCGTTCACGCTCGACAATGGGCGCTGCCTCGGCCATGGCCAACAGGCGCGCCAATGCCTGCTCCACCGGCATCAAGGCCCCCTGCTTGCCCGGCTTACCCACGGGATTCACAAGGTGCCGCCTGTTTCAGGTGAGGGACGAAGTTGCACGGCCGATGCCGCGAATCCAACTGCTCGGCCAGTATTGCGTCCCAGCCGGTACGTACCGCATTGGTGGAGCCCGGCAGGCAGCACACCAGGGTGCCATTGGCCAGCCCGGCCAAGGCACGGGACTGCACAGTGGAAGTACCTATATCCGCCACCGATATCTGCCGGAACAGCTCGCCAAAACCATCGACCTGCTTGTCCAGCAGGCAGGCCACAGCTTCCGGAGTACTGTCGCGACCAGTAAAACCGGTGCCGCCGGTGATCAACACCACCTGCACCACGTCATCGGCGATCCAGGTAGCGACCTGGGCGCGGATCTTGTACAGATCGTCCTTGAGCAACACCCGCGCTGCCAGACGATGGCCCGCGGCGCCCAGGCGCTCGACGAAGACCTGGCCGGAGGTATCGGTTTCCAGGGTGCGGGTGTCACTGACGGTCAGCACCGCAATATTCAGGGGAGAAAAAGGTACATCAGCCTTGGCTTTCATAGGCTCGATCCAGAGGTAGGAGACACAGCCCGGTGTTATATCACAGCGCTTTGATCCGGCGCCGCTGCGGGGCCGGCCTTCACCTTGCCCCGGACTGCCAGCACAAGCAGTCCAGCCGTCGAGAAAGCCAGACCGCGGACAAACAGGCGCTGTGAGCTAAGCTGCAGCCGCCAACGCCTGCGATCCGCCCGGCAACGTGACAGAATGTCCCTGGCCAAGGAACTTGCAGACGTTGTATACGTCTGAAGACCAGCACTCAAAAGTACTCATTTCGGAGACACACAATGACTCAACGGACCCTCGCCACTCTCATGCTCGCACTGGGCCTGGCCACTCTCGCCGGTTGCGCTTCGCCGACAGTGATCACCCTGAATGACGGTCGCGAAATCCAGGCCGTCGATACCCCTGAATACGACAAGGATTCCGGCTTCTACGAGTTTGAACAGCTGGACGGCAAACAGACTCGCATCAACAAGGATCAGGTTCGTACCGTCAAGGAGCTGTAAGTCCGACGGTGGTTGCTCTGATGTAATAAAACCCGCCTGTTGCGGGTTTTATTGTTTCTGCGAGACGGTTTTTCACCACTGCAGGCTGATACGGCTTTCGAACTCGCGCTCCTGCCCAGTCAGCGGATCGATGAAGCGCAGGCCCTGAGCCAGCAGCTTCAGTGGATTGTCATAGTCATCCTCGGCGTCCTTGAGCACCTCGGGGTAGAACGGGTCATTGCAGATCGCGGCTCCAAGGGCACTCATGTGTACCCGCAACTGATGCTTCTTGCCGGTCACCGGGTACAAGGCATAGCGCCACAGATCGCAGTGCCTTTCCCTGACGTCGATGGCGGTTTCGGTATTGCTCGCCCCCTCGCCTTCCTGCATGCGGAAGAAGGGCTCCCCGTCCACCAATCGGCTTTTGTGCACCAGGGGAAAATTCAGGTGTGGCAAGGCACCGGCAATGGCTTCATAGCGTTTCTCGATCTGCCGGGTAGGGAACAACGCTTGATAGGCCGAGCGGCTGCCGGGATTGGCAGAAAACAGCACCAGCCCTGCCGTATGCCGGTCAATGCGATGCAGGGGCACCAGATTCGGGTTGTCCAGGCGGCGGATAAGGCGACGCAGCAAAGTCTGCTCGACGTACTCGCCCGCAGGGGTGACCGGCAGAAAATGCGGTTTGTCCGCCACCACCAGATGCTCGTCGGCATAGAGGATGGTCTCCTGCACCGGGATCAGCTTCTCATCCGGCACCTCACGAAAATAATGAATCCGCAAGCCTTCGCGATAGGCCATGTCCAGACTGATGGGCTGGCCCTGCCCGTCCAGCACTCGGCCGCGGGCGATACGATCCAGCCATTGTTCACGACTGATGGCCTTGAAGTGATCACACAGGCAATCCAGCACCGTCGGCCAGGAGCCAGGGGGCAGATACAAGGTACTGGCCTGATGCTGTGCAGCGGAAAAGCTCGCGGTGGACATACAAAAGCTCGAAAGATCAATGCAAGGCGGCATTATCCAACAGCGCCCCTCAGGAACCTAGAAGCAGTTTGCCCGACCTCAGGCACACGAGTGCTTGGCCTGGGCCGCTGCCTCGGTGAACTCCTTGAGCCAGCGCAGCACATCCACAGCCTCCCAGCGACCCGGATCATAGAGGGCATAGAGCAGCCCTTGATAACCCACCACATCCAGCTGCCGGTGGTAACCCGCTCGCTGGAACAGGGCTTCGATCTCGGCAAAGCAGGTATTGAAGTGCAGCTTGTTGAAGGGTGTCTTGCCCTCGGTGACCAACCCATCCAGGCGTAACTCAAGCACCGCCTCACGGAGCACATCGGTGGACATGCTGTTCACGCTGTTTTTCAGTTGTTCGACATTGACCATCATTTATTCCTTTAACCGTTTGAAGCGTCCGCCATATCCATCAGGGCTGCTTGCGTCCCACATAACTAACCACCCACAACACCACGCCCCAGATCTCGATCAAGCCCAGGTCATCCAGCACCAAGGAAGGGATTGAAGGGCGCGCCGCCTTGAGCAAAAGACCGCCACGAGGATCGGGAGCCAGCAGGCGCAGCGAGTATTCATGGGCGCCTTGGGGACGTACCACTAGGTACTGATCCACCACCGGATTGGCTGAGCGATCGACGATCAGCCGGTCCCCGGGGTAGATGCCGAACCCCAGCAGGTTGTCGTCGTCCACCAACAGGCCGTGGATCTGGGGAGACCCCAGACCCAGGGTCCGATCCAGGGAAAAGCCGCTACCGGTGGGCTCATTGGCAACGGCAGCGCAGCCGCTGTCACCCAGTTCCAGAAAACAGGTTGGCAACGGCTGTGAGCGTTCGGTACCGGTCAGGAAAGTGAGAGACATGGCGAGATTCCTTGATAGCTGTATATGCATACAGTAAACCAATCGACAGATCTCGCCAATGAATTCCGACCATGGGCGACAGGCGGAAGCTCGGATGTTGCAAGCCAAGTGTCAGCGCAGGAACGCCACCACCTGCTCGGCGTCGAAGGGCCAGCCGAGCTCGGCGCCATTGTCCACCCGGCGCAACACCGGGATACGCAGGCCATAGCTTTCGAACAGTTCCTGACTTTCGGCGATGTCCACCAGCTCGACCATCAGGCCGTGCTCCACTAGCGGCATCAACTCGGCCTCGGCCAGTTCGCACAGGTGGCAACCAAGGGTGCCGAACAATTGGCATTCAGGGGGCATGACAGGGCAACCGTGTGAAGAACGGGTGCTTATTTTAGGCCCGAGCGCGAAAGCCGTCGACCCGCGCCTGTCCAGATATGCCGAGGCCCCATGCCCCTCTGCGGCCCTGCAAAGAGAATGCTCCGACAGGCGTACAGCACCTCGATAGACACCTTCTGAGCCTGGCCAAAGCTTGCGAATATGCGAAATTCTCAACAAAAAATGACGTGAGTCAGAATTATTAACCGCCAACCGGGCGATCCTCGCGGCCTTTTTGCCTCTAGGCTTTGCCCTGCCCGCCCCCTTGTCCGGAGATGCCCGTTGTTTGCCAATCTGCTGATCATTCTCGCTTCATCACTGGTGGTCATTGCGCTGTTCCGCCGCCTGAGCCTGCCACCGGTCCTGGGTTATCTGTCGGTGGGGCTGATGGTCGGGCCCACCGCCCTGGACTGGGTCAATGACAGCGAGGACCTGCCGGACCTGGCGGAACTGGGGGTGGTCTTCCTGCTGTTTTCCCTGGGCCTGGAATTCTCCCTGTCGAAAATGCTCGCCCTGCGCCGCGTGGTGTTTGGCCTGGGCAGTCTGCAAGTGCTGTGCAGTGGCCTGATCCTCGGCGGGCTCCTGGCCTTGTTCGGCATGCCCCTGACCTCGGCGCTGATGCTCGGCACCGGCCTGGCCCTGTCGTCCACCGCCATCGTCAGCAAGGAGCTGACCAGCCTCGGCGAGATCTTCAGCAGCCACGGACAGAATGCCATCGGCGTGCTGCTGTTCCAGGACGTGGTGGCAGTGCTGTTGCTGACCCTGGTGCCGGTCTTCGCCGGCAACAGCGACCAGGCCTGGTACTGGGCCCTGCCTGTCACCCTGGGCAAGACCCTGGTGCTGTTCTTCGGCCTGCTGCTGGCCAGCCGCTGGCTGCTGCCCCGGCTGTTCCACGAAGTCGCCGCCTCCCACTCTGCCGAGCTGTTCGTACTGCTGGCCCTGGTGATTGTGCTGCTGACCGCCTGGCTCACCCACTTGCTGGGCCTGTCGCCGGCCCTGGGGGCCTTCCTTGCCGGCATGCTGCTGGGAGAAAGCCACTACCGGCACCAGATCGAAGCCGATATCCGTCCGTTCCGCGACATTCTCCTGGGGCTGTTCTTCGTCAGCATCGGCATGCTCATCGACCTGCAACTGTTCATCGACCACAGCCTGTTGATCCTCGGCCTGACCCTGGCCCTGCTACTGATCAAGGGCAGCGTGGTGGCGATCCTGCTCAAGCTGCGCGGCAGCGACGGCGAGACGGCCTGGCGCAGCGGCCTGGCCCTGGCCCAGGGCGGCGAGTTCTGCTTCGCCCTGATGGCGCAGATGCAACTGACCCAGATGATCCCGTCACACTTGAGTGGCCTGCTGCTGGCCGCCACCTTCAGCTCCATGCTGCTGACCCCACTGTTGCTGCGCGCCGCGCCGGTGATCACCGCGCGTCTGCACCGCAAGCCCAACCAAACCGCGCAATTGGAGGAAATCAGCGCGCAGAACGCCGAACTGCAGGACCATGTGGTGATCTGCGGCTATGGCCGGGTCGGCCAGTCCATCGGCCGCTTCCTGCGTCACGAGCAACTGCGATTCATCGCCCTGGACGATGATCCGGTGCGGGTCCAGGAGGCCTCGGCGGCAGAGAGCTGCGTGCATTACGGCGATTGCCGCCGTGGCGACCTGCTGGCCGCCGTGGGCCTGGAGCGGGCCCGCCTGCTGGTGATTGCCGTGGACAAGACCGACATTGCCCTGACGGTGCTCAAGGCCGCGCGGCGCCTGGATCGCAACGTGCCGATCCTGGTGCGGACCCGGGACGACAGCCAGCTGGCCGAACTCAAGGCCGCCGGTGCCAACGAAGTGGTACCCGAACTGCTGGAGTCGAGCCTGATGCTGGCTTCCCACGCCCTGATCATGCTTGGCCTGCCGGAGCAACGGGTACAACGCACCGTGGACGAGGTGCGTCACAGCCGCTATCGCCTGCTGCACGGCTTCTACCATGGGGCGCAAAGCAGCACCCAGGACAATCACGAGCCACCCGCGGTGCAGATGCACGCGGTCAACCTCGACGCCGACGCCCACGCCTGCAACCGACTGCTGCAAGAGCTGGGACTGGAAGCACTGGGCGTGGATGTGCAAGGCGTGCAACGCAATGGCAGCGAGCTGCCGCTCAATCCGGCCCCGCGCCTGCGAGCCGGAGACCGGATACTGGTGTCCGGCTCGCAGGCCGCGATCGAGGCCTGCGAAGCACGCCTGCAGGGCGGTTGAGGCCGTCCCGCCCCGGCCCTGAGCAGTTCGCTGCCTGGGCCGGTGGCCCCTCAGTCCTGACTCACCGCACCGATCTTGTGCAGCGACAGGTCGGCGCCGTAATACTCCTGCTCCTGGGTCAGGCGCAGCCCGCAGACGGCCTTGATCACGCCATACACGGCGAATCCGCCCAGCAGCGCCACCAGTACCCCAAGGCCGGTGCCAATCAACTGGCTGGCCAGGCTGACACCGCCCAACCCACCCAATGCACTCTGGCCGAAGATCCCGCAGGCAATCCCGCCCCACACACCGCACAGGCCATGCAGCGGCCAGACTCCGAGCACATCGTCGATCTTCCAGCGGCTCTGGGCGGCCATGAAGCACCAGACGAACAAGGCCCCGGCCATCGCCCCGGTGACCAAGGCGCCCACCGGATGCATCAGGTCGGAGCCGGCGCAGATCGCCACCAACCCGGCCAGCGGCCCGTTGTGCAGGAAGCCCGGGTCGTTGCGCCCGACGATCAACGCCGCCACGGTGCCGCCGACCATGGCCATCAGCGAGTTCACCGCCACCAGCCCGCTCACCCCTTGCAGGGTCTGGGCGCTCATCACGTTGAAGCCGAACCAGCCGACAATCAGGATCCACGAGCCCAACGCCAGGAAGGGAATGCTCGACGGCGCGAACGCCACCAGCTTGCCGTCGCGGTAACGGCCGTTGCGCGGCCCCAGCAACAGCACCGCCGCCAGCGCCAGCCAGCCGCCCATGGCATGCACCACCACCGACCCGGCAAAATCATGGAAGCCGGCGCCAAAACGCTGCTGCAACCAGGCTTGCACCCCAAAGTTGCCGTTCCACACCAGCCCCTCGAAGAACGGATAGACAAACGCCACGATCAGCACCGTGGCGCACAATTGCGGTACAAAACGCGCACGCTCGGCGATGCCGCCGGAGATAATCGCCGGAATCGCTGCGGCGAAGGTCAGCAGGAAAAAGAACTTCACCAGACCGTAGCCGTGGTCGGCACTGATCACTGCCGCCGGTTGCAGGAAGCTCACGCCATAGGAGATCCAATAGCCTATAAAGAAATAGGCCAGGGTCGAGACGGCGAAGTCGCTGAGGATTTTCGACAGGGCATTGACCTGATTCTTCTGCCGGACTGTGCCCACTTCGAGGAAGGCAAAACCGGCGTGCATGGCCAGGACCATGACCGCCCCGATCAGAATGAACAGGGTGTTGGAACCGTGGACCAGGGTGTCCACAGCGCTTTGCAGATTTTCCATGGAGTAGACAGATCCGAAATCGGCCATCATCTCCCCGGCTTCACGGCCGGCCTTGCACCAAATTGGCTCCGGGACACGCCATCACGCGTAATCGGTGAACCGTTTTGGCGCGCCAGGGGCCGCACGCGAAACCACGGGAAGGAGATTGACCTGAGGTTGTGATTTTTTTGGCCAGGGTTTACGCGGGCTGCAGCGCCACCCTTGCTCGTTTTCGGCGCAAGCCTCACGCCTTGCGCACCAGGACAAAGCAAAAGCTGTACCAGACAATTACAGTGAACCTTCACTCGGGGCTCACACTCATAGCTCACACACGCAATCAACGGAGAAACAACCATGGCCAGCAAAACGGCGAAGACGGCTCAAGAAGTACTGATGGCGGATTTTCAGGCACTGGTCAGTGACACAGAGCGTCTGCTGGAACACACCGCGACCCTGGCCGGCGACCAGGCCGATGAACTGCGCGAGCAGATCCACGACAGCCTGCTCAAGGCCCGGGAAACCCTGCAACTGACCGAGGACTCCCTGCGCCAGCGTGGCCAGGCTGCAGTCACGGCTGCTGAAGACTATGTACAGAGCAACCCTTGGCAGTCCGTCGGGATTGCTGCCGGCGTCGGCTTTCTCATCGGCCTGCTGGCGACGCGGCGCTGATATGGCTATCGGCGAATCCACTTCGTCCGGCAGCGGTCCAAGCGCGTCCTCGCGGCGCCTGGGAGCCGCTGTCCTGGGCCTGTTGCACAGCCACGTCGAATTGTTCGGCATCGAGTTACAGGAACAGAAAGCGCGCACCGTCAGCCTGCTGTTGTTCGCCGGCCTGGCCCTGGTGTTTGCCCTGCTGTTGCTGGTGGGGTTGTCGGCGCTGGTGCTGATCCTGCTGTGGGACAGCTATCGCCTGGCCGGGATCATCGGCCTGTGCGTGTTCTATACCCTGGCGGCAGTGTTCTGCGGCCTGCGCCTGAAGTCGGCGATCTTTGATGAATCTTCGCCCTTCCACGCCACGCTCGAAGAGCTGGCCAATGATCGGGAGCGCCTGCTGCCATGAAGTTGCCGGACATTCCGCAGAACACCTCACGCCGGGAAATGCGCAAGGTACTGATCCGCCTGCGCATGGAAATGCACCGCCAGGAAATCCGTCACGAGTCCCAGCAATTGCTACAACCCCTGCAACGGGTTCGCGGCCTTGGGCAAAGCTGGCAGGAAGGCTTTGGCATCAAGCACGCCCCACTCTGGGGCGTGGCGGCGGTGACCCTGCTGGGGTTCATCACCGGCAAGGGTGCCAAGAGCGGCGGCACCAGCAGCCTCACCCGCCTGATACGCCTGGGCACCAGCCTGTTGCCACTGATCAGACTGGCGCTGCAAGGCGCCTCGCGCAAACCCTGAGCGAGCATCGGCAAGCGCCTGCAACAGGCAACGGCTGATCTGGCTGCATTCTTGCTAAGCAACCCGGATCGGCCCCTTTACCAAGGGGTCGACCCAGGGTGGGTGAAAACGCCGTATTGCTGAACGCGGCAATGTTCACCCAGCCTGGACGCCTGTCTGTCTACCCGACAGCCACAGCCCCCCTACCAACAAGACTCTATAAGGAGGCCCTGTGATCGACGGGCAACCGCTCGCCTGCTTCCAGCCATTCATCGATACCGCTACCGGGCGCATTGCCGGAGTCGAAGCTCTGGGCCGCCTGCGCCAGGGCAATGGGCAACTGGCGTCGGTGGGGCCGCTGTTCGCCGATCCCCGCACCCCTTCCAGCGCCTTGCGGCGTCTTGATCGCCTGGTCCGCGACGATGCCTTGCGCCGCCTGCACGAAGCCCCGGCGGACTGGTTCCTGAGCCTGAACATTTCCCCACGCTGGATCAGTCGATTGCGGCCAGGACAGCCGCTGCCCAGCCTCAAGCAGTTGCAGCAAAACGAGGTCGATCCGCGGCGCATCGTCTTCGAGATCACCGAGCTGGGGGGCAACAGCCAGCGCCTGACCGAGGTGGTGGCGCGCTATCGCCAGGCGGGGGCGCGAATCGCCATCGACGATTTCGGCGCCGGCTACTCGCAACTGGACCGGGTGCTGGCGCTGCAACCGGACATCCTCAAGCTCGACATGCGCCTGTTCCAGGCCGCAGCCCGGGGCGGGCCCAGCAGCGATGTGGTCAAGGCCCTGGCACAAATGGCGGAAAAAACCGGCTGTTGGATCATCGCCGAAGGGGTGGAAACCGAGGCCGAACTGGATTTCGCCCTGGAGTGCGGCTCGCGTTACGTACAGGGCTTCCTGTTTGCCCGGGCCGAGGAACAGCTGTTCGCCAGCGATGCCTTCGTCCAGCCCTTCGCCCGCCTGCGCGAGCGCTATGTGCGGCACAAGCTGGCCGAACGCAACCGCCTGATGCGCATGCGCCTGCAACTGGCAGAGCTGATGAACCTGTTGCAGGCCTGGGCCCAGGCTCAGGCTCCCATCAGCCAGCTGCCCGCCGTGGAGGCCTTTCCCTGGCTGCTGCGTTTCTACCAGTGCGACCGCCACGGCACCCAACTGACGCCCAATCTGGAATGGCGCCATAACCGCTGGCAGGCCGACAGCAGCTATGTGGGCCACAACTGGTCCTGGCGCCCGTACTTCTATCACCTGCTGGCCGAAGGCTGGGAGGAGCGCCGCCTGACCCTGTCCAACACCTACCGCGACGCCACCAGCAACCAGTACTGCCTGACTGCCGGCCAGTTCTTCGACAACGGCCAGCGCCTGCTGCTGATCGATATCGACGCCGCCGGCCTGTAGCCCCGTCCCGTTTGCCGGCGAGCGCAGCGAGCGCGGCGACACGATGGGTGCACGGGCTGCGGGCCCTTTCGCCGGCAAGCCGGCTCCTACAGGTGGGGCGCAGGCCACGCCATTTCCGCGTAGGAGCTGGCTTGCCAGCGAAGGCGTCGGCCCCATAGATGCACCAGCACAGGCCATGCGCCTCTTGCGGCCACGCCCAGGAACCCGGAAGCTCTGCCCTTCAGTTTTTTTTCGGAGAGACCCCGCCTTGGATTGGCAGACCCTGCTCAACCGCGAACGCCTCGGAAAGCCAGTGCACAGCCCGGAAGAACTCGGCCGTAGCCCTTTCCATAAAGACCATGACCGCATCATCTTCTCCGGCGCCTTCCGCCGCCTGGGGCGCAAGACCCAGGTGCACCCGGTGTCCAGCAACGACCATATCCACACTCGCCTGACCCACTCCCTGGAAGTCAGTTGCGTCGGTCGCTCCCTGGGCATGCGCGTTGGCGAGACCCTGCGCGGCGCCCTGCCCGACTGGTGCGACCCCAGCGACCTGGGGATGATCGTGCAGTCGGCCTGCCTGGCTCACGACATCGGCAACCCGCCCTTCGGCCATTCTGGCGAAGACGCCATCCGCCACTGGTTCCAGCAGGCCGCCGGGCGTGGCTGGCTGGACGCGATGAGCGAGGCCGAACGCCAGGACTTCCTCAATTTCGAAGGCAATGCCCAGGGTTTCCGGGTCCTGACCCAGCTTGAATATCACCAGTTCGATGGCGGCACCCGGCTGACCTACGCCACACTCGGCACCTACCTCAAGTACCCCTGGACCGCGCGCCACGCCGATTCCCTGGGCTACAAGAAGCACAAGTTCGGCTGCTACCAGAGCGAATTGCCGCTGCTGGAACAGATCGCCCACAAGCTGGGCCTGCCGCAGTTGGAGGAACAGCGCTGGGCCCGGCATCCGCTGGTGTATCTGATGGAAGCGGCGGACGACATCTGCTACGCCCTGATCGACCTGGAAGACGGCCTGGAGATGGACCTTTTGGAGTACGCCGAAGTCGAGTCCCTGCTGTTGGGGCTGGTGGGCGACGACCTGCCGGAAACCTATCGCCAGCTGGGCCCGGGGGATTCGCGCCGGCGCCGCCTGGCGATCCTGCGGGGCAAGGCCATTGAGCACCTGACCAACGCCGCCGCCCGGGCCTTTGTCGAACAGCAGGACGCACTGCTGGCCGGCACCCTGCACGGCGATCTGGTGGAGCACATGCATGGCCCGGCCAAGCGTTGCGTGCTCAATGCCAAGGACGTGGCGCGGCGCAAGATCTTCCAGGACAAGCGCAAGACCCTGCACGAGATCGGCGCCTACACCACCCTGGAAATTCTCCTGAACTCGTTTTGCGGCGCGGCATTGGAGCAGCACGGCGGCAAGACCCCGTCGTTCAAGAACCGGCGGATTCTCGATCTGCTGGGCAATAACGCGCCGGACCCGAACTGGCCGCTGCATACCTCGTTCCTGCGCATGATCGATTTCATCGCCGGCATGACCGACAGCTACGCCAGTGAAATGGCCCGGGAAATGACCGGACGCTCAAGTCCGCAATGACCCTCGCTCATCAAGTGCCTGGCCGCTGCGCCAGGCACTTGATATGACCTGCAACATCCAATCGACAACTAAGGGATTCCCCTAGCCCGGCCGCCGCAACAGCAGCCGACAAACTCCGGATATACGCCAGTACAAGGGGAAAAATACTCGGCGCTACGGGCATTTCATTCAAGAGTCCGACTCTAAGGCATTCCCCGACCAACATGAATTCAATTAACGAACAACACGACTAGAGCAACTACTCAGGTAGAAAGAGCAACTAGCCGTAAACACTCGGTGTGCGGGGCGCAGATATTGCGCTGCTTTCACAAATTCGAACACCTGTTCTTGATTCAACCAAACATCCTACCTTTGCAGATTCTCACGAATTCCCTGAACCCCTTGCCAATCAAGGCCGCCAGGAATTTTTGTTAGCCTTCTATGCATTTACAATTTACGTACAAATCGAGTTTTTAGTTTCGGATAGTCTCGATTTCAACAAGATATTTCCCCGCTGACCGCCCTCGGAAAAATTAATTTCACACTGCGCTGTAACGTTTGCACTGCAACTCACTCAACCCTTTTGTCATACCTGATTTTAGATTGAAGCACCCGGCTCTCACTCAGGAATTGTCACTCGCGAGCACTTGAACATAGGCCCCCGATATAGCAATCGACGGCACCTCATATTCACCGTGCAGAACTTAAAGCGACGTCACTAGTTGAGCCTCAACGATCGGCTTTTCTGTTGTTCGTCACTTGGTCTTTTTACAGTAAGGATGCCAAGTGCCCTATTCATCACGCACCGACCGCTCCCTTCTTGCCCACTCCGGCAGCTGGTGCCTGGGACTGGTACTGGGTCTGAGTTGCCTGGCCCCGGCCTTGGCCGACGATCTGCAACCGGGTCAGGAAGCCCTGCGCCTGCAGCAGCAACAGCAACGGGACCTGCTCCAGTTGCAACTGGAGCAGCGCCAGCGGCAGATGCAGCGCGGCAGCTTCAGCAGCACCCCGGCCACGCCCAACCTGCCGGAGCAGACCGCCAGCGACAGCCGCTGCTGGCCCTTAAGCGGCACCCGCATCGGCGGCGTCAGCCTGTTCAGCAAGACCCGGCTCAATGACGCCATCAAGCCGTACGTGGCTCCGTGCATGGGGGTCAACCAGATCAACCAGCTGCTGGCCGCCATCACCCGTCTCTACGTCGAGGCCGGCTACATTGCCAGCCGCCCCTACCTGGCCAGCACCCCGGCAGCCGGCCACAGCCTGGATATCCTGGTGGAAGAAGGCTACGTCGAAGCCATCGAATTGGCCGACCAGAGCCTGCCAGTGTCCTTGGGCGGTGCTTTCCCGGGCATGCTCGGCAAGCCCCTGAACCTGCGGGACCTGGAGCAGGGCCTGGATCAACTGAACCGCCTGCGCTCCCTGGACCTGACCGCCGATATCGCCCCGGGCAGTCAGCCCGGGGCCTCGCGGATCATCCTGCGTTCGCGCAGCAGCGCCGCGCGCTGGGGCCTCGGCCTGGGTGTGGATAACCTCGGCAGCGCCGGCACCGGCCGCGACCGGCAGTCGATCAACCTCAATCTGGACAGCCCGTTGCAGATCAACGACGCGCTGAACCTGAACTACAGCGACACCCTCAACCACGGCCCGCGCTACAGCCGCAGCAGCAGCCTGTTCTACTCGGTGCCCTACGGTTACTGGACCTACAGCCTGTTCGCCAGCCACGCCGAATACCGCGCCCCGCTCAAGCTGGCCCGCACCACCCTGTACAACAGCGGCCGCACCGACATGGTCAGCGGCCGCGCCGACCGGGTGCTGTGGCGCGATCAGAGCCACCAGCTCAGCGCCAACCTGCAACTGGCCTACAAGGACGTGGACAGCTACCTGCAAAAAGCCCACCTGCAGATCCAGAGCCCGACCCTGACCGTGGCCGAGGCAGGACTCAACCTGTTCTGGCTCAACAGCGCGGTATGGAACCTGGATGTCAATTACGCCCAGGGCCTGACCTGGTTCGGCGCCGACCGTGACTCGCAGCAGGTGCAACGCAACCTGCCCCAGGCGCAGTTCCGCAAGTACCGCGCCGGCCTCAGCCAGTGGCGCAACGGCCAGTGGGGCAACCAGCGCTGGCAGTGGCAGAGCCAACTCTCGGCCCAATACAGCCCGGACCCGCTGCCGGCCATCGAACAACTGCTGGGCACCGATGACTCGGCGGTACGCGGCTACCGCGTCAACAGTGCCTCCGGCGCCATCGGCGCGGTGTGGCGCAACACGCTGCGTCTGCCGCTCAACAGCGACCTGCCGGTCAAGATCACCCCACGCCTGGGCCTGGACAACGGCTGGATCAAGGCCGAGCACGGCGCCCAGAGCCGCCATCTCGGCGGTGCCAGCCTGGGCCTCAACCTGGCCTGGAAAAACCTCCAGGTCGACCTGGATTACCAACGCAGCCTCAGCAACCCAGAGGGCTTTCGCACGGAACCGGAAGTCTGGCTGGCCAGGTTCAGCCTGCAGATTTGATCAACCGCCGATTAGCCTGAAACACCCGATGAACCTGAGCACAACGCGCCGTTGCACCCAAGAAAGCAACGCCCGGCTCACCCACTCAGCACGAGGTTCTCATGCCTGACAACACTCATAGATTCAACCTTTCACCCCAGGGCACATTGCGCTGGACCATCGCCGGCCTGCTGCTGGTGTCCCATCTACCCCTGGCCCTGGCCGGCGGAATCACCGTGGTCGAAGGCCCCGGCGGCACCCCGCAACTGCAAAACCAGGGCGGCGTGCCCATCGTCAACATCGTCGCGCCCAATGCCGGTGGCCTGTCCCATAACCAGTTCCTGGACTACAACGTCGGGCAACAAGGCGTGGTCTTGAACAACGCCCTGCAGGCCGGGCAATCGCAACTGGCCGGGCAACTGGCAGCCAACGCGCAGCTCCAGGGCCAGGCGGCCAGCGTGATCCTCAACGAAGTGATCAGTCGCAACGCCTCGCAACTCAATGGCGCCCAGGAAATCTTCGGCCGCGCCGCCGATTTCGTGCTGGCCAACCCCAATGGCATCTCGGTCAATGGCGGCAGCTTCATCAACACCCCCAACGCCAGCCTGGTGGTGGGTCGCCCGGAACTCCAGGACGGCAAGCTGCAGGGGCTCAACACCCAGGACGCTCGGGGCCAGTTGGATATCCACGGCGGCGGTCTGCGCAATGCCGAAGGCTCGATCAACCTGATCGCCCCACGCATCGACAGCAAAGGCAGCCTCGCCGCCCGGGACCAGTTGAACGTGACCGTGGGCCGCAATCAGCTCGACTACCCCAGCGGCAAGGTGCTGAAGGTCGACCCGACCAGCCACACCCAGGACCAGCGCATCGATGCCAGCCTGTTCGGCGCCATGCAGGCCGGGCGGATCAACATCGTCAGCACCGCTGAAGGTGCCGGAGTCCGGGTGGGCGCCGTCCAGGTGGATGGCCGCGACGGAGTCAAGCTGAGCTCCGCCGGTGATCTGGACATCCGCGGCGAGGCCGTGGCCAACAGCCTCGACGCCACGCGCGCCGGTGTTCGCAGCCAGGGTGATATCGAACTCCACGGTGCCAAGGACCTGACCCTGGCCGCCACCGACGTCAGCGGCCGCAACGTCAAGCTCGATGCCGGGCGCAACCTGACCCTGAGCAGTATCGAAAGCCGCAAGCTCCAGGAAAAACGCCAGCAGTGGGACAAGAGCACCATCGGCATCACCTGGGAGACCTACGACGCTACCCAGACCGATAGCGAAACACGCCAGCACGGTAACAAGGTGCTGGCCCAGCATGACGCCGAGCTGAAATCCGGCGCCAATACCCAGATCCAGGGCAGCAGCGTCGAAGCCGGCAATCGCCTGAGTGCCCGCAGCGGCGGCGACCTGCAACTGACTGCCGCCACCGAAACCCAGACCCAGCGCGACCAGGGCAAGCACCGCAAGCACCTGTGGAAGGAAAACTGGGACAACGCCAGCAGCCAGCAGCGCAGCGTCACCAGCCAGCTCAAGAGCGGCAAGCAACTGCAACTCGACAGCCAGCAGAATCTGCGCCTTGAGGGCGCCGAACTACGCAGCCAGGGCGACATCCAACTGGCTGCCAAGGACGTCGACATCAACAGCGCCAGCCGCCGGCAAAGCCAGAGCAACCAGCATTACTCCGGTGACCTGGTGGGCGGTGGTTTCTTCGGCAAGAACGCCGACGGCGACCAGGGCAAGACCGAGAACCAGGGCAGTAAGGTCATCGCCGACGGCAAGCTGATCGTGCGCGCCGACAGCGTACGCATCAGCGGCAGCCAGGCCCGGGGCGGCACCCAGGCCAGCGTTATCAGCGACAAGGGTTCATTGACCATCGACGGCGTGCAGGACACCTCCCACCGCAACAGCCACAGCAAGGACAGCAAGTTCTTCGGCATCACCAAGGATGAGAGCCGTCAGCAGCACAAGGACAGCACCACCGTCAGCAGCCAGGTGCGCTCGGACAGCAACCTCAAGTTGCAAAGTGCCGAGGACCTGACCATCAGCGGTTCCCAGGTGGCCGCTGCGGGAGCACTGGACGCCAGCGCCAAGGGCACCGTTAAGGTCGCGGCCGCCGCAAACACCCAGCACGACAGCAGCAGCACCCAGAAGCGCGGCTTCGACGCCTACGCCAAGGAAAACGCCCCGGGCACCGGCCAGTACCGGGCTGGAGTGCGCTACCAGGATGAGCAGCGCAACGACAGCAGCGACAGCACCCGGCAACAGGCCTCCAGCCTCACTGGCGGCACCCTGGCGGTCACTGCCGGCGAGGACCTCAAGGTGCAAGGCAGCGACCTTGCGGCCACGGCCGGCGATGCCAGCCTGAGCGGCAAGAATGTGCAGTTGCTGGCTGCGGACAACCAAACCCAGAAGCACAGCGACAGCACCACCACCGGTGGCGGCTTCTACTACACCGGTGGCCTGGACCGCGCCGGCAATGGCCTGGAAGTGGCCCACACCAGCAGCCAGGACAGCAGCAGCAAGAGCACTGCCCAGACCAGCAACATCGCTGCCAGCGGCAACCTGACCATCAATGCCGGCAACCGCCTCACCACCGAAGGCGCCCAGGTCAAGGCCGGCGGTGCATTGCAGGTCAATGCAGCCGAGATCGACAACCAGGCCGCGCACAACCGCGAAAGCAGCAGCCACAAGGAGAACAACTGGGCGGTGGATGTCGGCGCCAACGTCGAATACAAGGGCGTCACCCGCCCCATCGAAAAAGCCATCCAGGGCGTGGCCCAGCGCAAGTTCCACCAGCCTGGGGTACTCGATGCCCTGGAACAGCCCAATGTCGGGCTCGATGTGGATGTCAGCCACCAGAACCGCCAACGCAGCGAAAACGCCAGCACCGCCGTGGTCAGCCAGCTGAGCGGCGCCCAGGTCGCGGTCAAGGCCGATGGGCAACTCAAGGACCAGGGCACCCAGTACCGCGCCACCGACGGCGCCGTGCAGATCAGCGCCGGCAGCCTGGTGGCCAGTGCCGCCAGCGATACCCACAGCAGCAGCGAACAGGCCGTGGACGCCAAGGCCGGCGTACGGGTCTACACCAACACCGGTGAAGACCTGAACATCCGTGGCAGCGGTGCCGGTGGCAGCAGCAACGTCACCAGCAGCTCCGAGAAGGCCCAGGTCGGCAGCTACGCCGGCAGCCAGGGCGTGGACATCAAGGTCGGTGGCGATGCCAGCTTCGAAGGCAGCCAGTTCAATGGCGGCCTGGGCGGCGTCAACATCAAGACCGACGGCAAGCTGGCACTCAATCAGGCCAATGATCGCCAGAGCAGCAGCAACTCCAGCCTGCGTGGCGATGCCTCCCTGACCCTGGGCACCACTCCGGGTAGCAGCGGCACCAACCTCAACGTCGGCGCCGGATTGCAACTGGATCACAAGAGCCTCGAGCAGCAGGACAGCCAGGCGCGGGTTGCCAGCATCCAGGGCCAGGGGCCGGTCAACCTCAAGAGTGCAAGCGACCTGACGCTGCAAGGCACACAGATCGGCAACGCCGCGCGGCCGGCCGGCGATATCACCCTGGACGCCGGCGGCAAGCTCGACCTGCAAGCAGCGGTGGACACCCACCACAGCCAGGGCAGCAACCTCGGTGGCGGCCTCACGGCCGGTGGCAGCAAGACCAGCAGCGAGCAAAGCAGCGGCAAGAGCGTCAACCTCAGCGCCAACTTCAACATCGGCCGGGTCAATGAAAACGACCAGAGCCAGCGCGGCGCCCAGCTCTACAGCCAGGGCCAGGTGCGACTGGGCAGCGCAGCCGAGGGCGACAGCGCCATTCACCTGCAGGGCACGCGCATCGACGCCGCCAAGGTGGTGCTGGATGCGGCCCAGGGCGGCATCTACCAGGAGTCGGCGCAATCCACCCAGGCCCACAACAACTGGGGCCTGACTCTGGGCGCCGGTGGCAGCATGGGCAAGACCACCCTGGCCGACGCCAGTGAGCACGACACGCCGAAAGTCGATCGCGGGATCAATGCCCGGGTCAAGATCGACGTCGATCAGCGCCAGAACACGACTCAGCACAACAGCCTGATCAAGGCCGATCAGGTGACCCTCAACAGTGCCGGTAACGTGCATCTGGCCGGCGCCAACATCGACGCGCAACGGCTCGACGGGGCCATAGGTGGCGACCTCAACATCGAAAGCCGTCAGGACCGGCTGCGTAACACCCAGGTCAATATCGACGCCAAGCTGGAAGTGGCGAAGAACCAGCCAGGGCTGGTGGACAAGCTGGCCAAGCCGGCCGGTCCGCTCAAGGACGACCTGAAGGCCAAGGCCGAGAAAGGTTTCGACAAACACCGCGAGAAGCTGGAAAACGCCGTCGACAAAGGGGTGGAAAAGGTCAGCTCGGCCAAGGACAGCGTGGTCGCCAAGGCCAGCGAAGCCAAGGAACGCCTGGGGGAGAAACTCAGCCGCAGCGGCAGCTACGACGTCAACCCTGAACCACGCGGCGCCATTGGCAACGGCGTGGACAAGGCCAAGAACTACCTGGCCGACAAGGCCGACGCCGTGGGCAATCGTCTCTCCAGCCTGAAAGAGCGCTTCTGGCCAAAAACCAGCGACAGCTATTCGGTCAGCGAGAAGAACACCGCCGGCAGCAAAGTGGCCAATACCGCTGAAGGCGTGCTGTTTGGCGACAAGAGCGGTAAGACCTCCTATACCCCGACCTTGAACCTGAACGTCAGCCACGAGAGCAAGAACCGCGTGGAACAGGCCTCGGGGATCAGTACCCAGCAGGGCGTCAACCTGCGGGTCGGCGGTGAAACCAATCTTACCGGTGCGCGCATCAGGGCCAGCGAGGGCCGCGTCGAGCTGGGTGGATCCAAGGTCAACAGAACCGACCTGGCCGGCTCGGAACTGCGCGTGGACGTCGGCGCCAACCTGTCCAAGTCACCGGTCAACATTGCCACCGGCAGCGTGGCCGAATTGACCCGCAAACAGGATGACGCCACCCAGAAGGACCAGTTGTTCAACCTCGGCCCGCTGCGTGTCGGCGCCCACAGTGACAGCCAGCTGCTGCAAGCCGGTATCGATAAGAAAACACCATGAGGCTCAGGCCGCCCTCCTCCCGGGGGGCGGCCTGCGATGGCATTCGCCAGCCGACTTTTTACCGCTGTACCCGGCAGCCCGATGCAGGTCAATCCCGCTTTAACTTCCCTTCTATGCCAACTGGCTGTAATACCTCCCCTTATTCGCTGTAGGACCCGTCTTAGATTGGGTTTTTCCACACTTTCACAGCTACTTCCATTCCATCAGCTGGGCTACTGTTCGAACTTCCACTTATCGGTAGGAGACCAGTATGGGCACAGTACTTATCGTTGATGACCACCCTGTCATACGCATGGCCATTCGTATTCTGCTGGAACACGAGGGTTATAGAGTCTTCGGGGAAACCGATAATGGAGTCGATGCCTTGCAAATGGTTCGTGAAGGCGAACCGGACCTGGTCATACTCGATATCTGCATCCCAAAACTCGACGGACTGGAGCTGCTGGAGCGCTTGAGCAACATGCCCAGGCCCTTGCGAATCCTGGTCCTCACCGCCCAGTCGGCGGCCTTGTTCGCCAATCGCTGCATGCGCGCCGGGGCCAGCGGCTATGTCTGCAAACAGGAAGACCTGAGTGAATTGCTCAGCGCCATCAAGGCCATCTGCAGTGGCTACAACTACTTTCCCAGCCAGGCGCTGCAAGTTGATCGAAGTGCGCTTGGTGAAACTTTGGAGTTGGCGCAATTCAACTCGCTGAATGATCGGGAGTTAATGGTTCTGAAGCTTTTTGCAATGGGCCAAACCAATAAGGAAATTGCCACGGGCATGTTTCTCAGCAACAAGACTGTCAGTACTTACAAGAAGCGCATCATGCAAAAACTCGCCACCACCTCCATGAATGAACTGGTGGACATGGCCAAGCGCAATGAACTGATATGAAGCGCCAGCTCCTCATGCCCTGGCCCCGTCGAGCGCCGCGGCGATGATCGAGGCCCTGCTCTCGCCATCCGGCGTTATCACGCTGCTGGTCCTGCTGCTGGCGTCATGGCTGAACCAGGCCCGACTCTACCGACAACGGCACAGTCTTCGGCAGCAATCCGGGAGGCTGGAACAGTCAGTGGCAGCACTGGAAACCGGCAAGCGCCAAGCCGAAGAAGCCAACCGGTGCAAAATCCAGTTCCTGGGCTGCATGAGCCATGAAATCCGTACTCCGCTGAACGCCTTCATCGGCCTGCTGGAACTGATCCTGCAACGAACCAGGGACCATCCACAAAACCACGCCTCCCTGGAACTGGCCCTGGGCGCCGCCAGGGATTTGCGCGAGTTGCTCGGAGACCTGCTGGACATCAGCCGGCTTGAATCCGGCCACCTGCAACTGAACCCGACTTGGAGCAGCCTGCGGGGCAGCGTCGATGGGGTGATGGGGGTGTTCCAGGCGTTGGCCCGGCAGAAGAACCTGGACCTCAGCCTTGAGTTCAAGGCCCCTGAGCCAGAGCCCCTGGTGCTGATCGACACCCTGCGTTTCAAGCAGGTGCTGGCAAATCTGCTGAGCAATGCAATCAAGTTCACCCACCAGGGTGCGGTCCTGGTCAGATTGCAACTGCAACTTACGATGCATAAGGGGCACTACAAGCTGCTACTGCAGGTGCTGGACACCGGCATAGGCATTCCCCGGGAGGAGCGGCAACGGCTGCTGCAACCCTTTGCCCAGGTTGACCCGCACAGCCAGTCGCCACGGGACAGTACCGGGCTCGGGCTGCCCATCAGCCATCAGCTGTGCCAGCAGATGGGGGGCAAGCTGAGCCTGCACGGGCGCCGCGGCCCCGGCAGCGAAGTCCGGGTGGAGTTGCCACTGGCCGGGCGGGAGGGGGCAGCCCGGGCCAGTCCGGCCCCTGTACCCCAGGCCAACCGCCTGCCTCTGGACATCCTGCTGGCGGACGACCACCACGCCAGCCTGACACTGCTGCAGGAACAACTGGAGTACCTCGGGCACCGGGTCACCTGCGTGGGGGATGGAGTGCAGGCCTACGAGCAATGGCAAGAAGGCGATTTCGACTTGCTGATCGTCGATTGCAACATGCCCTTGATGAACGGCTATCAACTGGCCGAGACCATCCGCCGACATGAAGCGCTGCAGCAACGGCCGCCGGTGACACTCCTCGGTTGCAGCGCCAGCGACGATACCCAGACGATCCAGCGCTGCATGAATGCCGGCATGCACGACTGCCTGCTCAAACCCCTGGATCTGAACCTGCTGAGCCAGACACTGGAGACACTCAAGGCGCTGCCCAGGGCGGACAGTTTCAGCATATCGACCCTGCGCACCCTGACCCGCAACCAGCCACTGCTTGCCCTGCGCATGCTCAAGGCGCTCCTGCAGTGCTGTCGCGAGGACCGCCTCGCCCTGGGACTGATTCCGGCCGGCGACTCCCAAGCGTTGGCAGCCTTGGCACACAAGATCAAGGGCTCGGCGAAAATGCTCGGCGCTACCTCTTTGCTGGCCTGTTGCGAAGCCCTGGAGCGGGTCTGCCAGGACAATGCCGGGATCGAGGCCTGTAGCGCCGCAAGCAACGCCCTGGACCGGGCCCTGCTGCGCTTTACCCAATCCCTGCTGCAGCATCTGGACCAGCACCGGCAACGGACGCCGGCTGCCACCTGCCCCGCCGTGGCCCCGGAGGCTTCTTGGAACCTTGCTGATCACCGATGATCAAGCCTCTTGCCAGGCATATATCAAAAGGCCAGTATTTCAGCGCAGTAGTCCAACTCTATGGGGTCCGCGCCCATGGACTTCCCGACATCCTCAATCCCCAGGCAAAGCCAAGGCAGAAAATACCGGCCTTAACTATGCTTAGTTCCTGAGCTATGCCTGATGTGCCCTTGGAGAGAATTGGAATGCCGAGCACGCCACAACCTACACAACGCCGCTTTCCTCTCCATATCCATATCAGCGTGATGTTCACCCTGCTGCTGCTCCTGACTGGCGTGGTGCTGGGCATCTACAACTACCAACAGACCACCCGCATCATCCTGGGCAGCAGTGAAAAACTCTTCCAGCGCATCGAACAGGATGTGCGCAGCGACCTGAAATCCACCTATGACCCCATACGCCACCTGCTCAGCCTGCTGGCGGACAACCCGGCGGCCCAGGCTTCAAACCTGGAACAGCGTCTGGCGCTGCTCAAGCCGTTCAGCCAGTCGTTGCAGGACAACCCGAACCTGGCCTCGCTGTACCTGGGATATGCCAATGGCGACTTCTTCATGGTGCGTCCGCTGCGCAACGCCGAGATCAAGGACAAGCGCCATGCCCCGCCGGACAGCGCCTACGAAATCTGGAGCATCGAGCGCAATGCCAGCAGCGGCCAGGTTCACTCACAGTCGCTGTTCTATGACGCCGGGTTGTCCCTGATCGAGCGTCGGCACAACGCCGACGAGCGCTACGACCCGAGAACCCGTGACTGGTTCTCCAGCGCCCGGGGCGATGCCGACCAGATCACCACCAGGCCCTATGTGTTTTATTCCACCCTCAACGTCGGCACCACCCTGGCCCGGCGCAGCGGCAGAATGGCAGTGATCGGTGCCGATCTGACCCTCGAACAACTGTCATCGACCCTGGCCAAGAACCGGGTCACACCGGCCACCGAGGTGGCGCTGCTGGATGACCAGGGCAATGTCGTGGCCTACCCCGACAGCCACAAGCTGCTCCTGGAACAGCGCAGCGCGCGCCTGATCAAGGGCAATGACCTGAACCCGATGCTCGACGCCCTGTTGCAGGGGCAGACCGTTGACGGTCATTTGCAGGCCCTGGGACGCGACTGGATAGTCGCCAGCAGCCATATCGCCGAAGGCGGGCCCGGCGGACTGCGACTGGCATTGCTGGTGCCCGAGGACGAACTGCTGGTCGATGCCTACCGCCTGCGCTGGCAAGGGGCCTTGATCACGCTGACCACCCTGCTGCTGTGTCTGCCCCTGGGCTGGCTGATCTCGCGCATTCTGGTGCGGCCACTGCACGCTCTGGTGCAGGAAGCGGACGCCATCCGCAGCTTCAATTTCGACTACCCGGTGTCGCGGCGCTCACCTGTGCTGGAGGTGGACCAACTGAGCCTGTCCATGGCCCGGATGAAAGATACCTTGGCCAGTTTTTTCGAGATCAACGCCAGTCTGTCCGCCGAAACCCGCTTCGATCCCCTGCTGCAACGGGTGCTGTTCGAGACCGTGAAGATCGCCCAGGCCCAGGCCGGGCTGATCTACCTCACGGAAAGCAAGGGTTCGCGCCTGCAACCCTATGGCCTGATCATCGATGGACAACTCCAGGACCTGCAGCGCTTCGATATCGCCACCAAAGACCTGACGGACCCGAGGCTCCCGGACTGGCTGCATCAATTGACCGACAACGACAACGTGGTCACTACCCTGGGCTTCGAACAGGCCGGCAGCCTGCAAAGCGTGCTGCTGGCCCTGGACAGTCCCAGCTCCCATCTGGTGGGCATCCGCTTGCGCAATCGGCACAACGAAACGGTGGGCATGCTCCTACTGTTTCTGGTGGACAGCGGCACCGAGGCAGACCTGGAAAAACTCAGCCCGGACCGTATCGCCTTTATCCAGGCGGTGTCCGCCACCGCCGCGCTGTGCATCGAGAGCCAGCGCCTGCAGAACAAGCAAAAGCATCTGCTGGACGCCTTTATCCAGTTGCTGGCCGGGGCCATCGATGCCAAGAGTCCCTACACCGGCGGCCACTGCCAGCGCGTGCCGGCCCTGACCCTGATGCTGGCCGAAGCCGCTGCCGCCAGCCAGGACCCGAGGTTCGCCGCCTATCAACCCAGCGACGACGAGTGGGAAGCTTTGCATATTGCCGCCTGGCTGCATGACTGCGGTAAGGTCACGACCCCGGAATACGTGGTGGACAAAGCCACCAAGCTGGAAACCCTGAATGACCGGATTCATGAAATCCGCACCCGCTTCGAAGTGCTCAAGCGCGATGCCTGGATCGACTACTGGCGGGCCGTGGCCGAAGGGGCCGAGGCCACCGCCCAGGCCGCCGAGCGCGACGAGCGCCTGCGGGCCCTGGACGAGGATTTCGCTTTTGTCGCGCACTGCAATCTGGGGGCCGAGTTCATGGCCGAGGCCGACCAGCAGCGCCTGCAGATCATCGCCCAGCGCACCTGGAGCCGGACCCTGGACGATCGCCTGGGGGTTTCCTGGGAAGAGCTGCAGCGTCAGAACCGCACCCCGGCGCCCAGCCTGCCGGTACAGGAGCATCTGCTGGCGGACAAGCCGGAACACCTGCTGGAACGCAGCGCCGTGGAGATCATGACCGCGGACAATCCCTGGGGCTTCAAGCTCCAGGTGCCAGCCCACAAGTACAACCGTGGCGAGCTGTACAACCTGAGCATCCCCCGAGGCACGCTGACCGCCGAGGAGCGCTATGTGATCAATCACCACATCGTGCAGACCATCATCATGCTCAACCACCTGCCCTTTCCCAGCCACTTGCAGAACGTGGCGGAGATCGCCGGCGGCCATCACGAGAAAATGGACGGCAGCGGCTACCCCAAACAGCTCAAGCGTGAACAGATGAGCCTGCCGGCGCGGATGATGGCGATTGCCGATATCTTCGAGGCACTGACCGCGGCAGACCGCCCCTACAAGAAGGGCAAGACCCTCAGCGAAGCGCTGAACATCATGGCCATGATGTGCCGCGACGCCCACATCGATCCCGAATTGTTCGAGCTGTTTCTTCAGGAGCAGATCTATCAGCGCTACGCCGAGCGCTTCCTGGTGCCACAGCAGATCGATGCCGTGGATCGTGACGCTCTGTTGAAAAAGGCAGGGTTGACCGCCTGATGGCGGTCAGCAGTCACTCAGGCGCAGGAAGATCGCCGCCAGTTGTTCGATCCCGGCCTGGTCCGCCGGGCTGAAGCGGGCCAGTTTCGGGCTGTCCAGGTCGAGCACGCCGATCAACCGGCCGTCCTTGACCAGAGGCACCACCAGCTCGCTGTTGGACGCGCTGTCACAGGCGATGTGTCCGGCAAAGGCATGCACATCCTCTACCCGTTGAGTCAGCAGGGTGGCCGCGGCAGTGCCGCAAACGCCACGACCGAAGGGTATCCGCACGCAGGCGATCTGGCCCTGGAACGGGCCGAGCACCAATTCCTGGTTGCGATTGAGGTAGAAGCCGGCCCAGTTCAGGTCATCGAGCTGGCTGAACAGGAACGCCGAGAACTGCGCGGCGTTGGCGATGAAGTCACGCTCATCGGCCAACAGCGACTCCAGCTGGGCACACAGCAGCCCGTAGCCATCCAGGCCTTGGCCGGCACTTTGTAAATCGATCATGCTTTTTGCTCCAACAACTGCAAGCCCACCCAATAGCGGGCAAATTGATAGGCACATCGGCCGTTGCGGTTGCCCCGGCCCGTGGCCCAGCGTACCGCCAGAATGTCCAGCTCTTCAGTGCGCTGCCAGCTCAAGCCGGCCTTGCGCGCCAGTTCGCCGATCCAGTGTTCCACCACATTGAGAAAGTGTTCCTGAGTGAAGGGATAGAACGAGAGCCACAGGCCGAAGCGGTCCGACAGGGCGATCTTGTCTTCCACCGCTTCGCTGGGGTGCAGTTCGCCGTCGACGCGCTTCCAGTTCTCGTTGTCACTTTCCTTTTCCGGCACCAGGTGCCGGCGGTTCGAGGTGGCGTACAACAGCACGTTTTCCGGAGCCTGCTCCAGGGAACCGTCGAGTACGCTCTTGAGCACCCGGTAGTCGCCCTCGCCGGCCTCGAACGACAGGTCGTCGCAGAACAGCACGAAACGCTGGGGCAGCTTGACCAGTTGCTCCACCACCCGTGGCAGGTCCGCCAGGTGATCACGCTCGATCTCGATCAACCGCAGGCCGCCCTTGGCGTGCTCGGCCAACAAGGCTCGCACCAGGGAGGATTTACCGGTGCCACGCGAGCCCCAGAGCAAGGCATGGTTGGCCGGCAGGCCGTCAAGAAACTGCTGGGTATTGCGCGCCAACTGCTCGCGCTGTTTGTCGACCCCGATCAGATCGCTCAGGCGCATATCCAGGCTGACTTCCAGGGGCAGCAGGAAGCCACTGCGGCCTTCACGCTGCCAGCGGGCTGCCAGGCAGTGATTCCAGTCAATGCTCTGACGCAAGGCAGGTAGCAGCGGTTCGATTCGGGCCAGAACGGCATCGGCACGTTCAAGAAATGCATTCAATCGGGCATCCACGACTTTTCCTCAGGCACGTTCAAGGTAATGATGCGTCACACAGACCAAACGCCGTCCTGATCAAAGGGTCTATTGCCTTATCAGCTGCTGCCAGGCCAGGCCGGCAACCAAAGATGATCAGCTATGCTTACGCAGCGAAGGGAAACGAAAGTGGTTCAGCCCCCCATGGATATCAAGTTCACCAATCGCCTGTCCTATAAACAGGCCCGGCTCACCGTGCTGGTGGGTTTCATTCTGGGGACCGCGCTCAGTCTGCTGCAAATCGGCATCGATTATGCCAGCGAAGATGCCTCCATCAATCGTGAAATTCAGTCACTGCTGGAAATCAGTCACAACCCGGCCTCACGCATTGCCTACAACATCGACTCCGAACTGGCCCAGGAACTGACCCTGGGTCTGCTGCGTTCCCCGGCGATCATTCGTGCGCAGCTCATCGACAACAACAATACCTTGCTGGCCAACGTCGAACGGCCCGCGCAACAGAGCCCCTACCGGGCCCTCAGCGACTTCCTGTTCGGTGCCGACCGGCAGTTCGAAAATCGCCTGTACCTCAGCCACCTGCCCGAGGAGTCCCTCGGCACCCTGCATCTGGACGTCGACACCTATGCCTTCGGCAGCCGCTTCCTGCGCCGCGCCGAGGTCACCCTGATCAACGGCTTCGCCCGTAGCCTGATCCTCACCGGGATTCTCCTGGCACTGTTCTACGTCATGCTGACCAAGCCTCTGGTGGGGGTGATCCGCGAGCTCAGCAGCCGTGACCCGCGCAGCCCGCAACAGACCAAACTGGAGTTTCCCCACGGCCACGAGAACGATGAAGTCGGGGTATTGGTCAAGGTGGCCAACCAGCAATTCGAGATCATGGCCACCGAGATCCAGCAACGACGCAATGCCGAGAACCGCCTGACCGAATACCTCGGGCAGCTGGAAAACATGGTCTCGGCACGCACCACCGAGCTCAAGGCCAGCAACGCCCGGCTCAGCCAGTCCAACGAGGAGCTGGAGATCGCCCGGCGCACTGCCCTGGACATGGCCCAGGCCCGCGCCGCATTCCTGGCCAACATGAGCCACGAGATCCGCACCCCGCTCAACGGCCTGCTGGGGATGATCGCCCTGTCCCTGGACAGCCCGCTGACCCCCGAACAGCGCCAGCAACTGTCTATCGCCCACGACTCCGGCAAAGTCCTGGTGGAGCTGCTCAACGATATTCTCGACATGTCCAAGTTCGACGCCGGGCAGTTGGAGCTGGAGCGCATCCCCTTCGACCTCGGGGTGCTGGTGGAAGACACCGCCAACCTGTTGTCGCAGAACGCGGCAGCCAGCGTGGAACTGGCCTGCCTGATCGCCCCGGACTTTCCGGCCCTGGTGCTGGGGGACCCGATGCGGGTACGACAGATCGTCAGCAACCTGCTGTCCAATGCCCTCAAGTTCACCCGCTTCGGCCGCGTCGATGTACGCCTGAGCACCCAGGGCGACGGGGTGCGTATCGAAATCTGCGACACCGGGATCGGCATCGCCCAGGAAGCCCAGGTGCGGATCTTCCAGCCCTACACCCAGGCGGGCGCCGGTATCACCCGCCAATACGGCGGCACGGGGCTGGGCCTAGCCCTGACCTACAACCTCTGCGAGGCCATGAACGGGCGCTTGAGCATCAGCTCGGAAGTGGGCTTCGGCAGTCAGTTCTGCGCCGATCTGCCGCTGCCCTGCCACACCCCGGCCATTGCGCCGCCGGCGCTGTCCGGCAAGATCATCGCCATCACCGACGCCGGCAGCGGCCTGGCTGAACTGCTGGGTTCCCTGCTGCCGACCTGGGGGCTCGACTACCAGCGTTACGACATCGAGGACTCGCTGGCCGGGCGTGACCCCGACCTGCTGATCACGGATTGCCCGGAATGCCTGTTCGGCCTGCGCCCGGCCATTGCCGCGCCGATCCTGCTGGTGACCGCCTATGGCAGCTTCCTGCCCAGCGAAGAGGCCAGCGCCCTGGCGCCGCTGCAGCAACAGGCTCGCCCCTTGGCGCGCAATGCCTTGTATCAGACCCTGCGCCGCTCGTTGCTGGCGGAAACCATTACCCTCAATGACGCCCAGCTGGAAATGCCGGCGCAGATCCGCCGGGCAGACATTCTGCTGGTGGAAGACAACCCGGTGAATCAACTGGTGGCCAAAGGCATGCTCAGCAAGCTCGGGTGTGCCGTGACCGTGGCCGTCCATGGCGCCGAGGCCCTCAACCAGCTGGAGCACAACCGCTTCGACCTGGTGCTGATGGACTGCAACATGCCGGTCATGGACGGTTATGAAGCCAGCCGACAGATCCGCCGCAGCGGGCGCTGGCCGGACTTGCCGATCATTGCCCTGACCGCCAACGCCATGCCCGAGGAGCGCGAACGCTGCCGAGCGGCGGGCATGAGTGACTACCTGGCCAAGCCATTTCGCCGCGAGGAACTGATCGCCCTGCTGGATCTGTGGGTGCCCACTACGACAAGGCTCTGATCTGCTGCAGCAGGTGATCGAGGCCGTCGCGCAACTGGTCCAGGCTGTTGAGGTCAACGCCGCTCTCGCACAATAGCGCCGCCTTGAGTGGCGGCACCTGATCGCGCAGCGCCAGACCCGTTTCACTCAAGCTCAGGTGCACTTCCCGCTCATCACGTCCTGAGCGTTGGCGCTGCACCAGTTGCAGTTGTTCAAGACGCTTGAGCAATGGGGTCAGGGTGCCGGAATCCAGGGATAGACGCTCCCCCAGCGCCTTCACCGTCGGCTGCGGCACAGGCACCGCCTGCCACTCCCACAGCACCAGCATCACCAGGTACTGCGGATAGGTCAGGCCCAGGCGGTCGAGCATCGGCTTGTAGCCACGAACCACCGCCCGCGAGGCAGCGTACAGCTTGAAACACAGCTGGGAATCGAGTTTCAGTGAATCCGCCGACAGGTCGTTCATTTGAGCAGGGCTTCAATCTCGCGGCCGAGATACTGGGGCTTGGTCGTCGGCGCGAAACGCTTGACCAGCTTGCCGTCCTGACCAATCAGGAACTTGGTGAAATTCCATTTGATGCCCTGGGAACCCAGGACCCCAGGCGCACGCTTCTTCAACTGGACGAACAGCGGGTGAGCGGCGGCGCCATTGACTTCGATCTTCTTGAACAGCGGGAAGCTGACACCGTAGTTCAGCTCGCAGAACTCGGAAATCGCCCCTTCGTCACCCGGTTCCTGCTGGCCGAACTGGTTGCACGGAAACCCCAGTACCACCAGGCCCTGGTCCTTGTAGGTCTGCCACAACTCCTCCAGTCCCTTGTACTGGGGCGTGAAGCCACATTTGCTGGCGGTGTTGACCACCAGCACAGCCTTGCCGGAGAAGTCCGCCAGGGTCTTCTGTTCACCCTTGATGGTGGTGCAGGGAATAGTCAGCAGCGAATCGGTCATGGCAGCAATTCCATTCAAGATAAGAGGCAGTAAAAATAGCGATCAATTAAATTGCACGCAATTTAATTAACCGAAAGGCGACTCCGAAGAATCGCCCTGCTATTCAACGCGGAACCAGATCCAGGCAAACCGAATTGATGCAATAACGCAAGCCGGTGGGCGGCGGACCGTCCGGGAAAACATGGCCCAAGTGGGCATCGCATTTGGCACAGACCACTTCGGTCCGGATCATGCCGTGGCTCACGTCACGAATCTCGACCATGGCACTGTCGGCGATGGGTTCAAAGAAACTCGGCCAACCGCACCCCGAGTCGAATTTGGCCTTGGAGTCGAACAACGGTTCATTGCAGCAGATGCAATGATAGACCCCATCGGTCTTGGTGCCGTTGTACTTGCCCGAGAAGGGCCGTTCGGTGCCTTTGAGCCGGCAGACGTTGTACTGCTCCGGATCGAGCATCGCCCGCCACTCTTCCAGGGTTTTTTCCAGCTTTTCCATGGTCCTTCCTCTGCAACGGAAAAAGCCCGATCTGTGTCTTTTCCACGGATCGGGCGGCACGTATGATTGCGCCTCGTCAGACGCCAGTCTGGCAGCCGCGTTACACCCATTCAAACGGATTTTGCCGCGCCGGTGCGGGCTACAGGCCGGTGTGACACGGCAGGATTCCCAGTACGGTAGTTCATCCTCCGCCTGGATCGTTCATTTTCGGGAACACATCGCCATGCAGGTCAGCAAATCGAACAAGCTCGCCAACGTCTGTTATGACATTCGCGGCCCAGTGCTCAAGCACGCCAAGCGTCTGGAAGAGGAAGGCCATCGCATCCTCAAGCTGAACATCGGCAACCCGGCGCCCTTTGGTTTCGAGGCGCCGGACGAGATTCTCCAGGACGTGATCCGCAACCTGCCCACCGCCCAGGGCTACAGCGATTCCAAGGGCCTGTTCAGTGCGCGCAAGGCGGTGATGCAGTACTACCAGCAGAAGCAGGTGGAAGGCATCGGCATTGAAGACATCTACCTGGGCAACGGTGTTTCCGAACTGATCGTGATGGCCATGCAGGCCCTGCTCAACAATGGCGACGAAGTGCTGGTACCGGCGCCGGACTACCCGCTGTGGACCGCCGCGGTGAGCCTGGCCGGCGGCAACCCGGTGCACTACCTGTGCGACGAGCAGGCCAACTGGTGGCCGGACCTGGCCGACATCAAGGCCAAGATCACCCCGAATACCAAGGCTCTGGTGATCATCAACCCGAACAACCCCACCGGCGCCGTGTACCCCAAGGAGGTGCTGCTGGGCATGCTGGAACTGGCCCGCCAGCACAACCTGGTGGTGTTCTCGGACGAGATCTACGACAAGATCCTCTACGATGACGCCGTGCACATCTGCACCGCTTCCCTGGCGCCGGACCTGCTGTGCCTGACCTTCAACGGCCTGTCCAAGTCCTATCGGGTGGCGGGCTTCCGTTCCGGCTGGGTAGCCATTTCCGGTCCCAAGCAGCATGCCCTGAGCTATATCGAAGGCATCGACATGCTGGCCAACATGCGCCTGTGCGCCAACGTGCCCAGCCAGCACGCGATCCAGACCGCCCTGGGCGGCTACCAGAGCATCAATGACCTGGTGCTGCCGCCCGGCCGCCTGCTGGAACAGCGCAACCGTACCTGGGAGCTGCTCAACGACATTCCCGGGGTCAGCTGCGTGAAACCCATGGGCGCGCTGTATGCCTTCCCCCGGATCGACCCGAAAGTCTGCCCGATCCATAACGATGAGAAGTTCGTTCTCGACCTGCTGCTTTCGGAAAAACTCCTAGTGGTCCAGGGCACCGCCTTCAACTGGCCTTGGCCGGATCACTTCCGCGTGGTCACCCTGCCGCGGGTCGATGACCTGGAACAGGCCATTGGGCGGATCGGAAGTTTCCTCAAGTCCTACCGCCAGTAATCCGAATCACGCAGTGCGATCCTTACCCGGTCGCACTGCGATTAATTCAGCAACACATCTTCGCTGCCCTGCACCACGCCCCTTCTATAAGCTTGCACTTTCCGTCCGGCCCATTGTCACAAATCCTGCACCGCAGCCGGTTGATTGCCCCATCCGACAATTGCCCGCGCCGCGTCCATGCAAGCGTCTAACCCCGGGGCTAGACGACACAGTTTGAAATAGAAGCCGTATTGAATAGGCCGTTGCCGCACCTTATATACCCCGCAGTACGCTACATCTTTAGCTTGAGGAGATTTCTACAACCATGATGCGAATCCTGCTGTTTTTGGCCACTAACCTTGCGGTCGTGCTGATTGCCAGCATCACCCTGAGCCTTTTCGGCTTCAACGGGTTCATGGCGGCCAATGGGGTTGATCTCAACCTCAATCAGCTGCTGATTTTCTGTGCCGTCTTTGGTTTTGCCGGTTCGCTGTTCTCGCTGTTCATCTCCAAGTGGATGGCGAAGATGAGCACCAGCACGCAGATCATCACTCAACCGCGCACCCGCCATGAGCAATGGTTGTTGCAAACCGTTGAGCAACTGTCCCGCGAAGCCGGGATCAAGATGCCCGAAGTGGGTATTTTCCCGGCCTACGAGGCCAACGCCTTCGCCACCGGCTGGAACAAGAACGACGCTCTGGTGGCGGTCAGCCAGGGCCTGCTGGAGCGCTTCTCGCCCGATGAAGTGAAAGCCGTACTGGCCCACGAGATCGGTCACGTTGCCAACGGCGACATGGTAACCCTGGCGCTGATCCAGGGCGTGGTGAACACCTTCGTGATGTTCTTCGCGCGGATCATCGGCAACTTCGTCGACAAGGTGATCTTCAAGAACGAAGAAGGCCAGGGCGTTGCCTACTACGTGGCGACCATCTTCGCCGAGCTGGTCCTGGGCTTTCTCGCCAGCGCCATCGTCATGTGGTTCTCGCGCAAGCGTGAATACCGTGCCGACGAAGCCGGTGCCCGCCTGGCCGGCACCAACGCCATGATCGGTGCGCTGCAGCGCCTGCGTTCGGAACAGGGCCTGCCGGTGCATATGCCCGACACCCTGAACGCCTTCGGCATCAATGGCGGCATCAAACAGGGTCTGGCTCGCATGTTCATGAGCCACCCGCCGCTGGAAGAGCGTATCGACGCCCTGCGTCGTCGCGGCTGATCAGCCAACCGGAAACACCCAAAAGGGCGACGCAAGTCGCCCTTTTGCATGCTGCGGGAAAACACCTGTCAGCGTCCGCCCTGCTTTTCCAGACGATAGACTCGCTCCACCAGCCGCGTGACTCCATTCTGGAGAAACTTCCAGCTCTCCCCCAGAATGTCACGCTCAACCTCTACCTCCAGCTGCCAGGCACTCCCCAGTCGCTCACGGACTTCATCGTCGAGCACCGCAAATGGCGGACCGTCCAGCTGAGACTGATCGTAATCCATGGCAATCAACAGTCCCTTACTGCCCGCGGGCAACAGACTATTGAGGTGCGCGGCGTAGCGCTGACGCATTTCGGGGGGCAAGGCGATCATCGCGGCACGGTCGTACAGTGCAGTACAACCCGCAACGTCCTCGACAGTCAGGGCAAAGAAGTCACCGCACCAGAGCTGGATCGGACCATGGGCATAGACCTTGAAGCCACCTCGCTGGCTGAGCTGCGGTTCTAGATTGTGCTCGCGAAAGAAGTCTTCAACGGCCTTCTCCGCCAACTCGATGCCCAGAACCTGAAAACCCTGGTTGGCAAGCCAGATCAAGTCCAGGCTCTTGCCGCACAGAGGCACTAGCACCCGCGCGTCCGTGGGCAAGCCCAAACCCGGCCAGTACCGTTGCAGGTAGGGGTTGACCTCTGCCAGGTGAAAACCGATCTGATCCTGCTCCCAGCGTTTTTGCCAAAAGTCCGCGTGCATGAGAAGTCCTTAAAATTCGATCAAATAGCCCTAAAACTTATATTAGATTTAGATCAATGATCTGATTGAAGATGGCGCATCTTAACCTTCAGGACCTTCTCATGCTCCCCAGCCTGTTTATCTCCCACGGTTCTCCCATGCTGGCCCTGGAGCCCGGTGCCAGCGGTCCTGCCCTGGCCAACCTGGCGGCACAGCTGCCACGCCCCAAGGCGATCCTGGTGGTTTCAGCCCATTGGGAAAGCCAGGATCTGCGGGTCAGCTCCCACCCTCATCCGGAAACCTGGCATGACTTCGGCGGCTTTCCTGCCGCACTGTTTGCCGTGCAATACCCGGCTCCCGGCGATCCTGAACTGGCAGCGCAAGTGATGGAGTTGCTCAAGGCCGACGGCCTGCCGGCGCAGTTGGACAACCAGCGGCCTTTCGACCACGGCGCCTGGGTGCCACTGTCGCTGATGTATCCACAAGCAGACATTCCGGTGATCCAGTTGTCACTGCCCAGTCGCCAGGGCCCCGCCCTGCAGACCCGCATCGGTCATGCCTTGGCGAACCTGAGGAAACAAGGCGTGCTGCTGATCGGTTCCGGCAGCATTACCCACAACCTGCGGGAACTGGACTGGCACGCCGGGCCGGAAAGCGTCGAGCCCTGGGCCAAGGCCTTTCGTGACTGGATGATCGAAAAACTGGCGACCGACGACGAAGCAGCCCTACATGACTATCGGCAGCAAGCACCGAATGCCGTGCGCAGCCATCCCAGCGATGAACACCTGCTACCGCTGTACTTCGCCCGAGGCGCCGGTGGCGAATTCAGCGTGGCCCACCAGGGCTTCACCCTGGGCGCCCTGGGCATGGACATCTACCGCTTTGGCTGACGCCTCAACGGCAAGACTGCTACACAACCCCGCAGGAACCGGCTTGCCGGCGAACAGTCCCGACCCAAACTCCAGGCAAAAAAAATCCCCGAACCAGTCGGGGATTTTTTATGCCTGATCAATCAGCCCGAGGGCGGATCAATCTTCGCGGTAGCGACGCAGCTTCAGCTGCTTGCCGGCAACGCGAGTGTCCTTGAGCTTGGTCAGCAGACGGTCGAGACCGTCTTCCGGCAGCTCGACCAGACTGAAGCTGTCACGCACCTGGATGCGACCGATGGCTTCACGGGCCAGGCCGCCTTCGTTGAGGATCGCGCCCAAGAGGTTCTTGGCAGCGATACCGTCACGGGCACCCAGCGCGGTACGGCAGCGAGCACGGCCTTCGCCCAGAGGCATTGGCGCGCGACGCTCACGGTCACCACGATCAGGACGATCGCCGGAACGCTCAGGACGATCACCACGTGGCGCGCTGTTGGGCACCAGTGGACGCTCTTTCTCGATGGCTGCCAGGTTCAGCGCTTGACCGTTGGTGGCCTTGCGCAGCAGGGCCGCGGCCAGGGCGCGCGGGCTGCAACCGATATCGGCAGTCAGGCGATCCAGCAGCTCACCGTGGGTGGCTTCAGCATCAGCTACCAGCGGCGACAGGCTGTTGGTCAGTTTCTTGATGCGCGCATCAAGAACAGCTTGGGCGTCCGGCAGGCGAACTTCGGCAACTTTCTGACCGGTCACACGCTCGATCACTTGCAGCATGCGGCGCTCACGCGGAGTCACCAGCAGCAGCGCGCGGCCTTCGCGACCGGCACGGCCGGTACGGCCGATACGGTGCACGTAGGATTCCGGATCGTACGGCATGTCCACGTTGAATACGTGGGTGATACGCGGTACGTCCAGACCACGAGCGGCGACGTCGGTGGCCACAACGATGTCCAGACGGCCATCCTTGAGGGAGTCGATCACGCGCTCACGCTGGTTCTGGGCGATGTCACCGTTCAGCGCAGCGGCTTTGTAGCCTTTGGCTTCCAGGGCACTGGCCAGGTCCAGGGTCGCTTGCTTGGTGCGCACGAACATGATCAGGGCGTCGAAATCTTCAACTTCCAGCAGGCTCAGAACAGCAGAGGTCTTCTGGTCAGCGTGAACCAGCAGGTGAGCCTGCTCGATCGCGGTGACGGTCTGGGTCTTGCTCTGGATCTTGACGTGTTTCGGGTCCTTCAGGTGGCGCTCGGCAATGGCCCGGATCGACTGCGGCAGGGTAGCCGAGAACAGCACGGTCTGGCGGGACTCAGGCATGGCCTTGAAGATGACTTCCAGGTCATCCATGAAGCCCAGCTTGAGCATTTCGTCGGCTTCGTCGAGAACCAGGTGGTTCACGGTGGCCAACACTTTTTCGTCGCGACGCAGGTGGTCGCACAGACGGCCCGGAGTGGCGACAACGATCTGTGCGCCATTACGGATTGCTTTCAGTTGTGGGCCCATCGGCGCACCGCCGTAGACGGCCACAACAGTCACGCCCGGCATTTGCTTGGCGTAGGTTTCGAAAGCGGTTGCAACTTGCAGCGCCAACTCACGGGTTGGGGCCAGGATCAGAGCTTGCGGCTCGCGCTTGGACGGATCAATGCGGTGCAGGATAGGCAGGGCAAAGGCAGCGGTTTTACCGGTACCGGTTTGCGCCTGACCAATCATATCGTGACCGGCAAGGATGATCGGGATCGACTGCTGCTGAATAGCCGAAGGCTCTTCATAGCCGGTAGCGACTACTGCAGCGACAATATTGGGATGAAGTTCAAGAGCGGCGAAGCCGCCGATTTCCTGGGTCATGGGTCTGCCTCTAAGTGCATCCGCAAAGACCCATGCTCCAAAGCTGCGCATGCCGTGTAAGACTCAAGAGTCACCCTGGCAGCTTTGTCGGCGGGGATTTGCGAAAACGATTGGATGAATGGATCGTCAAGGATAGTCCGCGCAGCGGACAAGCAGCCGAAGCTGACTTCGGGGAATTGCATTACCTAAACGTGGCCCGGCTAAAGGCCGGCGCGCACTATACCGGAATTACTCAAAAAAGGGAGTTTTTTTTATCGGAAAAATCCGCTGAACGCCCGATGGTCACGGGCTTTGCGCAGACTCGAAGGGCGCGCTATTTTGCTTGAGCCCGCCGTTGTTGGTCGCCACCGCTAAAACGATTCACCCTGGTGCTTGAAAGCCGTCTTGCCCATTCCCTCTTCCCCCCCTTGAGGATCGCGCCCATGAATCAGCCCAGTGCCAGCCGTGTCAGCCGCGAACTGCGCGATCATCTATTCCTGATCGGCCTGGACCGGGTCGCCAAGCGCAATGCCTTCGATCTGGAGCTGCTCAACCAGCTGAGCCTGGCCTATGGCGAGTTCGAAGCCAGCAGCCAAGCGCGGATCGCCGTGGTGTTCGGCCACGGCGAACACTTTACCGCAGGGCTGGACCTGGCCAATGTCGGCGCTGCCCTGGCTCAGGGCTGGCAGGCACCGCCCGGCGGCTGCGACCCCTGGGGCGTGTTCGCCGGACCACGGGTAAGCAAGCCCGTGATAGTCGCTGTACAGGGTTACTGCCTGACCATCGGCATCGAGTTGATGCTGGCGGCGGACATCAACCTCTGCGCCAGCAATACGCGCTTTGCCCAGATGGAAGTGCAGCGCGGCATCTTTCCCTTCGGCGGCGCAACCCTGCGCTTGCATCAACTGGCCGGCTGGGGCAATGCCATGCGCTGGTTACTGACCGGTGACGAGTTCGATGCCCATGAAGCCCTGCGCCTGGGGCTGGTCCAGGAAGTGATGGCCAGTGAGGACCTGCTGCCCCGGGCCATTGAACTGGCCGAGCGGATTGCCCGACAGGCGCCGCTGGGGGTGCAGGCGACGCTGATGTCGGCGCGCCAGGCCAGGCTAGAAGGCGAGACGCTGGCCGCTCAGGGCTTGCCACCGCTGATACACAAACTGATGAACAGTGAGGACGCCAAGGAAGGCGTGCGGGCGATGATCGAGAGGCGACCGGGGGTGTTCAAGGGTTGCTGATCCAGGAGGCCGGCAGATCGTCCTCGCCGATAAACCGGCTCCTGCGCAAGTATCAGGTGGCGGGACGAATGGCCTTGATCAGCGACTGCAGGGAATAGCCCAGGCGCGGGGCCAGGGCTTCAGCCCGGGCGGTCAGGCTCGGCAGATCCAGGTCCTGCTCCAGGTCGGATGGCACGATCAGAATCACATTGCCCTCCTTCACCGGCAGCTCCCAGTAGTGGCGGTGATAAAGGCCACGCAACAAGGCTGCGCCCAGAGGCTTGCCGTCATCGGTAGCCCACTGGTTGATCACCAGCCAACCTCCGGGATTGAGGCGCTTCTGGCAGTTTTCCAGGAAGCCCCAGGCCAGATGACCGACGCCCGGGCCGACATCGGTGTACAGGTCGACGAAGATCAGGTCAGCGGATTCGGCACTGTCCAGCAACTCCAGGGCGTCACCCACTCTTATATAAAGACGCGGATCATCGTCCAGGCCCAGGTACTCGATGGCCAGGCGTGGAACATCCGGGCGCAGTTCGATGGCTTCGACGTCTTCCAGGGGCAGGAACTTCAGGCAGGCCTGGGTCAGGGTCCCGGCGCCCAGGCCGAGAAACAGTGCGCTCTCCGGCGCCTCATGACACAGGGCACCGATCAGCATGGCCCGGGTGTAGTCGTACTCCAGCCAGCTGGGGTCGGCGGTGAACACGCAGCTTTGCTCGATGGCGTCGCCAAATTCGAGGAAGCGGTAGTCCGCCACTTCCAATACCCGAATCATGCCGAACTGGTCATGAACCTCGGCGAGCACACGCTCGACGCGCTCCTCAGTCATTTCATCTCCTAGTCGCGGGGCTCGCAATCGGGCCGGCGCGATAAACCAACCGCTCGGCAGCGAGCGGGAAAGGCGCGATTGTCGGCCAAGCGAGAGGAGCAGGTCACGCACTAATTTGCTGCTAACATGCCCCTCCCACCGTAACGCACTCGAGTCCGCGATGAGCCAACCCTGGAGCCCCGACAGCTGGCGCGCCTTGCCGATCCAGCAACAACCCCAGTACCCCGACGCTGCGCATCTGCTGCAGGTCGAGCAAACCCTGGCCAGTTATCCACCGCTGGTGTTTGCCGGTGAAGCCCGGGAGTTGCGCCGCCAGTTTGCCGAAGTGACCCAGGGCCGCGCCTTCCTGCTGCAGGGCGGCGACTGTGCCGAAAGCTTCGCTGAGTTCTCCGCCGCGAAGATCCGCGACACCTTCAAGGTGCTGCTGCAGATGGCCATTGTCATGACTTTTGCCGCCGGCTGCCCGGTGGTCAAGGTCGGACGCATGGCCGGTCAGTTCGCCAAGCCGCGCTCGGCCAACGACGAAACCATCAATGGCGTGACCTTGCCGGCCTATCGCGGCGACATCGTCAACGGCATCGGCTTTGATGCAAAAAGCCGGATACCGGACCCGGACCGCCTGCTGCAGTCCTACCACCAGGCCACAGCCACCCTGAACCTGTTGCGGGCCTTCGCCCAGGGCGGCTTTGCCGACCTGCACCAGGTGCACAAGTGGAACCTGGACTTCATCGCCAACTCGGCTCTGGCCGAGAAATACAGCCAGCTCGCGGACCGCATCGATGAAACCCTGGCCTTCATGCGTGCCTGCGGCATGGACAGCTCGCCGCAACTGCGCGAGACCAGCTTCTTCACCGCCCACGAAGCGCTGCTGCTCAATTACGAAGAGGCCTTTGTCCGCCGCGACAGCCTGACCAACGACTATTACGATTGCTCGGCGCACATGCTGTGGATCGGCGACCGCACTCGCCAACTCGACGGTGCCCACGTGGAGTTCCTGCGGGGCGTGAACAACCCGATCGGGGTCAAGGTCGGCCCGAGCATGAACACCGAGGAACTGATCCGCTTGATCGACATCCTCAACCCGGACAACGATCCCGGGCGCCTCAACCTGATCGTGCGCATGGGCGCCCACAAGGTCGGCGACCATCTGCCGCAACTGATCCGTGCGGTAGAAAGCGAAGGCAAGCAGGTGCTCTGGAGTTCGGACCCGATGCACGGCAACACCATCAAGGCCAGCAGCGGCTACAAGACTCGGGATTTCGCGCAGATCCTCACCGAGGTCAAGGAGTTCTTCCAGGTGCACCAGGCCGAAGGCAGCTATGCCGGCGGCATTCATATCGAGATGACCGGTCAGAACGTCACCGAGTGCATCGGCGGCGCACGGCCCATTACCGAAGACGGCCTATCGGATCGCTATCACACCCATTGCGATCCACGAATGAATGCCGATCAGTCGCTGGAACTGGCCTTCCTGATTGCCGAGACCTTGAAGCAGGTCAAACGCTAAAAGCGCTGTCGCGGACAAACCCGCTCCTGCAAGGCCACTGTAGGAACGGGCTTGCCCGCGAAGCGCTTCACTCCAGCACCTCACGCAGATGTCGCGCAGCATCACGCTGGCAATTGAGCTGAATCTGCTCCAATCCCAGCCAATCGGCCATCTTGCGCAATTGCACGGCCAATGCCCGGATGCCCTCTTCGTCCAGACCGGGCTGCTCTTCATGCACCCCATGCACCGCCAAACGCCCCTGAGCTCGCTCCGCCCGCAAATCGACCCGAGCGACGATCCGCTCGTTGTGCAAGAACGGCAGCACGTAATAGCCATAGACCCGCTTGTGCCGGGGCGTATAGATCTCCAGCCGATAGCGGAAATCGAACAGTCGCTCAGTGCGGCTGCGCTCCCAGATCAGTGAATCGAACGGTGACAACAGCGCACTGGCCTCGACCTTGCGCGGCACCTTGACCTGCGGCAGGCAATAGGCCGGCTGACGCCAACCCTGAACCTCGCAGGCCAGCAACTCGCCGGACTCCACCAGCTCGGCGAGTCGTGCACGGCTGTCGCCTGGATCGAGACGAAAATAATCCCGAAGGTCCTTTTCCGTGGCCACACCCAGAGCGGTTGCGCCATGCAGCATCAGGCGACGCTGGGCCTGAGCCTCATCCAGCAGCGGTTGCCGAAGGATCTGCGGCGCGATCACCCGCTCCGGCAAATCGTACAGGCGCTCGAAGCCGCGGCGCCCCGCCACCGTTACCTCACCGGCCGCGAACAGCCATTCCAACGCATGCTTTTCTTCGCTCCAATCCCACCAGGGCCCGGCACGCTCCTCACGGGTGGACAGGCTGCCGGCGCCTAGCGCGCCCTGCTCTTCAACTGCGGCCATTACCCGACGGACAGTGGCCTGGCGCTCCTGACCAAAGCGCGTCAACTGGGAGTAGATACCCTGCCCTTGTTTTGCCCGCTGCATCCGCCAGCGCATCAGCGGGTACATGGACATGGGTAGCAACGACGCCTCATGCCCCCAGTATTCAAACAACGTGCGTTGCCGGCCCTGACTCCAGGCGGCCTGATCGAGCAACGCCTGTGGATAACTGCCCAGGCGGGAAAACAGCGGCAGGTAATGGGCCCGCACCAAGGCGTTGACCGAATCGATCTGCAACAGGCCCAGGCGTTCTATCTGCTGATTGAGGCGTGCGGCCTTGATCGTTGCCGACGGCTGGCGCCCGCCGAAACCCTGGGCGGCCAGCGCCAGACGTCGAGCCTGCTTGAGAGAGAAAGAGCATTGTGCGGGCATGGGAGTTCTCCTTGTCTGCCCGCACGCTAGCGCACCGGGAAGCGGCTTGTGTAGCACTCTTGCCGCTATTTATGCATCGGGTCGTCCCAGAACGGGCGGACCCGCTCATGCTCGACATCGGCCCGCGTCAGGCCCAGGTCCTTCAACGCCTCATCGCTCAGCCCGGCGAGCATCCGGCGCTCACGCCCAAGCTCATACCAGCGCATGACCCTGCGCCATAAGCCGCTCAATGACAGCGCCTGAAACGACAGCTTGTGGACCAGCACATAACCCTTTTGACCTTTCATCATCTTGCCCTCCAGTGGGGATGACGCCAGTCTCTGCTTAGGATTAAGATCAATCCAACGAATGTTTCTTATGCCATTCATCTCAGGATTTGATGGAATGTCCCAGTTCCCCAGCATCGACACCGAAGTCCTGCGCACCTTTGTCGCCATCGCCGATGAAGGCGGTTTTACCCGGGCCGGCGAACGGGTCAATCGCACCCAGTCGGCGGTGAGCATGCAGATGAAACGCCTGGAAGAAGATGTGCTGCAACGCCAGTTGTTCCAGCGCGACGGGCGCCAGGTCAAGCTCACCGCCGAAGGCCAGGTGCTGCTGGGCTACGCCCGACGCATCCTGAAACTGCACAGTGAAGTGTTCAATACCTTGCGCGAACCGCACATGGTGGGCCTGGTTCGCATCGGCACTCCGGATGATTATGTGATGCGCTTTCTACCGGGAATCCTGTCGCGCTTTGCCCAAAGCTACCCGCTGATCCAGATCGAGGTGCATTGCGAATCCAGCAAACAGTTGCTGCAACGCCAGGATCTGGATCTGTCCATCGTCACCCGCGAGCCGGGCAGCGAGATCGGCCAACTGCTGCGCAAGGAGCGCTTCGTCTGGGCCGTGGCCCAGGGCTTCAATCCCCACGAGCAATCGCCATTGCCCCTGGCGATGTTCAACAGCGACTGCTTTTGCAGACTCTGGGCCTGCAACGCCCTGGACGCCGCCGGACTCGACTACCGGATTGCCTACAACAGCTCGAGCCTGGCGGCGTTGATGGCCGTGGTCAGTGCCGGGCTGGCAATCACCGCGCAACTGGAAAGCCTGATCACACCGGACCTGCGCATTCTCGGCGAGGCTGAGGGGCTGCCCCAATTGCCGGAGGCGAGCATCATGCTGCTGCGCAACCTCAATACGCCCTCGCCCATCACCGAGTGCCTGGCGGAGCACATTGTCGAAGGCTTCAAACTTTAAAGGCCAGCATCACCGCGCACACCACCAGGAAACCGCAGAACAGCGCCCGCAGCAGGCGCTCGGGCAAAGCATGAGCCACCTTCACTCCCCAGCTGATGCTCAACAGGCCGCCGACCGCCAACGGCAGACCGATCATCCAGTCCACTTGATGATGGACACCGTAGGTCACCAGGGTCACGCCGGTGCTCGGCAACGCCAGGGCCAGGGACAGCCCTTGTGCCACCACCTGGGTGGTACCAAAGACGCTGGTCAATACTGGCGTGGCCACTACCGCTCCGCCTACGCCGAACAACCCGCCCATGGCCCCGGAAGCGGCGCCCAGAACCCCCAGCCAAGGCCAGGAATAACGCATCCGCGTGCTGGCCGGCGCGCTGCTCATGAACATGCGCAGCAGGTTATAGGCCGACAGCACCAGGAGAAAGACGACAAAGCCGATACGCATCTTCTGCGCGTCGATGCCCACCGCCCAGATCGAGCCGAGCCAGGCGAAACTAAAGCCCATCACTGCCAGGGGCAAGGCATGGCGCAATTCAATCCGGTTGCGCTGGTGATAGCGCCACAGCGCCAGCATCACATTGGGCACCACCATCACCAGTGCAGTGCCCTGGGCAATCTGCTGATCCAGGCCGAACAACACCCCCAGCACGGGAATCGCGATCAAGCCGCCGCCGATACCGAACAAACCACCCACAGTGCCCAGGGCCGCGCCCAACAGCAGATACATCACTAACTCGATCACAGCCGCTCTCCTCACCTGAGAGCTGCATGCTACGCAGTCGGCCCTGGCACGGAAACGCACAGCAACGCACAATGGCTGTGCCGTTTTCGCATAAGCGCTCTGACCATGAATCCCAATACCCTCACCGAACAACTGGGGCTGTTTCTCGATGTGCTGGAAGCCGGCAGCTTTTCCGCCGCGGCTCGCCGCTATCCACTGACGCCCTCTGCCGTGGCCCGGCGTATCGACAGCCTGGAAAGTGCCGTGGGCACCACGTTGTTCATGCGCACCACCCATGCCGTGGTTGCCACAGCCGCTGGCCTGGCCTTCGCCGAACGGGCCCGGCGCATTGTCGCTGAACTGCAACTGGCCCGGGCCGAGGCGGTGTCCCTGAGCCATGCGCCGGAAGGCCTGATCCGCATCGATGCCCCGGCCGCCTTCGGCCGCCGTCATCTGGCACCGGCGATCGCCGACTTCCTGGTGCTCTATCCCGGCCTGGATGTACAACTGCACCTGATCGACAGCTTCGTCGACATGCAGGGCTCGCACCTGGGCAAAGTGGACCTGGTACTGCGGGCCGGGCAACAGGTGGATACCCGGATGGTGGCCACCTCCCTGGCCAGCATCGTACGCATTGCCTGCGCCAGTCCGTCCTACCTGAAGAGCCGTGGCACCCCGACTCAACCCGCTGAGCTCAGCCAGCACGACGGCCTCGACTGGGATGGCCTGGCACCCTTGTTCGCCTGGCGCTTTGAACGGGACGGACAGCTGCACAGTCATCGCCCACAACGCATCCGCCTCAGTGCCAACAATGCCGAAGCCCTGCTTTCGGGAGCCTTGGCTGGGCTGGGAATTGCTCACTTGCCCACCTGGCTGGTGAGTGAGTACCTGTTGCGCGGAGAACTGGTGCCGTTGTTCTGTGATAACGGTCTGCCCAAGCCGGAAACCGCCGGTATCTATGCCTTGCGCATGGAGCAGCATCCCAATGCCCGTAGCCGCCTGCTGTTGGAGTACCTGAAAAGTCGCTTCAGTCCGGTTCCGCCATGGGACCTGGCACTGCAGAGTGCAATGAACTGACGTCGAAGAAATTTATCTGGTGCATTAAAGACTCGCCCGCTAGATTCAGGACCATTAACGACCAAGGCCCCCGAGATGACCACCGACCGCTCTACCCCGGATACCTGCGAACAGCTGCTGCTGGACAACCAAGTGTGTTTCGCACTGCACTCCACATCGCTGCTACTGACCAAGGTCTATAAACCGTTGCTGCAGCAACTGGGGCTGACCTATCCGCAGTACCTGGCAATGCTGGTGCTCTGGGAGCGGGATGGCCTGACCGTCGGCGAAATCAGCCAGCGCCTGCTGACCGACCCCGGCTCGCTGACTCCCTTGCTCAAGCGCCTGGAAGCCGAGGGTCTGCTGAGCCGCACTCGCAGCCGGGAAGATGAGCGAGTGGTCATTGTCGAGCTGACGGAACAGGGCCGAGCGATGCGCGAACAAGCCCGGAACATCCCACAGTGCATCCTCGGCGCCAGCGGTCGGACAGTGGAGCAGTTGCGGCAGCTGCAGGAAGATTTGCAGGTGCTGCGGGGGCATTTGCAGGACAGTCTCTAAGGCTTCGCCGACAAGCCAGCGCCTATGGCTGGGGCTAGGGCTGGTTTTGAGAAAAAAATATATTGTTAAAAAACAATGAGTTGAGCCAGAAAAAGGGCTTCGGGCAATAGTTTGCATAAAATTTATCTTGTGCACTAAATATTTGAGCGATACATTTATTTCGAACTTACTTAGCGCGCAAATAATTAGCGCAAAAACAACCCAGCACGAGGCTTTCACCATGCAAACTCTCTACACCGCAGTTGCAACCGCCACCGGTGGCCGTGATGGCCGCGCTGTTTCCAGTGACAACATCCTCGACGTCAAACTGGCCACCCCCAAGGAACTCGGCGGGGCCGGTGGGCAGGCGACCAACCCGGAACAGCTGTTCGCCGCCGGCTATTCGGCCTGCTTTATCGGTGCCCTGAAGTTCGTTGCCAGCCAGAGCAAGCGCAAGATCCCGGACAACGCCTCGATCACCGCCCATGTCGGTATCGGTCAGATCCCTGGCGGCTTTGGCTTGGATATCGATCTGCATGTGAGCCTGCCCGGCCTGGCTCAGGTAGAGGCGCAAAGCCTGGTGGATGCCGCACATCAGGTCTGCCCCTACTCCAACGCCACCCGTGGCAATGTTGATGTACGCCTGCACGTGAACGTCTGAAACAGTAAACGCCAGGCATAAAAAAGCCCGACTCAAGGTCGGGCTTTTTCATCGACAAGATCGAACCAGGATTAAACCTTGGCGCGGCCCTTGTAGGAACCGCCTTCGCGGGTATCGATCTCGATCATGTCGCCGATTTCGATGAAGTCCGCAACGCTCAGCTCGGTACCGTTTTTCAGTTTGGCAGGCTTCATCACCTTGCCCGAAGTGTCGCCGCGAGCGGAACCTTCGGTGTAGTCAACCTGACGCACGATGGTGGTCGGCAGGTCAACGGAAACCAGACGGTCTTCGAAGAACACGGCTTCGCAAACGTCGGTCATGCCTTCTTCGATGAACGGCAGAACGGCCTCGATGTCTTCGGCGTTCAGCTCGTACATGGTGTAGTCGGTGGTGTCCATGAAGGTGTAGGTGTCACCGCTGATGAACGACAGAGTCGCTTCTTTGCGATCCAGGATCACGTCGTCCAGTTTGTCGTCCGCACCGTAAACGGTTTCGGTCTTGTAACCGGTCAGCAGGTTCTTCAGCTTGGTCTTCATGATCGCGCTGTTACGACCGGACTTGGTGAATTCAGCTTTCTGAACCAGCCAAGGATCGTTGTCGATACGGATCACGGTACCGGGTTTGAGTTCTTTACCAGTTTTCATTGCGAATATCCGAATTTGGATGGGATTTACAAAAATCTAGGCCGCGTATCATATCCAATTTAGGTAAAACTGCACCAGCGCCGCAGCAAGATCGGCTTGCAAGCCTTGTTCCAGACACCATTGTTCGGCGTGCGCGGCAACTTCGGGCCAGTGTTGCAGCAGGTTTTTCCAGGCGTCGGTCATCGCCGCCTCGGTATTCCAGGCCTGCCACAGGGCCCGCACCGCCGCTTGGGCGTCAGGTGAAAGAGCCCGGGTGTACAAGGCGAGAAAGGCCTCGAGCTTGTCCAGGTGAATGTCTTCGTCCTGACGGTAGATATGCCAGAGCATCGGCCGACCGGCCCATTGCGCCCGAACAAAGGAGTCCTCTCCACGCACCGCGTTGAAATCGCAGCACCACAACAGACGGTCGTAATCTTCCTGGCGAACAAAAGGCAGGACCTGGACCGTCAGGGACTGGCGGATCTGCAGGCTGCCCACACTCAACGACGCGTCTCCCAGCCAGCGCTGCACATCTCCCAGGATGCGCCCTTCGGGCACCAGCAAATGGGTCTGTTGCGTATCGAGGGCCAAGGCATCCAGCCAACCACCAAGACTGGCGTTCTCATAGGCAAACAGTGACATCAAGCGGCTACCGGCGGCGGGAGTGACTCCCAGTCCTTGAAGAAACTCCAGCTGGACCTGGCGATCAGCCTGAAATTGCCGGCGGCGCTCGAGCAATCCGGCTTCGCGCAGCAAGCCGCCCGTGCCAGCCTGGAATCCGGGGAAGAAAAAGTACTTCTGTACGCCGCGAAACTTCACTGATGGCAGGCCGTGGCAGCCGCTGACCCAGTCCTCGGCGCTCAGGTAATCCAGATTCAGCCACAAGGGTGCACGCTGGCGCTCGGCCATGGCCTCCATATAGGCATGGGGCAATTGACAGGCAAACGCAGCGATCACCACATCGGCTGCAGCTTCAGGTTGCCACTGGGCCGGCCAGTGGCGCACCTCGACCCCATCCTGATACTGGCTGAGTCGCTGGAAGTCGATCTCTGGACAGATCTTTTCAAAGGCCCGCAGATCATCGACCCACAAACGCACCGTGCATTGATGCTCGGCCACCAACTGTCGGGCCAGGCGCCAGGTCACGCCGATGTCGCCGTAGTTGTCGACCACGCTGCAAAAAATATCCCAGGAGGCTTTCATTCCAGTCCCCGATTGGCAAAGGCGCCGATTGTCCGCATAAATGCTCCTGCGCAGAAGAGCCAACCTCGATTAATCTTCATGCGACAATCAGCCCTCGCCCACTATCGCCCGCCAGGAGGCAACCATGTCTTATCGCCCGCCCGCTCGTCGCTCCTTGCGCATCAGCTTCAGTGCCCTGGCGCTCAGCAGCAGCATTGCCCTGGGCCTGTGGCTGGGTTTTCTGGCGATTGCCCTGACCTGCTGGCTAGCCTCGCACTTTCTCTTCAGCCAGCAACTGGCTCCTGTAGCGCAAGCCGTGCAGCAATTGGCGAAGCCGCCGGTGGTTGCACCGGAGCCACCCAATCGGCTGTTCGAGCAGTATCAGGAAAACCTGCGCAAGAACGAAGAGTTGCAATCCCTGGATAACGCCCGCACCGACCCGCGCAACCTGTCCAATCCCAAATGCCAGTTCTGGTTGCAACAAGACCAGACAGCGCCCAGCGAAAAGAGCCGGGCCAACGTCCTGCAGTTCTGTAATTGATCATGAATAAACAGTCTGTCTGCCAACTGATTCTGCAACAGCTCCGAGAGGATCTGGAAGTCGCGGTGCGCGCTGCGCAAACCGCCTACGAAACCGCCACTCACGAAGAGAATATCGCCGAGAACAAGTACGACACCCTGGGGCTGGAAGCCTCCTACCTGGCGGCCGGCCAGGCTCGGCGGGTCGAGGAAATCCGTCAGGCATTGAGTCTCTGGCAGAACCTGAGTTTGCGATCCTACGACCCACAGGCCGGAATCCAGGTCGGTGCGTTGCTGGGGCTGGAGGATGAAAACGGCCACGAACAATGGCTGTTTCTTGGCCCCGACGGGGCAGGCTTGAAGGTTTATGTGGTGGGGCAACTGGTGACCGTCATCACCCCGCGGTCACCGCTGGGCAAGAGCCTGATGGGCAAGTTCGAGGACGACGAGGTGGAGATCGTGGTGGCGGGGACCCGGCAACAGTTCACTGTCACCGAGGTCCGCTAGCTGAAATCAGTGAACCGGCAGTTCGACGCCGTCGAACAGTTCTTCCAGTTCCTGCTTGTTATGGCATTGAATCGCCTTGGCCATGACTTCGCGCGTCAGGTGCGGGGCGAACTTCTCGATGAAGTCGCACATGAAGCCGCGCAGGAATGTACCGCGACGGAAACCGATCTTGGTGATGCTCGACTCGAACAGCTCGCTGGCGTCCAGTACCACCAGGTCATTGTCGAGCTTGGTGTCGACCGCCATCTTGGCGACGATACCCACTCCCAACCCCAGGCGCACATAGGTCTTGATCACGTCGGCATCAGCCGCAGTGAACACCACTTTTGGCGTCAGGCCACGATGGCTGAAGGCTTCATCGAGCTTGGAACGGCCAGTGAAACCAAACACGTAGGTAACGATGGGGTATTCGGCCAGGGTTTCCAGGGTCAGCTTCGGCAGCTTGGTCAGCGGGTGGCCCTGAGGCACAACCACGCAACGGTTCCAGCGATAGCACGGCATCATCACCAGATCACCGAACAGCTCCAGCGCCTCGGTGGCGATGGCGAAATCCACAGTGCCGTCAGCGGCCATCTCAGCGATCTGCATCGGCGAGCCCTGGTGCATGTGCAGGGCCACATCGGGGTACTGCTTGATGAAGCTACTGATCACCGGTGGCAGGGCGTAGCGTGCCTGGGTATGGGTGGTGGCGATGGACAGGGTGCCCTTCTTCTCGTTGGAGAACTCCTGGGCGATCTGCTTGATGCTTTCGACCTTGCGCAGGATCTCACCGGCGGTGGTGATGATTCGCTCACCGGCCGGGGTCACACGGGTCAGATGCTTGCCGCTGCGAGCGAAGACCTCGACCCCAAGCTCGTCTTCGAGCAGACGGATCTGCTTGCTGATACCCGGTTGTGAGGTGTAAAGGCTTTGGGCGGTAGCGGAGACGTTGAGGTCGTGGTGCGCCACTTCCCAGATGTAGCGCAATTGTTGAAGCTTCATATCAATCCCTCAAAGCAGGTAGACGCCACGGGTATCAGCGACGGTATATAACTATATTAATGGTCAGGAGAATAAATCTAGAACTTTTATTCAGAATTTTCCATTCCGCCCTCAGACATCCCCCTGACGCCGACGCTGCACCAGAGGCACCAGATAAACCGGCACTTTGGCCAGCTGTAAAACCCGTGCGGCCGTACGCCCCAAAGGGGTTTGTGCACCGCCCCCGTGGCTGTGACTTCCTACGATCAGCAAATCCACCGAGAGTTTCGCCGCCTGATCCAGAATCACCTGGGATGGGTCCCCTTGAAGCACCCGCACCGACTGGATCAAGGTCAGGTCCTGCATGCCCGCACCCAACTCCTCGCGAAAACTGTCCAGCACCCGCTGCTCGATATTGGCCATTACCGTGCTCAAGCCCTGGCGGTGAAACTCGTTCAAGGATTGCTCATCCAGATAGCTCTGCAATACCGATTCGGCAAATAGCCCCATGGGTTCCACTGCGTGCACTACATGTAAGTCGGCATTGAACGTTCGAGCCAGCTCCAAGGCATGCTGCATGACAAAGGGCGCATACAGACCGAGGTCGGTGGCATACAGCATCGAACGAATCATATGACCTCCTCAACTGCCAAGATGGCGGAGATTGATTCAGCTTAGCAGTGCCTGGAACTGTGGGAGGTTCGACGCCAAGCCTGGGATTTTAGGGCTCAATCCCTGGCTTCGTTGCTGATGCCATGGGGCACGTGGCCGGTGGCGACCACCTCGCGGGCCAACTCGCAGTGACCGGCCTGATCATCAAAAAAAACATCGGCGGCGAAGGCTTCAAGAAAGGCGGCTTTCTCCAGGCCGCCCAGAAACAAGGACTCGTCCAGACGAATGTCCCACTCGCGCAAGGTGCGGATCACCCGTTCATGGGCCGGCGCCGAACGGGCCGTGACCAAGGCCGTGCGAATCGGGCAGGCATCGTTGGGAAACTCGCCCTGAAGCAGATTGAGTGCCGCCAGAAAGCCCTTGAACGGTCCGCCCGGCAATGGCTCCCGGGCCGACTGCTGCTCACTGGCCTGAAAGGCCTCCAGGCCACCGGTTTGATAGACCCGTTCCGAGTCATCGGAAAACAGCACGGCGTCCCCGTCGAAGGCGATGCGCAACTCGCCATTGGCGGCGCGCCGGGCGCCGCCGGAAAGGATGGTCGCGGCGGCAAACCCGGCCTCCAGAGCACTGCGCACATCGTCGGCATGGGTAGAGAGAAACAGATCGCTGCCAAAGGCCGCCAGATAGGGATAGGGACTGCGACCGCCGACGAAGGCCGCACGGGAAATACCCAGGCCGTAATGCTGGATCGAGTTGAACACCCGCAGGCCAGTGTCGGCACTGTTGCGTGAAACCAGCACCACCTCGACCCGCGCACGCCCCAGGCTGGCATTGAGACTGAGCAGTTTCTTCACCAATGGGAAGGCATCGCCCGGTTCGAGGATCTCCTCTTCGTGTTCGATCTGATACTGCCTATAAGCCTCGACACCCTGGGCCAGATAGACCTTATGGCTGTCGCTCAGATCGAATAACGCCCGCGACGAAATCGCCACCACCAGCTTGCCATCCAGGCCATTTGCCATGTTCCGTCCCCTTCAGGTAATCAGCTCAAGCGTGATGCCGGTCGATGAAACTCAAAGCCTGGTAAAGCGCCTGGATTTTCGGCAGCTCACAGCCAGCGGCCCTGGCTGCCGCCAAAGGTGCGGCATAGATGGCTGCCAACTCCAGAGGACGCTGATGCAGGAAATCATGGTACATGCTCGGCCAATAGTCGGGCATGTGCTCGGTGGACTTGAACAGTTGCTGTGCGTAGGCATCTGGAATGACATGACCACAAGCCGCGGCCCCCAGAAGCACCTCCTGCATGAGGTTCTGAATCAACTCGCGGCTGTACGGATCGGCCATCAACGGCGTGGTGCTGGCCTTGAGCAGCACCGACAGACCGTTGTAAGGCACATTCCACACCAGCTTCTGCCAACGCGCCTGCTGCAGGTTGCCCATGACCTTGGAATCAAGCCCGGCCTCACGAAACAACGCCGCCCCTTCTTCGACAATAGCCTGGCTCAACACCGGATCAGCGCTTGCCGGACCGCTGTGGTAACCCAGATTGACTGCACCAAGAGCCTGGTGCTCGATCTGGCCGGGACCCGCACGATGGACACAGATAAAGCACAAGCCACCCAATAGGTGCAGCGACTCAGGAAGCACGGCGCGCAGGCCATCTTCAACGTCCAGGCCGTTCTGCAGCAACAGAACCTTGGCATCAGGCGCCGCCGCCTGAATGATCGCCGGCGCCAACTGGAGGTTGCTGGTGGTCTTGGCTCCCACCAGCAGCCAGTCACAAAGCGGCATCTCCTCAGCGCTGGCGTATGCCTGCACCGGTTTCAGGCTCAACGCCCCGTACTGAGCGCTGTTGACCTGCAGCCCCTGCTCCACCACCGTCGAGAACTCGCTACGCAATAGAAAGTGCACGTCGAAACCGGCGCGCGCCAGCATCACCCCGTAAAAACCTCCGATCGCTCCGGTCCCGATAATGCCCACACGCGGTTTACGACCTGCATCCATCAAGGCAACTCCTCTGGAATTCGATTGAGCGCCTGACGCAAGCCCTCAGTGAGCTCCTTGTACGTCAGCCGCGACTGCAACGCCCCATAAAACTCACCGTCGCTCACCACAAACAGGGCCGGCAAGTGAAACACCTGATAGCGCTCCACGGCGCCTCCGTTGTCAGCGGCATCGACCCAGCACAACCGCTCGACCGGCAAGCCCAGCCCCGGCAGTTGCGCCCGCGCCCAACGGCAACTGGAACAGCCAACGCTGGTGAAAACCACCAGGGAAACACCATCCAGGCCCAGCAATTGCTGGTCGATATCGAAGTCTGTCAGTTCCAATTCGACCACTATACTGGGGGAAACAATGTCAAATGGACGACACTCGGAGTCTGCGGTCATGGGACGTTTTTTGCCTCATCCTGATGATGTTCCGGTTGAACTGACCCTGCGTAAATACGCCTGCATTTCGCGTCAGCGGTTGCACACTATCAGCCTCGGTGGCATGGCGTGCAATTACCACCGCGCCTGGCGCCACGGCACCGCACTAGAGGTGTATATGCCGACGCTGGGGGAAAATGCGCGCTACAACGGCTATGTCGCCTGGTGCCTGAAACGCAAGCGCGGCTACCTGGTGGGGATCGCTTTCGTCGATGAACAAACGCTGTTCGGCGCCCGCATGGGCGAACAGGTGTGTCAGATCGCCCGATACTGCCGCCTGCATGAACCTCAGAGCGAACAACAATGCATCGAGGCCCTGGCCCTGAATTGGGTCGAGCAGCACGCAGAGGACTATTCCGAGGACCGCGTACACCAGGCTTTTGTGCAGCCTTAGCCCAATAAAACCGCCGCCTGCCCATTGTAGAGTCACCGGGTAACGCGCTAAGGTTCCGCTCCCCGACGCGCTCAAATCCGCTGTGCTCCGCCGCGCGGGGATCGCTGGCGGCCGGCACCCGTGACCTGACGAGTAACACGATGGCTGATTTACCGATCAACGACCTTAACGTCGCCTCCAACGAGACCCTGATCACCCCTGATCAACTCAAGCGAGACATCCCCCTTAGCGACACCGCCTTGCGCACCGTGACCAAAGGTCGCGAAGTGATCCGCAACATCCTCGACGGCACTGATCACCGTCTGTTTATCGTCATTGGGCCCTGCTCGATCCACGACATCAAGGCAGCGCACGAGTACGCTGAACGTCTCAAGGCACTGGCGGCGGAAGTCTCTGACACTCTCTATCTGGTAATGCGGGTGTACTTCGAGAAACCCCGTACTACCGTTGGCTGGAAAGGCCTGATCAACGACCCTTACCTGGATGACTCGTTCAAGATTCAGGACGGTTTGCATATCGGGCGGCAGTTGTTGCTGGACCTGGCTGAAATGGGCCTGCCTACCGCCACTGAAGCCCTTGACCCGATCTCCCCGCAATATCTGCAGGACCTGATCAGTTGGTCGGCCATCGGTGCACGCACCACTGAATCCCAGACCCATCGGGAAATGGCTTCCGGCCTGTCGTCGGCCGTGGGCTTCAAGAATGGCACCGACGGTGGCCTCACCGTGGCGATCAATGCGCTGCAATCGGTATCCAGCCCGCATCGCTTCCTGGGGATCAACCCACAAGGTGGCGTATCGATCGTAACCACCAAAGGCAACGCCTACGGCCACGTGGTGCTGCGTGGCGGCAACGGTAAGCCGAACTACGACTCGGTGAGCGTCGCTGTCTGCGAACAAGCCCTGAGCAAGGCCAAGATCAAGCCGAACATCATGATCGACTGCAGCCATGCCAACTCCAACAAGGATCCGGCGCTGCAACCTCTAGTCATGGAAAACGTTGCCAACCAAATCCTGGAAGGCAACCAGTCGATCATCGGTCTGATGGTGGAAAGTCATCTGAACTGGGGTTGCCAGGCGATTCCGAAGGACCTGTCAGACCTGCAGTACGGCGTATCGATTACCGACGCCTGCATCGACTGGGAAAGCACCGAGAAAACCCTGCGCAGCATGCACGCCAAGCTCAAGGACGTATTGCCGAAACGTGATCGCAGCTGATCCTTTTCGCCAGACACAAAAACGCCGGGCCAAGCCCGGCGTTTTTTATGGTCGCCCCGATCAGAGCTTTGCTGCGTGACGCTGATGGCGTTCCATATAGCGTTCTACATAAGAACAGGATGGAATCACTGTGTAACCCATACGCTCGGCGTACTCCAGCGCCTGCTCGGTCAACGCCGCGGCAATGCCGCGCCCACGTAATGCGTTGGGCACGAAGGTGCGGTAGATATCCAGAGTCTGCTTACCCAGGTCCATATAGGTCAGGTAGGCACGATGACCGTCCACATTGGTCTCGAACTGATGACCAGCCTGGTCATGGTGGATGGACAACGCCTCGCTCATCACTACTCCTTGCGGGTCTGGAATGCTGACCCATACCTTACCGATGTTTTTCCGGCGAAGGAACAACTTACGCCACCTCGTGCCTGTCGGACACCACCGTAGAAGGCATCCCCCTTACATCGCGAGCACGTTACAAAATAGTAGGCGCCCTGGGCATAAATGCTCAAGCCACACTCGTCACAGATCAACGTAAAACGCCCTCAGCAAGCCTTGCAGAAAGCACCGTCAGGCCCAGTGTAAAAATGCGTTGAGGCTATACATCGCCGGATGCTGAAACTTAAGACGAGCACCGTTTCTTAAAGTCACCGGCAAGATGGATAAAGATAGGCCAAGGCTGGGCAGATTCTGAAGAAAAGTGCCATCGACAGAATATAGGCCCACTTTAGCCTAGACTCTGAAACAGCGCCTGGAGAATGCTGGCAAACAACCAGCACCCTCTGACAGAGCCTTGCCGCTGAATGTTTTTTATACAATCGCTTAAAAAGTTGCTCGAAAAAGAATCACCGCCTAGAATTTTTTTTGCTTCTTGCGCTACGTCAGTTTACTTACTACAAGTAATGGGTAGTATGTACGCCGGCTATTTCCTCACTCTGAGGTGATAGCTACTAATAGAAAGTCCTTGAAGGGGAACACGATGAACAACGTTCTGAAATTCTCTGCTCTGGCTCTGGCCGCAGTTCTGGCTACCGGTTGCAGCAGCGTATCCAAAGAAACCGAAGCTCGTCTGACTGCTACTGAAGATGCAGCAGCTCGTGCTCAGGCTCGTGCAGACGAAGCCTATCGTAAAGCTGATGAAGCTCTGGCTGCTGCTCAAAAAGCACAACAGACTGCTGACGAAGCTAACGAGCGCGCTCTGCGTATGCTGGAAAAAGCTAGCCGCAAGTAATAGTCCCTCGGGATTGTTATCAAGCCGATCCATTTTTTGGATCGGCTTTTTTATTGCCTGGGATTTTCCACTGACAATAAAAAACCCGTCGACACCGGCAGGTCTCGACGGGTTGTTGTTCTAACCCTTACTGCTGCAGATCGAACGGAGCACTGGACAACGATGTTGCAGGCGCCGTGGTCGGTATTGCGATCTCCACTGGCAAGCCATCTTCGGCCGCCACTACATCCCTGACCACATCCCAGTTCATGCGCAGGTTGTTGGCCAGATCTTCGCGCTTGAGCAAAGCATTGATCACCGCAGTGTGCTTGTCGACCACTGAAGGATTACCCTTGTCATCCAAAGGTGTATGCGCTTCCAGATAGACTTTGCCACCGCTGATACCGAACTTGTACGGCTCGTTGATGATACGCACGGAAGTTCCTACCGGAACCATCCCGGCCATTTCCAGCACGTTATTGTTGAGCATACGGAAACAGCCATGGCTAGTACGCATGCCGATGCCGAACTTTTTGTTCGAACCGTGGATCAGGTAACCAGGCGTGCCCAAGGTGAACTTGAACGGCCCCAGCGGGTTATTCGGACCTGCCGGCACCACGCTCGGCAGCGGATCACCATCGGCAGCATGTTCGGCCCGGATCGACGCCGGTGGAGTCCAGGTTGGATTCGGGGTTTTCGCAGTAATGCTGGTATGAGCGATCGGCGAACCCCAACCCTCGCGTCCAATGCCCAGCGGGAAGGTGTAAACCACATTCCGCCCCTTGGGGAAGTAGTAAAGACGATACTCCGCCAGGTTAATCACGATGCCCTCACGGGGCCCGGGAGGCAGGATGAAACGGGTGGGCAAGATGACCTCGGCCCCCGCCCCCGGCAACCAGGGGTCGACTCCCGGATTGGCCGCCACCATCTCCAGATACCCCAGGTCATGAGCAGTGCCCAGGTCGGCGAAGGTGTCTTCGTACTTGGCCTTGATCACCTGCACCTGACCGACAATATCTTCACCGGGCGGCGGTAGAGGCAATTCCAATGCTGCAACGGGACCGGCCACACACAATGCGGCAAGTGTCAGGCAGCGGGTGACGACGGGGAGACGCGGCAACATCCGGATAATCCTTCGCATGAAAAACGAGTGATAGAAACGCGATTGTACACCCCGCCCCCTGGCTGCGGGAGCCAAGCGGGAGACACAAGCGCAGGCACATGAAATCCCTGTCGAAACGGTTCGCTATCGACCGCCTACAGCTCGAAGCGCAACTCCGGCCAGATCGGCGGGGTGCCGCGCTTTTGCGACTCCAGGATTGCCCGGCACAAAGGGCAGAGTCGTTGATCCTGGAAAATCGTCCGATCCACACTCGACCAGCGCGGCTGCGCGGGCAACAAAGTGCCACACAAGGTCCGATCGGCAGAACCACCCAACTCCAGCTGACGCGTCACCAGATGCACTCGAACTTCCTGGCAGGCGAACAGGTCAAGCTGTTCATCAGGCTCGATCAGTTGATAGGCAAACAGGGACCAGGCGGGACGCGGCATCGGGGGCTCCAAATCGGGGGCGCCACATTAGCCGAAACACTGCCACTAGAAAAGCGTCAAAGCAGCGGTTTTAGCGTCGGCCAGACATTTTCCAGCAACTTGTCCTGAGCCGCTGCTGCAGGGTGCAGACCGTCTGCCTGCATCAGTTCGGGATGACCACCGACCCCATCAAGAAAAAACGGTACCAGCGCCACCTTTTTGTCACTGGCCAACTGGCCATAAACCTGAGCGAACGCCTGGGTGTAGCGCACACCATAGTTGGGCGGCAACTGCATGCCCAACAGCAGCACCTTGGCACCACTGGCCTGGGCACTGTCGATCATCGACGCAAGATTTTGTTGCAATTGCTGAGGCGGCTGGCCGCGCAGGCCATCGTTGCCGCCCAACTCGAGGATCACCACCTCAGGCTTATGCTCTGCAAGCAGCGGCGGCAGCCGCGCCAGGCCACCGGCACTGGTGTCGCCACTGACCGAGGCGTTGATCACTTTGTCGGTGAAACCCTGGTCCTTGAGCCGCTTCTCCAACAGAGCCACCCACCCCTCACGGGTATCCAGGCCGAAAGCCGCACTGATACTATCGCCCACGATCAGGACCGTACCCGCCGCTGCGTTCTGGGCCATGCACATCAAGGCCAGGCCGGCACTCAAAAACCATACACGCATCGGATTCTCCATGGGCGCAAGCATTCTCACTGCGCGGAACCTTAGCAAAGTGGTTCCCAGCGCGGAAGGTGAACTGACCATCCTTCATGAACTCAGCCTGGAGCTGAACCAGGGCGACAGCCTGGCCATAGTCGGCGCCTCGGGTTCCGGAAAATCCACACTGCTCGGTTTGCTGGCAGGACTCGACCTGCCCAGCAGCGGTGAGGTCACCCTCGCCGGCCAGGCCTTGAGTCGCCTGGATGAAGATCAGCGAGCACGGGTCAGGGCCGAGCACGTTGGGTTCGTGTTTCAATCCTTCCAGTTGCTCGACAGCCTCAACGCCCTGGAAAACGTCATGCTGCCCCTGGAGCTGGATGGCCGCCGCGACGCCCGTGAGCGCGCCACCGAGCTGCTGCGACGGGTCGGCCTCGGCCAGCGCCTGAGCCACTCGCCTCGCCAGCTTTCCGGCGGTGAGCAACAACGAGTAGCCATCGCCCGGGCCTTTGCCGCCGAACCCGACGTACTGTTTGCCGACGAACCTACCGGCAACCTCGACAGCCACACCGGTGAACGCATCAGCGACCTGCTGTTCGAACTCAACAAGGAGAGCGGCACGACTCTGGTGCTGGTGACCCATGATGAACGCCTGGCCCATCGTTGCCGGCGCCTGATCCGTCTTGAAGCGGGCTTGCTGGTCGCCCCTCTGGAGCCTTGATGGCACGTCTGCCGCTGTTGCGTCTGCTCAGCCTCGCCCTGCGCCAGCTGTTGCGCGATGCCCGCGCCGGGGAGTTACGGGTGCTGTTCTTTGCCTTGCTGGTGGCTGTGGCGGCGAGCACCGCCATTGGTTATTTCGGCGCCCGCCTGAACGGCGCCATGCTGCTGCGGGCCACCGAGTTTCTCGGGGCTGATCTGCTTCTGGAGGGCAGCTCACCGGCACGCCCGGAGCAGGTCGACAGCGGGCAGGCACTGGGACTCGATCATGCGCGCATAGTCGAATTCTCCAGCGTTATCGCCACCGACACTGGCATCCAGCTGTCGAGTATCAAGGCAGTGGACAATGCCTACCCACTACGCGGCCAACTCAAGAGCGCGGCAGCGCCCTACGGCGTTGAAGAGCCCGGTGGCGGTCCAAAGGCCGGTGAAGCCTGGGTCGAATCACGCCTGCTGACCGCGCTGAATCTGAAGATCGGCGACAGCATCGATGTCGGCACGCAACCCCTGCGGCTGGCTCGGGTCCTGACCTATGAGCCCGACCGAGCCGGCAACTTCTATAGCCTGACGCCTCGAGTGCTGATCAGCCTGGACGACCTGAAAGCCACCGGCGTCGTCCAGCCGGGCAGCCGGGTCAGCTACAAGGAGCTCTGGCGCGGCACGGCCCCGGCCCTAGAGAGCTATCGCCAACTGATCAAGCCGGGGCTGGCGCCCAACCAGCGACTGCAGGATGCCCGCGATGGCAACCAGCAGATTGGCGGCGCCCTGGGCAAGGCCGAGCGTTACCTGAACATGGCCAGTCTGGTAGCCGTGTTGCTATCCGGGGTCGCCGTCGCCTTATCGGCCAATCGTTTCGCAACCCGGCGCTTCGATGCCAGCGCCTTGCTACGCTGCCTCGGTCTGTCGCGACGGGAAACCATGTTGCTGTTCAGCGTGCAATTGGGACTTCTGGGGCTCCTGGCCAGCATCAGCGGCGCACTGCTGGGGTGGTTGGCCCAACTTGGCCTGTTCTATCTGCTGCATGACCTGCTGCCCAGCGATGTGCCTCCAGGTGGCCTGCTCCCGGCCATTGCCGGTATTGGCACCGGGTTGGTGGCCCTGGCAGGGTTTGCCCTACCGCCCCTGGCTGCCTTGGGGCGGGTCCCGCCACTTCGCGTGTTACGTCGTGACCTGCTGCCAATTCCTTCCAGTACCTGGATGATCTACGGCGCTGCCCTGTTTGCCCTGGGCCTGATCATGTGGCGCCTGAGTCTGGATCTGATCCTGACCTTTGCACTGCTCGGCGGTGGGCTGATAGCGGCACTGGTACTGGGTGGGTTACTGCTTCTGGTACTGCAAAGCCTGCGTCGTCTGCTGGCCCGCTCCTCCCTGCCCTGGCGCCTGGGACTGGGCCAGTTGCTGCGGCATCCCCTGGCGGCAGCCGGACAGTCCCTGGCCTTTGGTCTGATTCTGCTGTCCATGGCACTGATCGCCCTGCTGCGGGGCGAACTGCTCGATACCTGGCAGAACCAGTTGCCGAAAAATGCCCCCAATTACTTTGCACTGAATATCCTACCCGCCGAAAAACAGGCTTTTAGCGAACGCCTGGTACAACTTTCGGCCCCTTCGGCGCCGCTGTATCCAGTGGTTCCCGGACGCCTGGTGAGCATCAACGGCGAGCCTGTAAGGGAGATAGTCAGCAAGGACTCCAGTGGCGACCGCGCGGTACAGCGCGACCTGAGCCTGACCTGGGCCGCCGACCTGCCGGCCGGCAACCGCATCACCGAAGGCAACTGGTGGTCAGCGCAGCCCGCCGACGCTGTGCCCGGCGTATCGGTGGAGGCCAAGGTTGCACAAAGCTTGAAACTGAAACTGGGCGACCAACTGACCTTCACGGTCGCGGGCGTTAATCGGGAAGCCCGGGTTACCAGCCTGCGCAGCATCAACTGGGACAACTTCCAACCGAACTTCTTCATGATCTTCCAGCCAGGCACCCTGAAAGATCTGCCTGCCACCTACCTGACCAGCTTTTATCTGAGCCCGGGACACGACCAGCAGGTCATCGAGCTATCCAGGGCCTTTCCAGCGGTGACTATTCTTCAAGTGGAGGCCTTGCTGGAGCAACTGCGCAGCATCCTGGCCCAGGTCACTCTGGCAGTGGAGTATGTATTGCTGTTTGTCCTGGCGGCGGGAATGGCAGTGCTGTTTTCCGGCCTGCAGGCCACGTTGGACGAGCGCATTCGCCAAGGCGCCCTATTACGCGCGCTCGGTGCCGAGAGGCGGTTGCTGGTCAAGGCTCGGCGGATCGAGTTCGGTCTTCTCGGCGCCGTCAGCGGCCTGCTGGCGGCCCTGGGTAGCGAACTGGTCAGCCTGGTGCTTTACCAGTTCGCCTTCGACCTACCCTGGCACCCACATCCCTGGCTGTTGCTGCTGCCGCTGATAGGCGCCCTGTTGGTGGGTGGGGCCGGGGTTTTCGGCACCCGCCGGGCATTGAACGCCAGCCCGTTGAGCGTCCTGCGCGAAGGGTGAAGAGCAACAGCTCGCCAGCACAGGCTGGTGAGCCTACTTCTCATAGTCGATCTGATTGATCCACCAGCAGGTTTCGCCAGCCGGCGTATGAACAATGGCCTCGTCGCCCACTTCCTTCTTCAGCAGCGCCCTGGCCATGGGCGAGTCGATGGAAATGTAGTCCTTGCGCAGATAGATCTCGTCGTATCCAACGATACGAAAGCGCTTGATCTCGGCAGCCTCGTTTTCCACTTCTACCCAGGCGCCAAAGAACACTCGCCCTTCCTGCTCTGGTGCGTAGGAAACCACCTTCATGTCTTCCAGACGCTTGCGTATGTAACGCACCCGGCGATCAATTTCCCGCAAGAGTTTTTTGTTGTACTGATAGTCCGCGTTCTCACTGCGGTCACCCAATGACGCGGCCCAAGTGACCTTCTGGGTAATATCCGGGCGCTTCTCCCGCCACAGATAATCCAACTCCTGCTTCAGAGCGTCGTAACCATCCTGTGTGATGAGCTTAGTACTCAATTGGCTTGTCACCTTCCAGCCTTGTACATGCTGTTCTGTTGTTTGAATGAGCTGATGCACTCGGCCCGTCATGGGAGGGTTGTTGCTCCCCCTCACCCAGCCAGGCAGCACTATCAGATTTGTCCGATTTAGATTTCAGAGAGGTCAGCCAATCATAGAGCCAAACAGCTGAGGCTTACGGCACAAGACACACCTTAAGTAACAGTGTTTTCACCCAGCCTGAGGCACAACTTGAAACCTACTTATCCAAAGCACCCGCCAATACTGACCAACACCTCTAAAAACAAAGGGAACGCACTAAATGGGCAACATCATTATCGTCGATGACCATCCTCTGATTCGACTGGCCATTAGGTCGGTGCTGGAACCCCACCATCACACCATCGTTGCCGAAGCCGACAACGGTGCGGACGCGGTGCAACTGGTGCGAAAGCACATGCCGGACCTGTTGATCCTCGACCTGGGTATTCCCAACCTGGACGGTTTTTCGGTCATCGCCCATATCAAGTCTGCGGACCTGCTTGTAAAAACCCTAGTCCTGACTTCCAGTGACTCGAAGAACTTCGCTCTACGATGCCTGCAAGCGGGAGCCGCGGGATTTCTGTGCAAGACTGAAAACCTTCACGAACTGGCCAATGCGGTTAAAGCCATTCTGTCCGGGTACAGCTACTTCCCGGAAGACACCATCAATATCCTGCAGCAAAACACCAATGCCGCCAGTCAGGAGAGCGTGTTGATCTCGCGCCTGACCGATCGCGAGATCACGGTGCTGAAGCTCCTGGCAAGCGGCCTCAACAACCAGCAGATTGCCGACGCTCTGTTGATCAGCCACAAGACCGTCAGTACCTACAAGGTTCGCTTACTCAAGCGCTTCAACATTTCCAACCTCGTGGCGCTGGCCGATCTGGCAAAACGTAACGCCGTAGTTTGAACATTAACCCGTTGTCGCTTCACTCATGACCAGCAGTAACTGCAACCGGGACTATCCCAATCAGTGCTTGTTAGGTGGGGTCACAATCTGAATACGGCGCAGTTCAGCAACAAACTGTACAGCGCCGCCGAAACCTCTATGCAACTAGCGGCGAATGATCAGGCCTTGGCGAGCGACGCGGGTCAGTTGCTTGATGACTTCAGCAGCATCCGCTGCACTGGGGGCCGGAATGACCGCCAGATCAAAGCTATCGCTGGCAAAACGTGCCAGAGACTCGCCCTCTTCAACAAACTGAATCAAAAAGGCAGCCGGGCCCGGGGAACGCCGTGGCCAGCCGTCGAGGTAACGCAACAAGGTGGGTTGATGTTTGCCGCCAAGAAGGATTTTCGGGTTGCGCTGGGAAAGACTCGCCGTGATCGGCGCAAGACGTACAAGGGGGCGTGGTGCATTCATCGTATTGTGTCTCTGCCTCAAGTTTCTGCCGGGCAGGTGAGAGGCAACACCGAACCAGCGCTTTAGCGGTATTTCGAAGCCAGAATATAGCTTCTAACAGTGATCTTTCGACTCACTTGGCGCCCCGCAAGTAGCTGTTTAAATCGGCGCATGAGCAGCATCCTAGAGAAGCCAACAGGTCAGTGTCAAGATTTCCCAACAACGAAAAAGGCCTGCATTGGCAGGCCTTGGAAATTTTCCTGGCAGTTGATCCAGAGCCGCCGAAGACCAACTTGACGGATGAATCGAGCTCGTCAAATCACTTGGTTATTGCTGCATCCACAGACAACTTGCCAGCACCTTCGAACAGGACCGCGACAGTACCGCCCAGCAGAGCCAGGGCGAACTCATAGCCGTTATTGGCCATGAACAAACCATTGCCGATATGCACCGAGAAGATCGCCACCAACAAGGTAAAGGACAAGCCCAGAGCTGCCGGACGCGCCAGCAAGCCGATGACCAGCGCCAAACCAGCGAAGAACTCGGTACCACCTGCCAACAATGCCATCAGATACCCAGGAGCCAGACCAATGCTCTCCATCCACTGAGCCGTTCCCGCCAAACCGCCTCCCCCGAACCACCCGAAGAGTTTCTGCGAACCGTGGGCCGCAAAGATGATGCCGACGAAGATCCGCAAAACGCTCAAGCCGTAACCGGCGCGAGTACTCAGTAGGTTTTTGATCAATGTGCTCATGCTCTGTAGTCCTGTGTATGGTGGGGAAGTTGGTCGCCATATTAATCAATTTTTATCATGCTAAAAGCGCAAAAAACCCAAGATAAAAATCAGTTTTTTCGATTATTTGCGAGACGCAACTTTTCGCTCCTGAGGCTCCAGAGAGCCTCGCTCGCGGTCAAAGGCCAGATAGTATTTATTGACGCTATTAACATAGCTGACCGCACCCATGCCCACCTGCTCCATGGCAATACGCTCAACCTGGAAAAACCATTGATTGGGATTCAGTCCACGGCGCCGGGCCTCGCTGCGCATTCCTTGTACCCGTTCCGGGCCCATGTTGTAGGCCGCCAGGACGAACGCCATGCGCTCGCGTTCGTTAAGCTTGGGGCTGGAGAAGAACTTGCGGCGGATCATCGCCAGGTACTTGGCACCGGCCTGAACATTGCTGTCCAGAGACTGGATATTGTTGACCCCGACCCTTTGCGCCGCCGAAGGCGTGATCTGCATCAGCCCGGTTGGACCGCTGCCGCTCCTGGCGCTGGGCTGCAAGGCCGACTCCTTGAAAGCCAGGGCCGCCAGATTCAGCCAGTCCATACCCTGCTCCCCCGCATGCTTCTGCAACACCGGCCGCAGTTTTTCCAGGCGCTGACGATCGGCCCTAGCCAGGGGGTAATGCACCTGGTACTGGCGACGATAGATGCGCAAGAAGGCTACATCCTGGTCCGCCGGAGTCTTATAGGTCTTGAGGAAACGATCGATACTTGCCCGCAACATCGAGGCATCGCGCCGGACAAACCAGTGCTCCTCTCCCGGCTCACTGATCTTCAATTGCCTGTCAAAACGCAACTTGGGCAGGATCTTGCTCCAACGCTCGGCAATCGGCTGCTCGACAATGGTCAGGTGGAAGATCCCGCCCTGGACCATTTCCAGCACATCTTCCACCGCCAGACTGGGGTCCACCCACTCGACCTTGATCGGCGCCAGCTTGTGCAACGCAAGTTTCTGATTGATCTGACTCACCGCATCCCCTGCGGCGCTACCGGTGGTCAGGGTCAGGGTCTTGCCGGACAGCTGTTCGATACGCGTATAACGACGCTCGCCCTTGATCCCCACCAGCAGTAAGGGAACATTGCTGACGATCGGATCGCTGGAGCTGACCGCATGCCCTGGCTGAGCCTCCAACAACTCACCGGGAGCCACCAGATCCCCTTCTCCTCGCTGCAAGGCGCCAAGCAGTTGATCCTTGGCTTTGGGAATGATCTTGAGGCTGATTTCCTGACCGTCACGGGCATGGCCGTTGAGATACTGCTCGAACGAGCGCAAACGATGGTACTCGACGCCAATGGCCTGGCCCTGGACTTCACCGGAACTATTGCGGCTCTGGTTGACCAGTACCCGCAGAACCCGACTGCTGCGGATCTCCGCCAGGTCGCGGACCTTTCCCGCAGCCTGGGTTTCCGACGGCCCCGCCAAGCGCGCCATGGCCGGCAATGGCAGTAGCAACGTCAGGCACAGCGCGAGCAATATCGAGGGTCGGGTCATCCGTTCTCCGCAAAGAATACTGTTTAACCCTTCGTCGTTTTTTGAAGAATTGATCGACAGAAACAGAGCGCCATGAGCACTGGCAAGGTGCGAAAGACAAGCGCAATGACAGTAACAAGCCTGAGCATTACGTTCTTCCGTCAGCAAAAGACAGCGTTAACTCGTTGTAGTTCTTGGTTTTTCTTATAAATCTACAGCTCTGATATGCTTTCCGGCCGCAGGCGGAGATAGCACCATGCAACTCATCGATATCGGCGTCAACCTGACCAATCCCTGTTTTGCCGAAAAACACCAAGCCGTTCTCGATCGTGCTTATGAGGCCGGGATCTGCCAATTGGTCCTGACCGGAACCAGCGTCGAAGGTAGCGAACAGGCCCTGGAACTGTGCCAGCAACTGGACAGCAACGGGCAGCGACTGTTCGCCACCGCGGGCCTGCACCCTCACGCTGCCAGTGACTGGAATGCCGACAGCTCGCGGCGTCTGCGTGCACTGCTCAGCGAGCCACGGGTACGTGCAGTGGGCGAATGCGGACTGGACTTCAATCGCGACTTCTCCCCCCGCCCACAACAGGAAAAAGTCCTGGAAGAACACTTGGCCCTGGCGGCCGAGCTGCAACTGCCGGTGTTCCTCCACGAGCGCGACGCCAATCAGCGTCTGCTGGATATCCTGCGGGACTTTCGTGACCGTTTGCCAGCAGCCGTCGTGCATTGCTTCACCGGTGAACAACAGGCGCTGTTCAGTTACCTTGATCTTGACCTGCACATCGGCATTACCGGCTGGATCTGCGACGAACGCCGGGGCACCCACCTGCACCCACTGGTACGCAACATTCCCCGCGGGCGTCTGATGCTGGAAAGCGATGCTCCCTATCTGCTGCCGCGCAGTCTGCGACCAAAACCGAAGAACGGCCGTAACGAACCGGCCTATCTGACCGAGGTCTTGAGGGAAGTGGCACTGCACCGGGAAGAGACCCCGAAAGACCTGGCCAACCACAGCACCGCCTGCTCCAGAGCTTTCTTCCGCTTGCCAGAGATTGCTTGACTCATATCAAGATTTTTCCGAGATCATGACGGCACAATAATGGCACCTTGCCAATACTGTTCCGCTCAATCAGAGAAAACCTTCTATGGGTGCCTGGCTTAGCAATATCTCGTTGAAATACAAATTCTGGGCGGTCAATGCGGTCGCCTTTGTCACCACCTTGCTATTGGTGCTGTACGCCGTGCAACTGGAGCAGCAGGCACGTAGCCAGACCGCCCAGGCCGCCGCCCATAGCCAGGCCCTGCTGCTCAATGCCTGGCCTGCAGGACAGCCCCTGCCCACCGATGAACACCTACTGACTTTCTCCCAGGGACAGACGCCCAGTTTCAACGACCAGGCGTTGCCCGAGCTGAACGGCGCCAACGGCTGGATCGAGATCAACCACATGCCGCTGTTCGGTACCAACCCGTTGCTGGGCGCCGAAGTCGTCCATCGCGCCGACGGCCAGCAGGTCGCAGTCCTGGCCCACGCTCCAAGCCTGGCCCAGGTCTTCAGTGACCGCTTCACCAACTATGCGGCGGCCGTATTCATCCTGATGTTCGCCATGCTCTGCGCCTCGCAGTTGCTGATTCGCTTTCTCCTCAGCCAACTCAATACCCTCAAGGACGTCATGCTGCATGTTGAGAAGACCGGCGATCTGTCTGCCCGCGTACCGCTCTCCTGTAAGGACGAGGTGGGCCAGATGGCCAGCGCGTTCAACGCCATGCAGGCCGGCTACCAACGGGTGGTGAATACCGTGGCCAATACCGCTCGCCAATTGGATCAGGGCGCCGCGCGCCTAGCTTCAAGCATGAATGATGTACGCCACGGCATGCTCGGCCAGCAGAGCGAAACCGATCAGGCCGCCACCGCCATCAACGAAATGTCCGCCACCGTCTACCACATTGCCCAGCATGCAGGTGCCACTCGTGACCTGTCGCAAACTGCCGACACCCTGGCCGGCACTGGCCATGAAGTGGTCGGCCGAGTGCAGAAATCCATCGCTGGGCTGTCCAGTGGCGTGCAACAAACTGCCGAGATGATTCAGAAACTCGCCGAGGACAGCCAGAAAATCAACGGCGTGGTCAACGTCATCCACAGCATCGCCGAGCAAACCAATCTGCTGGCGCTCAACGCCGCCATTGAGGCCGCACGGGCCGGCGAAATGGGTCGCGGCTTTGCCGTGGTGGCAGATGAAGTACGCAACCTGGCCAAACGCGTACAGGCCTCGACCGACGAAATCACCGGCATGGTGTCCGCCCTGCAAGCCGGTACCCGCGATGCGGTGGACTTCATGCAGGAAAGCTCGTTCAAAGCCGACGACTGCGTGCAACAGGCACAGGAAGCCGGGGCGGCACTGGCGGAAATCACCGGCGCAGTGGCACAGATGCGCGAAAGCAACACTCAGATCGCCGTCGCCGCGGAACAGCAGAGCCAGGTGGCCGAAGAAATGAATAGAGCGGTGGTCAGCATTCGCGATGTTACCGAAAACACCGTGCAGCAGACCGTTGCTTCCGCCACGACCAGCAGTGAACTGGCGACCCTGGCCGGCGAATTGAGCAAGGCCATCGGCCAGTTGAAGCTCTGATCCGCCAGCATGAGCCGCTGCCCCATAGCAACCACCTGCCCTCACCCCACTGGCTATCGAACCGATAGCCAGCCTTGATTCGCCGCCAAACCGACTGCGCCCTATTCTTGGTCCATGAGTTTTCAAGCACTAAGGATGATCATCATGGGCAAACGTCACCCCAACCTCCCCGCCTGGCAATGGCGCGTCTACCCGCACAGCCACCAACATCCGACCAACCTGGTTTTGCACCTGATCGCCGTCCCGCTGTTCATTGTCGGTTTTCTGCTGATTGCTTCGGGAGTGTTCTCCCTGAGTTTCCTGAGCCTGGCCATTGGCGTGCTCGGAGTGCTGGCTGCCCTCGGTTTGCAGCGTCACGGCCATAGCCTGGAGGCACAAGCCGGCGAACCATTCAGCGATCGCAAAGATGCAGTGCAACGCCTGCTAATGGAGCAGTTCGTGACCTTTCCACGCTTTGTCCTCAGCGGTGCCTGGTGGCGTGCCTGGCGGCAACGCCACCGTCACTGACGGATCAGGCGAAGATGGTTACCGTCTGCCGACTCAGGGCAATCAGTTGCCCCTCAGGACTCCACAACGCGGCGGCAGCGTGCCCGTAGCCATCGCGGGCATGCTCGATTTCCACCCGGTACTTGCACCAGTCCAGGGTGCTGATTGACAACAACGGCTGGACGAATTCGATGGTCCAGGTCAGGGTGCTGCCCGCCGCAGGCTTGTTCAAATGCGGCAACAGGGCCGGCGGCCAGGCATCCACCAGCGCCAGGATATGCGCCTCGGTCACAGGCTCCTCTTTGACATCCCCGCGCAGGCGCACCCAGCCCCCCATGTCCCGGGAACGGTTGCCAGTGAAGGGCATGCCGCCGATGCTCCAACGCATTGCCAAATGACGCATGAATTCCGGAGTCACGCCCTTGATGTAGGGCAGTTCCTGGCACTCCTCCCAATGCTTCATCTCAGGGGCCGGAAGGGCGCCGACACTGACCACAGACTCGCGGGAAGCGCCAAAGCTGCCCTGCACCAGGGTCACCACTTGGCCGTCCTGCATGACGCGTCCCAGCACCTGGCTGACAGCCTTGCCTTCGCGCAGCACATCCACTTCAAAGCTGACAGGCACATCCGGTGACACTGGGCCGACAAAGGTGACCGCCAAGGAACGTACCGGCCGGTCCAGCGGGACCTTGGCCCGCATCGCTTCGTACTGCAAGGCAACCACCAGGCCACCAAAACTGGCACGCCCCTGAGCCCACTCGGCCGGAATGGTCAACGCCTGGGGCTGGCCGCGTACGGCCTCAAGCAAATCGTAAAAACGCATGAAAACCTCAAGGGGCAAAAAATAGACTCAAGGATCTTAACCAGCGTCGCAGAGCCGCACAGCCACTATTCCGGCCAAAGCAGCGGACAGATAAGCCGCACAACGGTAGTCAGTTCCTGAAGCAATCGCCATGAAGCTTGTCCAGTACTTGGTCGGCATGTGCCTGGGACTTGTGCATGGTTTTACGCCAGGTGGCGACACAGGGCAGCAAGTCCATCTGCTGTTCGGCCTGGGCCAGCCATTGCCAGCAATCATGCCAATCCCCCAATGCCCCTTGGGCTGCCTTGAGGCGTTTCATGGCTTGGGGTGGCAAACGATCCAGTTCGGGGTATGCATCGGCGGCGTAGCGCACACGCTTGATCAACAGTCGCAGGCGATGCCGGTCGTGGGCTGGATCACGCAACGCCTCACCCAGGGCTTTCCACTGCTTGGACAAGCGTTTTTCAATCTTTCCTCGTAAACCACGCAGCAGCCCCTGACGCTCGGAGGCCCGGAGAAACCGCGGAAACGCATCCAGTACCAGAAACAACTGCGCCAACGGCGGCCCGGCGGCGATCGCCGAATACTCCCCTTGCAACTGAGCGGTACGACGCTCGGCGGCAGCGTGCAGGCCATGCTGATACAGATAAGCGGCCAACACTTCGCGGTCACGAATCGGCGTCGTCAGCTGTCCGACCTCACTGGCTGCAGCCTCCAACTGCTCGACACCAGGCAAACCGCGCAATGGACGCAACAAGCTGCGCAAGCGGCGCACAGTGATACGCAAGTCATGCAGTGCCTCGGCATCAGTGGCGGCAGCCAGTCGCGCCTGACAAGCCAGCAAGCTCACTTCCAGGCTCAGGATCTGAACCACCAATCGATCAACCAAGGCAGACATCAGGCTTTCCCCAATACGGCTCACAAGCCCTACATGGGCTTATCCGACTCAAGAATGACACCCCAGGCCCAAGAACGGCGTTGCGCCATATCATTGGGGTCCAGGGTGGAGATTCACCGCTTCAGCGTAGCGGCTGGCGCGGCTCAGCGCCCGGCGCGGGACTCACGAATATAGAAGCGCGCCTTCTCGGCTTTCTTGGTGCACCCTTCAAAGGCTTCGAATTGCTGCTGAGTCTTGGCCCCGGTCAGCAACGACAAGGCCTTGGAATAACTCACAGTGCCGGCGAAACCTTCAGCCTTGGCCAGGTCCAGCTCGCGCCAGGCGGCGTCCAGCTGAGTGCCACAGCTGTCGCGGTAGGCGGTCTTGCCTGCGCAACCGGTCAGTACCAATGCCATCAGGGGCAAGCAGATCCAGGCTTTCATCAATGACACCTCAAGAAAAGAAAACAGTCGTACAGGTTAAGACGATGGCAGCGTAAAAAAGTGCCTGACGCAACCCTTGGAAAATATAGCCGCAGGAGCATAGCCGCGCGGCCCGAGCCCCCCAAGGAAAAAACACCGGACAGGTCCGGCCTTACATCAGCAATTGAACCCCAGGCCGCTATGGGTGCATTGTTGCAACCTGTTTGGCGAAGGGACGAATCATGAACAAACGTGTCGCATTGGTCCTCGGCTCGGGAGGCGCTCGCGGGTACGCCCATATCGGGGTCATCGAGGAGATCGAAAGACGCGGGTATGACATCGCCTGCATCGCCGGTTGCTCCATGGGCGCCGTGGTGGGCGGCATCTATGCCGCAGGCAAGCTCGCCGAGTATCGGGAGTGGATCGAAAGCCTGGATTACCTTGATGTACTGCGCCTGGTGGACGTGAGTTTCCGCCTGGGGGCGATTCGCGGCGAGAAAGTCTTCGGCCAGATCCGCAAGATCGTCGGTGAAGTGAATATCGAAGAGCTGCGCATTCCCTACACCGCGGTAGCCACTGACCTGACCAATCAACAGGAAATCTGGTTCCAGGAAGGCTGCCTGCATCAAGCCATGCGCGCTTCCGCAGCCATCCCCAGCCTGTTCACCCCGGTGATGCAGGGTAACCGCATGCTGGTGGACGGCGGTCTGCTCAACCCACTGCCGATCGTGCCAGTGGTCTCCAGCCATTGCGACCTGATCATCGCGGTCAACCTCAACTCCACCAACCAGCGCCATTATCAGTTACCGGTGATCCAGCGCCCCCCGGCGTTCAAAAGCCGCTTTGACAGCCTGATCAACTCTCTGGGCTCGCACCTGCCGTTCCGGCGTAAACAGGCCGAACAACTATTGCTGCTGGAACAAGAGGCCTTCAAGAGCCAAGCCGCCGAGATCAATCCCTGGGTCGAAGGTGCCGAACCGGAATCCCAGCAACCGGCTGCTGCGCCAGAAACCGACGGCGCGCCCAAGTCCGCCAGCGGTTCGTTCATCATCGACAACGTCGGTCCGGCCTCGCTACTGGACCTGGTGAACCAGAGCTTCGAGGTCATGCAGACGTCCCTGGCCCAATACAAGATCGCCGGCTATCCACCGGACATATTGATCAACGTGCCCAAGCGCGTGTGCCGGTTCTTCGAGTTCTACAAGGCCCCGGAACTGATCGCCCTGGGTCGTGAAATCGCCAGCGATACCCTGGACCGCTACGAACAGGAACAATAGCAAGCCCCGACATTCCAGCCCTCTAAGGCTCAGGGCTCGCTCCCCAAGAGACGGTAGCCAACCCCCGCCTCGGTGACGATGAACCGTGGTTGGGTCGGATCATCCGCCAGTTTCTGGCGTAAATGCCCGACCACGATCCGCAGGTAATGACTGTCCTCGGTGTGGGTCGGCCCCCAGATGTCCTTGAGCAGCTGCTGCTGGGTGATCACCCGACCGGGGTGTCGTGCCAGTTGCGCCAGCACAGCGTACTCCTTGCGCGTCAGGGCCACTTCCTGGCCATCGAGCAGTACCCGACGGTAGGCCAGGTCCACCGTCAGCGGCCCAACTTGCAACGCCGCTTCCTGCACCTCCCCCACCGGCGCCTGGCGCAACAGGGCGCGGATGCGTGCCAGGAACTCCTGGATGCCGAAAGGCTTGGTCACGTAATCGTTGGCGCCACCGTCCAGGGCTTCGACCTTCTGCACCTCGCTGGCACGCACCGAAAGCACCAGCACGGGCACCGTCGACCACTCACGAAACTCGCGCAGTACCTGCTGGCCATCCATGTCCGGCAGCCCCAGGTCGAGCACCAGCAGATCCGGCTTGTTCAGTGCCGCCTGGGCCAGGCCCTCGGTACCGGTACCGGCTTCAATCACTTTGTATCCTTGGGACGCCAAGCTGATGCGCAGGAACTTGCGGATCTGCGGTTCGTCGTCGATGACCAGGATGGTCGCGGTCTGGCTCATGGGTTCAATTCAAGACAAATAAGAGGCAAAAGAGTAGCGCAAGGCTGCTCGGGTAATCCCGGTAGCGCTTGCGTTGCGAGGTATGACTGCGTTCTACAGGTATTCACAGATCCTGCTCAAGCTCCGGCTGGGTTTGCAATGGCAAGTGCAAGGTGATGCAGGTGCCATGGCCGTCAATGCCATCGGCGACACTGATATGCCCGCCGTGGGCACCAACCATGCCCTGGCAAATCGCCAGGCCCAGCCCCGTTCCCTGCCCTCCCCGATCGCCACGGGCAGCGGTATAGAACATGTCGAAGATCTTCGCCCGCTCCTCTTCGGGAATCCCCGGGCCCTCATCGCTGACGGCAAAGCTCAATTCATGCTCATCGGCACTGACCTTGAGTTGCAGGCGACCCTGGTTTGGCGAAAAGCGTGCGGCGTTCTCCAGGACATTGACCAGTGCCTGCTCGATCAGGGCGGCATGCACATGGAGCAACGGCAGGTCCGCTGGCAATTCGGTGCTCACCTGCAGCGGCGCCAGCACCGCACGCAGGCGGTTCAGGGCGCTGCCGACTATGTCCCCCGGCGCGACCCAGTCGCGAGCCAGTTTCAACGCACCATGGCCGAGCCGGGTCATGTCCAAGAGGTTCTGGATGTAGCGATCCAGGCGCTCGGCCTCATCCCGCGTGCCTTCCAGGAGTTCACGCCGGTCTTCCAGGGGAATCGCCTCCCCCAGCGCCAACAGGCTGTCGATGCTGCCGCGCATCGAGGTCAGCGGTGTGCGCAGATCGTGGGACACCGAGGCCAGTAAGGCACTGCGTAACTGTTCGGTTTCACCGCGCAGTCGCGCCGCCTCCAAATCCTCCGCCAGACGCGCCCGAGCCAGCGCCTGGGCCAGGGGCTGGCTGAGGGCGGTGAGCAGGCGGCGACGCTGGCCACTGAACTCTTCGCCTTCCCTGGGACAGACACCCAACAAACCCAAGGGGCCGTCATCCACCGACAATGGCCACCACCACCAGCGCCCGAAGGGCAAGGTCCCGGTCCCCAGCCCCGCAGGCTGATCGTGCTGCCAGGCCCAATCGGCCGCCGCACGCTCAGCCTCGGAGAACTGCGGCGAGCCACCGGTTTCGACTTTCCAGCCCCCCTGCCCGTCGCGATTGAGCAGGCAGATACGCAACTCATCACGCCCATGCAGGTGCTGGGCTGCGGCACTGATCACCGCTTGCCGGTCAGTGGCAGCGGTGAGCTTGCGCGACAGGTCCAACAGTTCACCGGTTTCCTCCTGGGTCTCGCGCAGGGCCTGCAACTGCCGCCGCTGGCGCGCCGCCAGGTTGCCGGTGAGCGCAGCCATGAGCAGGAAAAACAGCAGAGTCAGCACATCCTCTTCACGCTGGATGGCAAAAGAGAAACTCGGCGGGATAAACAGAAAGTCATAGCTCAAGAACGACAGCGCCGCGCAGGCCAGGGCCGGCCCCAGGCTGCTGCGCACGGCCACCAGCAACACTGCGGCAAGAAACACCAGGGAAATGTTCGGCAACGGCAGCACACTGGCCACCCCCCAGGCCAGGGCACTGGCCAACACGGTCGCCAACAGCGCCAGGGCATAGTCGAACCACAACAGCGAATGCTTGGCTCGCAAACCCGGCTGATGGGGTTGTGGCTCGCTGTCCAGGACGTTGATTTCCAGGCCGTCGGCATTACGCAGGAGGCGCGCCGCCAGGCCACCACCAAACCAGCGCCGACGCCAGCGGCGGCTGGATTGCCCCACCAGCAACAGACTGGCGCGGCGTTCGCTGGCGTGCTGGATCAGGGTCTTGGCCACCTCGCCAGCCCGCAGCAGGACCACCTCCCCGCCCAGGCGCTCAGCCAATTGCTGCGCCGCCTGCAAGCGCAGGCGCGACTGCTCGTCCCGCAGCCGGCCGTTGTCCACATGCACCAGGCTCCAGGGCAAATGCCGACGCTGGGCCACACGACTGGCATGGCGTACCAGACGCTCGGCCTGGGCATCGCCATCAATGCCCACCAGCAAACGCCCACGCACCGCCGGAGCCGCCTGCCCCAACTGGCGATAGCCCAGGGCCAGGTCGTTATCCACCTGGGCCGCAGCAGTCTGCATCGCCAACTCCCGCAGCGCGGTGAGGTTGGTCTGGGTGAAAAAGGCATCGATGGCCGCCCGCGCCTGCTCCGGTACATAGACCTTGCCGTCCCGCAGGCGCTCCAGGAGCTCCCGCGGCGGCAGGTCCACCAGCAGCAATTCATAGGCCTCCTGCAGCACCCAGTCGGGCAGCGTCTCGCGGACCTGGACCCCAGTGATGCCGCGCACCTGATCGTTGAGGCTCTCCAGGTGCTGGACGTTGACCGTGGTGAACACGTCGATACCCGCCGCCAGCAGTTCCTGGATATCCTGCCAACGCTTGGCATGCCGGCTGCCCGGCGCATTGCTGTGGGCCAGTTCGTCCACCAGCACCAGCTTGGGCCGGGCCTTCAACAGGCCATCCAGATCCATCTCTTCGAGCACCACCCCACGGTATTCCGAGCGCACCAGGGGCTGCTGCGGCAAGCCGCTCAGCAGCGCTTCGGTCTCGGCACGACCGTGGGTTTCCACTACCCCGGCAAGCACCTTGACCCCTTGGCGCATTTGCGTGTGGGCGGCCTGAAGCATGGCGTAGGTCTTGCCGACGCCGGGAGCGGCGCCAAGAAAGACCTTGAGCCGGCCGCGGCCATCCCGGGGCAGATCAGCTAGCAGCGCGTCGGCGCGGCCGGAATCACTCATGGGTTATCTCTCTGCAACAAAACAATCAGTTCAATCCGCACTCTAGACGCTGTCACCCGCACGAACGGCAGCGGTTACAGATTCTCCAGGGCCTGGTTCAGGGCCAGTACATTGACCACCGGCGGCCCCACCAGCGGCCGCTCGATATGTGCCTGTACTAGCGCCTGTAGCTTAGCCGCCGGCAGATTGCGCGCCGCCGCGACCCGCGCTAGTTGATAGTCAATCGCCTCGGGTGGCAAGTGCGGATCAAGGCCGCTGCCGGAGGTGGTGAGCAAGGCCAGCGGCACCGGCCCTTGACCTGGCACCTGGAGCTTTTGGGCATCGTCGATCACCCGCGTGGCCAGGGCCGGGTTGCTCGGCGCCAAGTTGCTGGCACCACTGGACACCGTGGCAAAGGCTCCTGCCGATGGGCGTGGATGAAACCAGGCATCACCGACAAAATCCTGGGCAATCAGGGCCGAACCACGCACCTTGCCCTGGGCATCACGCACCAAGCTGCCATTGGCCTGATCCGGGAACGCCACCTGGGCCACACCGGTCACCACCAATGGATAGGCCACGCCAGTAATCAGACTCATCAACACAATCAGGCTCAAGGCCGGACGCAATACGCTAGTCATTTCTCAATCCTCGATTCAGTCAATGCCGCAGGCGAGTTACACCAGGCGCAAGGCGGTCAGCAGCATGTCGATCAGCTTGATCCCGACAAAGGGCACCACGATCCCACCCACACCGTAGATCAGCAGGTTGCGCCGCAGCAGGTGGGCGGCACTGGCGGCCTGGACCCTGACCCCGCGCAACGCCAGAGGGATCAGCACCACGATGATCAGGGCGTTGAATACGATTGCCGAGAGAATCGCGCTCTGCGGGCTGGTCAGGTGCATGATGTTGAGCACGCCCAGCTGTGGATAAATCGCTGCGAACAGCGCCGGCAGAATGGCGAAGTACTTGGCGACATCGTTGGCGATGGAAAAGGTGGTCAGGGCGCCCCGGGTCACCAGCAGCTCCTTGCCGATCTGCACCACGTCCAGCAGCTTGGTCGGATCACTGTCCAGGTCGACCATGTTGGCCGCCTCGCGGGCCGCCTGAGTGCCGTCGTTCATCGCCATGCCGACATCGGCTTGGGCCAGTGCCGGGGCGTCGTTGGCACCGTCGCCGCACATCGCCACCAGGCGTCCGTCGTTCTGCTCGTGACGGATGCGCGCCAGTTTCTTCTCCGGCGTGGCTTCGGCCAGTACGTCGTCGACCCCGGCTTCAGCGGCGATGGCGGCAGCGGTCAGCGGGTTGTCGCCGGTCACCATGACAGTGCGAATCCCCAGCTTGCGCAACTCGGCGAAACGCTCGCGGATACCCGGCTTGACCACATCCTTGAGGTGAATGGCCCCGAGCATCCGGCCTTCGCCGCACACCAGCAGTGGAGTACCACCGCTCTGGGCGATCTTGTCGATTTCCCGGGACAGAGCCGGCGCCAGGTCGCTGCGCTTGAGGCCGACAAAGTTCAGCACCGAATCCACCGCCCCCTTGCGATAGATCCGGCCCTGGTAATCGACGCCGGACAGGCGGGTTTCCGCACTGAATGGCACGGCGGTCAAGACTTCAGGAGCCGGTTCAGGTTGTGGATAAAGCTCCCGCAAGTACTCGACGATGGATTTGCCTTCGGCAGTGTCATCCGCCAGTGAAGCCAGCAATGCTGCTTCGGCCAGCTCACGAGCGTTCACGCCGGGAGCCGGATGAATGGCGCTGCAACGACGGTTGCCGAAGGTGATGGTGCCGGTCTTGTCCAGCAACAACACGTGCACATCCCCCGCGGCCTCCACCGCACGCCCGGATTTGGCGATCACATTGAGGCGTACCAGACGATCCATCCCGGCAATGCCGATGGCCGACAGCAGGCCGCCGATGGTGGTGGGAATCAGGGTGACCAATAACGCCACCAGGAACACCAGCGGCAGGCTGCCATTGGCAAAGTGGGCGAAGGGCTGCAGGGTCACCACCACCAGCAGGAAGATCAGGGTCAGGCCGATCAGCAGGATATCCAGGGCCACTTCGTTGGGCGTCTTCTGCCGCTTGGCACCTTCCACCAGGGCGATCATGCGATCCAGGGTCGACTCGCCGGGATTGCTGGTGATGCGCACCAGCAGCCAGTCGGAAACCAGCCGGGTGTTGCCGGTCACCGCTGAGCGATCGCCACCGGACTCGCGGATCACTGGCGCCGACTCACCGGTAATCGCCGCCTCGTTGACCGCGGCAATGCCCTCGATCACCTCGCCGTCCCCCGGGATCATTTCCCCGGCTTCAACCCGCACCACATCGCCTTTGCGCAGGTTGATCGCCGGCACCACCTGATAGGTGCCCTCGCTGGTGCGACGGCGAGCACTCAAGCCTTCGCTGCCGGCCTTGAGGCTGTCGGCCCGGGCCTTGCCACGGCCCTCTGCCAGGGCTTCGGCAAAGTTGGCGAAAAGCACGGTGAACCACAGCCAGAGGGCTATCTGTGCCGCGACGAACGTCGATACCGAGGTATCCGGCACGAAACACAGCACAGTGGTCAGGATTGCCGTCAACTCCACCACCAACATCACCGGCGAACGTTGCAACTGGCGAGGGTCGAGCTTGACGAAGGCCTGAATCAGCGCCGGGCGCCACAGAGCAGAGATCGCGGTGCTCGAAGATTCGGCCTGGGTACGCTTGGCCTTGGCGGCCGAGTCAACAGCCTTGTTCGAGGCAGGAACATGCATATTCATCATCAGGTCCTCAGAAGCCCATGCTCAAGTGTTCAGCGATTGGGCCCAACGCCAGGGTCGGCAGGAAAGTCAGGCCGCCCACCAGCAAAATGGTCACGGTCAACAAGGCCACGAACAACGGGCCGTGAGTGGGAAAGCTGTTCTGGCCGATGGGGGCGGGCTTCTTCAGCCCCAGGCTGCCAGCCAGGGCCAGCACCGGCAGGATGTAGCCGAAACGTCCAATCAGCATGCCCAGGCCCAGCATCAGGTTATGGAAGGGGGTGTTGGCACTGAAGCCACCAAAGGCCGAGCCGTTGTTGGCGCTGGCTGAGGTGTAGGCATACAGCAACTGGCTGAAACCGTGAGGCCCTGGATTGCTGATGGCTCCGGCCGGGCCAGGCAGGCTGGCGGCCAGGGCACCGAGGACGAGGACGCCAATGGGCATGACCATCAGGGTCACTACCAGCAATTGCACTTCCTTGGCCTGAAGCTTCTTGCCCAGGTATTCCGGGGTGCGACCGATCATCAACCCGGCAAGAAATACCGCGATCAGTACGTTCAACAGCATGCCGTAGAGACCCGCGCCGACACCGCCGAAGATCACTTCCCCCACCATCATGTTGATCAGCGCCACCATGCCGCTCAGAGGATTCAGGCTGTCATGCATGCCGTTCACCGAGCCATTGGACGCGGCCGTGGTGGTCACCGACCAGAGCACCGTGGCAGTGGTGCCGAAGCGCGCTTCCTTGCCTTCCAGAGGTGCCGCCTGCTCCACCGCAGCATTCTGCAACGCCGGATTGGGCTGGTACTCCGCCCACAACGAGGTGGCGCCGCCAATCAGGAACAGGGCAAACATGCAGGCAATGATCGCGCGGCTCTGGCGCAGATCCTTGACGTAGTGGCCGAAAGTGAATACCAGGGCCACGGGAATCAGGATGATCGACACCAACTCGAACAGGTTGCTCCAGGCACTGGGATTCTCGAACGGGTGAGCCGAGTTGACACCGAAGAAGCCACCACCATTGGTGCCCAACTGTTTGATGGCGATCTGGCTCGCCGCCGGGCCCAGGGGAATCACCTGGTCGTTACCTTGCAAGGTAAGGGCATCCACGTAGTGGGCAAAGGTCTGGGGCACGCCCTGCCAGACCAGGAACAACGCCAGCAACAGACTCAGCGGCAGCAAGCCATAGAGAGTCGCGCGGGTCATGTCGACCCAGAAGTTGCCCAGGGTGCGCACCGAACGCCGGCCAATGCCGCGGCACAAGGCAACCAGCACCGTCAGCCCGGTAGCAGCGCTGACGAAGTTCTGCACGGTCAGGCCGACCATCTGGCTGAGGTAGCTCAGGGAGGCCTCACCACTGTAGGACTGCCAGTTGGTATTGGTCATGAAACTGACGGCGGTGTTGAACGCCTGGGTCCATTCCTGTCCCGGAAGATTCTGCGGGTTGAGTGGCAGATACCCCTGGAACAGCAGGATGGCAAACAGCAGGACAAAACCCGCCAGGTTGAAGGCCAGCAAGGCCAGGGTGTATTTCTGCCAACTCTGCTCGTCTTGTGGATCGACCCCGGAAATCCGGTAGCACGCACGCTCCACCGGCCCCAGCACCGGGGTCAGCCAGGTGCGCTGGCCTTCCATGACCTTGTAGTAGAAACGTCCCAGCCAGGGCGCGGGCAGCAGCACCAGGGCAAAGAAGGCGAGGAGCAGCCAATAGTCATAACTGTGCATAACCGCAGCTCCTAGTTCCGATCCGCGCGCAGCAGCGCAACCAGTAGATAAACGAACAGGCCCACTGCCAGTAGCAATGACACCGCGTCCAGAATGTTCATGGAATGTCTCCGAGGTACGGCGATTGCCGCGAATGCAGCCATTGTCCGCAGGGTGCCTGTAAAGGAACGAGATCGACGGGGTGGGAGGCCCATAAAGAAAGCGTAAAGACTGGCTTTATGCGGCGTTTATCTGGGCAGTTGGAAGACGACAGCGGCAGCCCCCATGCTCCTCTGCCCCAATCGAAGGCACCGGGATGCACCAGACTGATATCGATCGACGATAAAAACCTGGAAAACATCCTCGATACGACCGCTTTCCTGGCTTTACGACGGTCGCCACGAGACTGGCATGGGCGCTGCACAGGCCAGTCCCGAGCACTTCCAACCGTTCAGGGAGCAACTGATGAACACACAACTCAAGCCCACTCTGGGCACGCTGCATTTATGGGGTATCGCGGTCGGTCTGGTGATTTCCGGGGAATACTTCGGCTGGAGCTATGGCTGGGGCGTGGCCGGAACCCTTGGTTTCCTCGTGACCTCTTTACTGGTCGCCACCATGTATACCTGCTTTATATTCAGTTTCACCGAGCTGACCACGGCCATTCCCCATGCAGGAGGCCCCTTTGCCTACAGCCGGCGCGCCTTTGGTGAGAAAGGCGGCTTGATTGCCGGGTTGGCCACTTTGATCGAATTCGTCTTTGCGCCACCGGCGATTGCCCTGGCCATTGGCGCCTACCTGAATGTGCAGTTTCCGGCGTTGGACCCCAAGCATGCCGCCGTGGGGGCCTACCTCGTCTTCATGGGCCTGAACATCCTCGGGGTAAAACTGGCGGCTACCTTCGAACTGGTGGTGTGCGTACTGGCGGTGGCAGAGCTACTGGTATTCATGGGCGTGGTAGCACCGGCCTTCAGCTTCAGCAATTTCGCCCTCAATGGCTGGGCCGGAGCCGACACCTTCGGTGCCCCGGCAATTGCCGGAATGTTCGCCGCCATCCCCTTCGCCATCTGGTTCTTCCTAGCCATCGAGGGTGCGGCCATGGCCGCCGAAGAAGCCAAGGACCCCAAACGCACCATTCCCAAGGCCTACATCAGCGGCATTCTGACCCTGGTACTGCTGGCCATGGGGGTGATGTTCTTCGCTGGCGGAGTGGGTGACTGGCGCACCCTGGCCAATATCAACGACCCGTTGCCCCAGGCGATGAAAGCCGTGGTGGGCGACAGTTCCGGCTGGCTGCACATGCTGGTGTGGATCGGCCTGTTTGGCCTCGTGGCCAGCTTCCACGGGATCATCCTCGGCTATTCGCGGCAGTTCTTTGCCCTCGCCCGTGCCGGCTATCTGCCAGCATCCCTGGCCAGGCTGTCACGTTTCCAGACGCCACACCGGGCGATCATCGCCGGCGGCCTGATCGGTATCGCCGCGATCTACAGCGATGGCCTGATCAACCTGGGCGGCATGACCCTGACCGCCGCAATGATCACCATGGCGGTATTCGGCGCCATCGTGATGTACATCATGAGCATGCTCAGCCTGTTCAAACTGCGCCGGACCGAACCGGACCTGCCACGCAGCTTCCGCGCCCCGGGCTACCCGCTGGTACCCGCCATCGCACTGGTACTGGCGCTGGTGTGCCTGGTGGCCATGGCCTGGTTCAACGCGCTGATTGGCCTGATCTTCCTCGGCTTCATGGTGCTGGGTTTCATTTACTTTCAGCTCACCGCACAACTGCGGGCCGATGCCCCGGCGGATGCCATGCTCACCGGTTTGTAAGCATCGGGCACTACTGGCCAGAACAATCAGGCATACAATGGAACCAGTGCGAAACGCTTTAACTCAAAGCATTACAGGCAGTCCAGAGGGCGAACCTTCGTCCTCGGGAAACTGCCGTTCAAGGAGAGCCCTATGCCCTGGTATGCCTGGTTGATTCTGGTGGTTGCTATCGGTTCGATCGTCGGCGGCTTAATGATGCTGCGCGACACCGCCCACAAGGTGGAACTGACTGATGAGCAACGTAAACGCATAGCCGAACGCAACGCGGAAATGGATGCCAAAGAAGCGCAGGATCGTTAATCCCGTCAGCCCCTTCGTCCTGCATTGAAGGGACTGCTCAAGGCCCTACTTTTCCCATTCGGCCTTGGCGATGTGCAAACCGTGCAGACCTTTGTAGGCCGCCCGCTCCGGCTGGCTCCAGCCTTCAAGCAGTGACTCTTCGAGACGATAGATCTCCACTCCCAGTGGCCGGCAAACACTCAAGGGGTCCTGAGCCTCGGGGCCCCACATCGGCAAGGACAGATCGCCCCCCGGGCAGGTCGACAGTGCACACAGCAGGTCGATTTCGGCAAAAAACTCCAGATAGTCGCCCTTTTGCGCCGGACAGGCCTTCATGAAATACATGTCGTCATGATTAAGGCCAGTGCACTGAAAGATATTCAATACGTCATGCACGTCGAATTCGGTGAGGCCATGGGGCAGAACCGCCCGTGTCAGATTGGAGTGACAGTGATGATGAAAATCCTCGCCTGTGAGCATTCGGTTCACATAGGGATCGCACCGGGTACCCAATAAATCGTGCAGGCGCCCGCCATGCTCGTCGATACCATAATTCGCCAGGCTGTCATCGGTGATCGTGACCAGCGGCCGCAAAAAAGGCAGGTTCGACCAGAGCCGGTCATGGGTGCTGACATGGGCTCCCTGCAACTGCCGGGTACGTGCGGCCCATAGGCGTTCTCGCGGGTCATTGGCATTCCAGACGTTGAAGTCCCCCACTTGCGGGCCTACCGGCGTGGTCACTCGAAACACATGACCGGCAGGCACCTTCCAGGCCCGGCCCGTACGAATCGGCACCTCGAACTGCTCGATCAGCGTACGTTGTGCCCGGTTATCACGGATACGTTCATAAAAGGTTGTATCCACCTGCAGCGCCGAGCCTTTACTGACCTGATAAGCCGCTGGATAGTCTTTGTACATGGGTATCGCCCTCACTCAGTGACGCAAGGATTGGCTGAACATGTTCAGCAGCAGGCGCTCGGAGTCGTCCAGGTATGCCTCCATTGCCTCGCCGGCGCGGGCTTTGTCACCCTCCACCAGCCATTGGTGAATCTGCCGGTCACGAACCAGCCAGGGCGCCTGGAACAACGCTTCATCCGGCGCGGCGCAAAACACCAGACGCAATTGCGCCACTACATTGGTGAAAAATTCATCGAACAAGGGGGAATCCAGTAGCCTTACCACCTGCTGATGAAAGCGCAAACCATGGGTCCCGACAGCACGCCAGTCCTCGCGATCTCGGGCCAATTGGGCCGCCTCGATGGCGTCGAGCATACGATCAGCCTGGCACTCGCTCAGCGGCCTTGCACTGGCGATCGCCTGCAACTCCAGAGTCCGACGTACTCGGAACAGATCCTTTACCTCATCGCTGCTCAGGCGTCTGACCACCACGCCTTTATAACGGACATAGTGGGTCAACCCCTCCTGGCCCAAGCCGTGCAACGCTTCACGTATGGTGTTGCGCGAAGCGTTGTAGGTGTTGACCAGATCGCTCTCTACCAACGGCATGCCAGGCAAAAGGCGACCACCGATAATGTCGGCACGCAGTTCCACCCTAATCTGGTCCGCAAGGGATAAACCGTTGCTCATGGCAACACCTCGAGATTGTTCAACAATTCATGATCAAACTTTAATCACTTATCGTGCCAATTCCTGAGCGCCCAGCAAACACTCGCCCTACCTGTCGGAACGCTGTAAATACGCAAAACACCCACTGATAAGTAGGGGCGTGATCTGATGATCCTTGGTTAAAATAACGCTCTAGTTGTGGAGGTTTCTCAAATGCGTTATTCAGCAGACCATAAAGCCCAGACACATCAACGCATTATCAAAGAAGCTTCGGAACGTTTTCGTCGTGATGGAATAGGGGGAACGGGATTACAACCACTGATGAAGGCACTGGGCCTGACCCATGGCGGTTTCTACTCCCACTTCAAGTCCAAGGATGAGCTGGTAGAAGAAGCCCTTTGCGCAGCTGCGCAAGACCTGGATGCCCACTGCGCAACCCTGTTCACACAAGAACAGCCCTTGCAGGCATTTATCGACAACTACCTTTCCGAGTGGCATCGCAGCTCACCCCATCAAGGTTGCCCACTACCAACAATGAGTTCGGAACTCGGCCAGCGCGGCCAACCCAGCCCCACCACCGATGCAGTGCTCAATGCCAGACTTGCCCAAGTGGAAGCGACTCTGGAAGGTGAAAATAAGGCGCAACGCAGCCTGATGATCATGTCGACCCTGGTGGGAGCGTTGATGCTCTCGCGCAGCGTGGAAAGTCCTGAACTGGCGGTACAGATACTGGAAGTCGTCAGTGAGGGCCTGAAGAAACAGGAGCAGGAATAATACAACCCGCTCCATGGGCCGCCTTACTTGGAACGCGCGGCGGCACTGTTCCTGGAAAGATTGGCCCCCAAGGCCAGGCGTGCGGCGACCAGTGCCTGCAAGTCCGCCGGAGCGGGAAACGAAGGCAGCGTGATCAACTCTCTCTGGTCGAAACCACTCAATGCCGCGTCCACCATCTCAGTCGCCTCCATCACCATTTCTAGGGAGATGGCCTTAGCCTCCAAGCCTGAACGCCCCCAGATCTCGGTACAAGTAACGTCAGGCAAGCTCCCCTGAGCCTGAACGTCATTGCCTTTCAACTCAGCCTGCAGTGACTGAGTCAGGCTTAGCACGTAAGCCTTGGCGGCACTGTAAGTCGCATTGAAACGCTCCGGGATTAACGCAACCACCGAGACAATATTGATGATGGCCCTGCGCCCGGCCGCGAAAAAACTCGTCGCGGCTGCTCCTGACAATCTTGAAAGTAATGGACGCCTCCGATTGGAACATCCGGAGAGCGAAAAATATTACATACACAATACTCTTGCAGCACCATGAAAAAAATGCCCGTTGATAGAGATTCATGGCTAGGCACCAAATCCGCCCGAAATACAGAAGGCCGGTCACTGACCGACCTTCGATTGCTACTTGATCAAGTCAGTTGACGACGAGCTTGTCTCGATTGCGCTCCAGGATAGTCTTGCCGATACCCTTGACCTCAAGCAGTTCATCCACCGAAGCAAAGGGACCATTCTCTTCACGATAAGCGACAATCGCCTTGGCCTTGGCCTCGCCAATTCCAAATAGCTCGCGCTGCAGGACAGCCATATCGGCGGTATTGAGGTTGATTTTGCTGACTTGAGGCGTTGCCTGCTCCACTGCCTCAGGAGCAACAGTCTGCGCCTTGACAGCAGGCGCTGCTTGAGCTGCAAGCGAAAGGCTGGCTAGAACGGCAAAGATCAGCGAGGAAAGATAAGAGTTACGCATAGTGACGCTCCATGACATCGAGTAAGGAAAGCAGCTTTTCCGAAGCTGCCTTCCAAACCTAGGTGATGCCGCAGGCAAGTCAAAAGCAGGAGGGTTACCGGTTGTGTAGATTCAAGGTTTGAGACGCCGCTGTTGATAAACCCAGTCGACGATTTCACCGTCCGGGGTATAACCACTCACCGTCTCACGAAGCAGTTGTCGAACTCTTGCATAATCATCTAACTCAAGCGCTGCAAGGAGTTCGCTGAGCTTGGCCTTAAGCAAATCCCAAGACAGATGATCCTCATTGGCGCTCATGATCATTGGGTGTTGAGTCGCCACTACGTTGTCGCCAATCAGCAACTCTTCGTAAAGCTTTTCACCAGGACGAAGGCCGGTAAACTCGATAGCGATATCGCCATGAGGATTTTTTTCCGAGCGGATGCTCAGCCCGGAGAGATGAATCATCTTTTCCGCCAACTCGACGATTTTCACCGGCTCACCCATATCCAGCACAAAAACATCACCGCCCTGCCCCATCGATCCAGCCTGGATAACCAGCTGAGCAGCTTCCGGAATAGTCATGAAATAGCGCGTAATCTTCGGATGAGTGACCGTCAGCGGACCACCTGATTTGATCTGTTTGTGAAACAGTGGAATGACCGAGCCTGAAGAGCCCAATACATTACCGAAACGCACCATGGTGAAACGGGTTTTATTTACCCTCGAAATATTTGAAGAGTCATTGAACAACACTGGCGCCACTTCTTTGCTCAACGCCTGCAGAGTAAGTTCCGCTAAACGCTTCGTGCTGCCCATTACGTTAGTTGGGCGAACAGCCTTATCAGTAGAAATCAGTACAAAATTAGCCACACCGGATTGCAAAGCGGCCTGCGCCGTGTTGAGCGTACCCATCACATTATTAAGTACACCTTCAGCAATATTATGCTCTACCATCGGTACATGCTTATAAGCAGCAGCATGATAAACCGTCTCGACACTCCAGGTTTTCATGACAGACAACAGCTTTTCGTAGTTACGCACAGAGCCTAGTATAGGGAGCAATTTTACAATACGAGCCTCTCGCGCCACACGCTGTTCAAGCTCAGACAAAATACTGTAGAGATTGAACTCGCTATGATCGAGCAGAATCAGAGCGGTGGGGCCCAAGGACAAAATCTGTCGACAAAGCTCAGATCCAATAGATCCGCCGGCACCTGTCACCAGAATAGTTTTCCCTTTTATACAGTGCGCCAACAAATCGCCTTGAGCAGGCACAGAGTCACGCCCAAGCAAGTCCGCAATGTCTACTTCTTGAATGTCATCAACCTTCACTCGCCCACTGGCCAAATCCATAAAGCCAGGAACACTTCGAACATGAAGGGGAAAACCTTCCAGATAACCCAGAATCTCTCTTCGGCGACTACGAGTGGACGAAGGGATAGCAAGAAGTATCTCTTCTGCATCTGTTTCGTCAATCATCTGTTGTAAATGCTTGGGTTTGTATACTTGTAGTCCGGCGATCATCCGGTCAGCGATACTGCTGTCATCATCAATAAATGCCACCGGCCGCATCAGTCGCCCCAATCGCAACGCTGCAACCAGTTGATTACCTGCCGCCCCCGCGCCATAAATGGCTACCTTGGGTAAACCATCATCCCTATTGGTGAAGGGCACATGCTGGGCTGCAGTGAACCAATCCCCCAGAAAGTACTGGCGCATAGCGAGCCTGAGCCCACCGATCATCACCATACTCAACCACCAATAGTTGAACACAATTGAGCGTGGCACTACTGTTTGATGATTGCTATACAGATAAACGACCAAGGCAAGAACCAAGGCAGACAAAGTCACAGCCTTAACTATTGCTATGAGGGCATCGTTACCAAAATAGCGCATGACTGCACGATACATCCCGAACCGTACAAACAAAGGTATGGCAACGATGGGTGCGCTAGCAAAGAGCCAGAAATGCACGACAAAGGGATTGTTTAGGTCATCAAAACCCAGCCTGACGACAAACGCCATCCACAACGCAGCCCACACTAACAAAATATCGGTGATGACTTGCAGGACTCGCTTCTGTCGGCGTGGAAGCTTTAACAGACATGTTCGTATTGTATCCATAATCGCTTTTTCGAATCCCGGCCCCTAGCCTCGATCTATCTTACACACTAATGTGGAGCATTCATTTGCCTACTCCTAACATCAAGCCCTGTCAGCCGGCTTTCTCCAGCTCTCCCGCATGAAACCTTATAGCAAGGAGCACCAAAGGCACATAAGCCAATACCATGCCCATACTACCATCCAAGTCGAATAGCCCCACGCACATAGCAATTGGCAGCAGCCAAAATACGTTAATCACCATAACCGCCAGAGTCACCGGCAGATGTCGACCAAATTGGCGGGAGGCAAATTGATAAGCATGGCTGCGATGAGCTTCATAAACTTTATCTCCACGTAACAATCTACGAGCCAGAGTAAAAGTCGAATCGACAATGAATACTCCAAGAAGAATCAACCAAACCCAAAGAAAGCGTGAAGAGGTCCAAGCAGCCTGTAATGAAAACAAACCCAAAATAAGCCCGAGAAAACCACTGCCCGCATCACCCATAAAAATTCGTGCTGGGGGGAAATTCCAATAAAGAAACCCAAGTACTGCCACAGCTAATAGTAGCGGCATCCAGATCAAAGATACGTCTCCGGACAACCAATAGATAACGCATGCACCAAGACATGCGCTCACTGCCTGCACACTGGCTATTCCATCAATACCATCCATGAAGTTATATAGATTAAGCATCCAGACCAAATAGAAAACAGCGAAAAAATGTCCAATCCATGAAAGGTTGAAGTCCACTCCTAGCAATTTTACAGGGGGCAAGCCACCCAGCCACGCTAACGCCCAAATCGAGGCAGAAAAATGAGCAAGTAGCCTCCAACGTGCAGCTATATGTCCGTGATCATCCAGAAAGCCAATAACCGCAATAAGCGCACCAGCTCCCCATAGAGCCCAAATATACGGCCAAGGCACATCAACAAAAAAAGTCAGAAAAGGGCTGGCCACAAGAAAGCTCAAAACAATTGCAACGCCCCCCCCTCTTGGGGTAGGTACCGAGTGAGAACTACGGTTATTGGGAATATCCATCAGGCTGCGGGCAAGCGCATAACGACGTAGCACCCAAGTTAACAAAAGCGAAATGCCGAGCACCGCCAACATCAACCACCAGATTGCCATGTATATTTTTCCCTAATTCCAAACTAGAGAGCAAGCACAACTAGAACTGCTCAACCTAAAAAATGAAAGCCTCTTGAAAAAACACTCCTGATAAGCATGAGGATTCAGGAATGACTATCAATAAAATGCTTGGCAGTAAGACCAATCGCGACATCTACAGTTATAGGCGGACTCCACCCCAGTAACTCGCGATTCTTCTCTATATCAACTTGAAGCGAGCCGCACAATCGTTGAGACAACGATTTTTTTCCCAACATAGCAGCACCAAACTTCAAAACGCCACTCGGCACAGGTAACAAGCGAGCACTTTTCCCCAATGCTGCGCCCATTTTCTCGAGCAATACAGTTGTTGATAGATCATCACCATCGCTAACCAGAAATGTTTGATTTGCGGCTTTGGGATGATCAATACAAGTAACAATCAAATCTACCAAGTTACCCAACGCAACTAAACTGCGGCGATTGTATATAGCACCAAAAGGCAAAGGAATTCCTTTATACAACCATTGCATCATACTCAAGAAATTCGCCTTAACCCCGGGGCCATAAACAAGCGTAGGCCGAATGATCACAACCTCCATTCCAGTTTGTGATGCTATGGTCATAAGCCCCTTTTCCGCTTCCATCTTGGAAATTCCGTAGGGATCCACCGGAGCCGGCTCAATATCTGCAGTGTAGGGTTCATCAAGTGACGTTTCCTCACCGTTGACTTTTATGGAACTAATGAATATGAACCGATGCACCCCTCTTTGCGCAGCTTGTCGCGCAAGATTCAGCGTTCCGTCAACATTAACTTTTCGAAACTCAGCGAGTGGATCAAGGGAGGAATCATGCATTACATGGACACGAGCAGCCGCGTGTATTACGACATCACAATCCAACAGGGCCTGAGCCCAGTCCGTAAAGCCATCAATCTGATCAATCTGAGCAGTGATCGTAGAGGATATCAACCCTTGCACTGGCTTACGTATTGCCAAGGTTAGCTTCTGAGTTGAGATTTTAGACAGGCATTCATGAACAGCTCCTCCCACAAAACCGGATGCTCCTGTCAAAAGGATCCTGTTCATTTCCTACTGTACCTTCTTGAACTGGCGCTACAGGGTAGTATCTGAAGCACTCGAAAAACGACATTATGCACTTATAGAGCCCTGATGAACCATAATCCAATATCAAAAAAGCCCGCAATTTATAATTGCTAATGCCACAACCTCACAAAAATACAAGCCCAAAAAAACCACCAACTATAAAACTCATAAAAAACAATCTAGCAACACAAAAAAACACTTTATAAACACTAAAAACTATATAAAAATTTTTCGCCAACAAGTGCTCAGCAAGATAAACCAAAGAAACTCTTCTTTAGTAAAATTAGAAAAACGGTGAATCCTTAGTTTACAGGCTTAGAGCCCATCTCCTTCCTCTTCATTTACCCGATCGCGAAGCTCCTTACCCGGTTTAAAATGGGGCACAAACTTTCCATCCAGGCTAACTGACTGACCAGTTTTTGGGTTACGACCTACCCGAGGAGCACGATAGTGAAGCGAGAAGCTGCCAAATCCTCGAATTTCAATCCGATCCCCAGTAGCCAGACACTGAGACATTTGCTCAAGCATAGTCTTGATAGCCAACTCGACATCCTTGGATGACAGCAGCCCTTGATGGGTGACAATTCGTTCGATCAACTCCGACTTCGTCATATTTTTCCCTTCTTTTTCAAGCAGCTAGGTCAGTGCTCAAAAGGTTTTAGCATGCTCTGAAGGTTTTGAACAGCCCAAGAACTGCGTAGCTAGCACAAACTCCTTTTGCCAGTGATAGAGACGCAGAGATGTAAACTCAGGCCTTTCTATCGACACATCACGAGCATCGTACGCGTGAGGTACCCCGCCGGATTCCAGCCGAAGGGATAATCTCCCTCCTCGTCCCTGGCGTCACTCGACTTAGTGATGATTTTGTAACCACTAGCCTTACATTCGCTCGCAGCGCGCCTGTAGCACTGCCCCCAATCAGCTCCCAAACCTGAACAATCGATTTCAATACCACTGACCCCACGAACAGCATGAGTCTTTACATTGGTCGCACAACCAACCAACAAAAGAACCAAAACAATCATAACCAGCCTGCTCATGCTCTTCCTTATAGCAGCCCCTGCTGCTCGAATGATGCACATCCAAGGCAAAGCCTAGCTCCGAATATGCAGCCGGCCACCTAAGAAAGAGACAGCTCACGGTACGTATTGGTTTCCCTTGCGGAGAACTCTCAAACTAACGATTTTGGAGCAAAAAAAAGAGCGACCGAAGTCGCCCTTTTTATGGTCTGACAGAACTTAGTTCTGCTTTTCCATCTGTGCACGCAGCAGGTCACCCAGAGTGGTAGGACCAGCAGCGATATCCGAAGCAGCTGGCTTGTCGCGCAGGCTCTGGATAGCTTCTTTCTCGTCTTCAACGTCTTTCGACTTGATCGAGAGCTGGATTACACGGCTCTTACGGTCAACGCTGATGATCTTGGCTTCAACTTCTTCGCCTTCTTTCAGAACGTTACGCGCATCTTCGATGCGGTCGCGGCTGATTTCGGAGGCTTTCAGAGTAGCTTCGATATCGTTAGCCAGGGTGATGATGGCGCCTTTGGCGTCAACTTCTTTTACAACACCCTTAACGATTGCGCCTTTGTCGTTCTCTTGAACGTACTCGGAGAACGGATCGCTTTCCAGTTGCTTGATACCCAGGGAGATACGCTCGCGCTCTGGGTCAACCGACAGGATAACGGTGTCCAGCTCGTCGCCCTTCTTGAAGCGGCGTACGGCTTCTTCGCCCACTTCGTTCCAGGAGATGTCGGACAGGTGAACCAGACCGTCGATGCCGCCGTCCAGACCAATGAAGATACCGAAATCGGTGATCGACTTGATGGTGCCGGAGATCTTATCGCCCTTGTTGAACTGGCCAGAGAAGTCTTCCCATGGGTTGGACTTGCACTGCTTGATGCCGAGGGAGATACGACGACGCTCTTCGTCGATGTCCAGAACCATAACTTCCACTTCGTCGCCGACTTGTACGACTTTCGAAGGGTGGATGTTCTTGTTGGTCCAGTCCATTTCCGAAACGTGCACCAGGCCTTCCACGCCCTCTTCCAGCTCAGCGAAGCAGCCGTAGTCGGTCAGGTTGGTTACACGAGCGGTAACGCGGGTGCTTTCTGGGTAACGAGCCTTGATAGCAACCCATGGATCTTCGCCCAGTTGCTTCAGGCCCAGGGAAACACGATTGCGCTCGCGATCGTACTTCAGAACCTTGACATCGATCTCGTCGCCAACGTTGACGATTTCGGAAGGATGCTTGATACGCTTCCAAGCCATGTCAGTGATGTGCAGCAGGCCATCGACGCCGCCCAGATCAACGAATGCACCGTAGTCGGTGAGGTTCTTGACGATACCTTTGACTTGCTGACCTTCCTGCAGGGACTCCAACAGAGCTTCACGCTCGGCGGAGTTCTCGGCTTCGAGGACGCTACGACGGGAAACGACAACGTTGTTGCGTTTCTGGTCGAGTTTGATGACTTTAAACTCGAGCTCTTTGCCTTCCAGGTGCGTGGTGTCGCGCACTGGACGGACGTCAACCAGAGAACCTGGCAGGAACGCACGGATGCCGTTAACGTCGACTGTGAAGCCGCCTTTAACCTTACCGTTGATAACGCCCTTGACCACTTCTTCGGCTGCGAAGGCTGCCTCCAGAACGATCCAGCATTCAGCGCGCTTGGCTTTTTCACGGGAGAGCTTGGTTTCACCGAAACCGTCTTCAACCGAATCCAGAGCAACGTGAACTTCATCACCAACATTGATGGACAGTTCGCCAGCATCGTTGTAGAACTGCTCAAGCGGGATCAGTGCCTCAGACTTCAGACCAGCGTGAACGGTTACCCAACGCGCTTGGTAGTCGATGTCGACGATAACACCGGTGATGATGGAGCCTGCCTGAAGGTTCAGGGTTTTTAGGCTTTCTTCAAAGAGTTCCGCAAAGCTTTCGCTCATTTTAATTCCTGTTGATAAGGGCGAAGAATACGCCCATCTGCCACATCCCAGACAATGTGGGTTACGTTCATATAAAAGAAAGATCGCAGGACTATGACTGGTCCCCCGCGACCCTCCTTGTTCACCCGGCGATATCGCGGATGGCGATCTCACTCAAGATGCGTTGCAACACCTGATCGATGGACAACTCCGTGGAATCCAGCTGTATGGCGTCGGCCGCCGGCTTGAGCGGGGCTACCGCTCGCTGGGTGTCGCGCTCGTCGCGCGCACGTATCTCATCTAGCAGACTCGACAGACTAACACCATCGACTTTTCCCTTCAACTGCAAGTAGCGCCGACGAGCACGCTCCTCGGCACTGGCAGTCAGGAAAATCTTCAATGGCGCATCAGGAAACACCACGGTGCCCATGTCGCGACCATCCGCAACCAGGCCCGGCGGCTCTTGGAATGCACGCTGACGCTGTAACAAGGCATCACGCACAGCCGGCAGCGCTGCCACTTGAGACGCCCAAGCTCCAACCTGCTCATTGCGCAGGTCGTCGGTCACATCATCGCCCTCGAGGATGATCCGCTGTGGATGATTTTCAGTGGCACCGAGAAACTGCACATCCAGATGAGCCGCCAACAACTTCAGCGACTCTTCGTTAGTCAGGTCAACGCCATGATTGCGTGCGGCGAAAGCCAGCAGCCGGTAAAGAGCCCCGGAGTCCAGCAGGCACCAACCCAGATGCTTGGCCAGCTTGCCAGCAATGGTGCCTTTACCTGAACCACTTGGCCCATCAATGGTGATCACGGGCGCCTTGATATTCACGACTGAGCCTCTTGCGCGACACGAATCCCCACCTGCGCGCACAACGCAAGAAAGTTCGGGAACGAGGTAGCAACGTTCGCACAGTCGTGGATACGAATCGGCGCATTGGCACGCAACGAAGCAACGCTGAATGCCATGGCGATACGGTGATCACCATGACCATGCACTTCACCGCCCCCAATCTGGCCACCCTCAATAATGATGCCGTCAGGAGTCGGCTCACACTTAACTCCCAAGGTCAGCAAGCCATCAGCCATTACCTGGATACGATCGGACTCCTTGACCCGCAGCTCTTCCGCGCCACGCAGCACAGTACGCCCTTCGGCGCAGGCGGCAGCCACGAATAGCACAGGGAATTCGTCGATCGCCAATGGCACCAACTCTTCAGGAATCTCGATCCCCTTGAGCTTGGCGGCACGCACATGCAAATCGGCAACCGGCTCACCGCCGACTTCGCGCTGGTTTTCCAGACGAATATCAGCGCCCATGAGGCGCAGGATATCTATCACGCCAGTACGGGTCGGGTTGATTCCCACATGCTCCAGCACCAACTCAGAGCCTTCGGCGATGGAAGCAGCTACCAGAAAGAACGCCGCAGAAGAAATGTCTGCAGGGACTTCGATATGAGTTGCCTTGAGCTTACCGCCCGACTCAACCGATGCAGTTGCACCGTCAACACTCACAGGGTAGCCAAAACCACGCAGCATACGTTCAGTATGGTCGCGGGTCGGTGCTGGCTCTGTGACTGTGGTCTTCCCCTCAGCATACAAGCCAGCCAACAGCAGACAGGACTTAACCTGGGCACTGGCCATTGGCAAGGTGTAGGTCAGCCCTTTGAGCTTGTGACCACCACGAATCACCATTGGCGGGCGACCTTCGGCCGCTGTCTCGATCACCGCACCCATTTCCCGCAGCGGGTTGGCCACGCGATTCATCGGACGCTTGGACAGCGAGGGGTCCCCCGTGAGGGTGCTGTCGAAGCTCTGCGCAGCCAGCAGACCGGAGAGCAGGCGCATCGAAGTGCCGGAGTTACCCAGATAGATCGGGCCCGGAGCCGGCTTCAAGCCATGCAAACCAACACCATGAATAGTCACACGCCCATGGTGTGGACCTTCGATGACCACCCCCATATCGCGGAAGGCCTGCAGCGTCGCCAGAGCATCCTCACCCTCGAGGAACCCCTCAACTTCGGTGGTGCCTTCAGCCAAGGAGCCAAGCATGATCGAACGGTGGGAAATCGATTTGTCGCCCGGTACACGAATCCGCCCAGACAGGCGGCCACCAGGATTTGCCAGGAAAATCAGATCGTTGGAGTTCATAGCGTCCACATAGGCCCGGCGGGCCAGGATTTTACCGAAATGCTCGCGGGCAACCCGGGCGCGAGTGAATACGCCCAACAACTGATGCCCGTCCCCTGCATTGACCGCGTCGCGCAAGGCGTCGAGATCGTTGCGAAATGTATCGAGTGTGCGCAGAACTGCTTCGCGGTTGGCGAGGAAGATGTCGTGCCACATGACCGGGTCGCTGCCGGCGATTCTCGTGAAATCGCGGAACCCGCCCGCAGCGTAACGGAAGATGTCGAGATTTTCACTGCGCTTGGCCAGGGAGTCGACCAGACCAAATGCCAGTAAGTGCGGCAGGTGACTGGTCGCTGCCAGAACTTCGTCGTGGCGCTCGACCTGCATGTGCTCGACATCAGCCCCCAACTCACGCCAAAGCTTGTCGACCAGATCCAGCGCGGCAGGATCGGTTTGCTCCAGAGGCGTCAGGATCACCTTGTGACGACGGAACAACTGCGCATTGGAGGCTTCGACGCCGCTCTGCTCGGAGCCGGCAATAGGATGCCCCGGGACGAACCGAGCTGGCATACCCGCAAAGGCCGCCTGCGCCGCACGCACCACATTACCCTTGGCACTGCCAACATCGGTCAGCACCGCCGACCCCAGATCCATGCCGGCCAACAGTGCCAGCAGTTTTTCCATGGCCAGGATCGGTACCGCGAGCTGAATCACATCGGCCCCCTGGCAAGCCAGAGCCAAGTCCTCCTCACAGCGATCCACCACCCCCAGCTCAACCGCCAACTGGCGGGACTGCGGGTCCAGATCGACACCGACCACTTCGCGACATACACCACTTTCGCGCAACCCCTTGGCAAAGGAGCCACCAATCAACCCCAGGCCGATCACCACCAGGCGACCGATCATAGGCACAGCAGATTGCATTGGAATGACATCAACCACGGGCCATAACCTTGGCCAAAGCCTCAAGGAAGCGAGTGTTTTCCGCAGGCAAGCCAATGGTGACGCGCAAATGGTTCGGCATGCCGTAGTTAGCCACCGGACGCACAATCACACCTTCACGCAACAACCCCTGGAACACTGGCGCAGCTTCACGCCCCAGATCCACGGCGATGAAATTGCCCTTGGAAGGGATCCAGCTCAACCCCAGATCGCGGAAACCCGCCTCCAGCTGCTGCATGCCCGACTCATTCAATCGACGGCTCTCAGCCAGGTAATCCTCGTCCTGCAAGGCGGCACAGGACGCCGCCAAAGCCAGGCTGTTGACATTGAATGGCTGACGCACCCGATTCAGCACATCCGCCACCACCGGGGTCGAGAGACCATAACCAACCCGCAAGGCCGCCAGACCATAGGCCTTGGAAAAGGTCCGTGACACCAGCAGGTTCGGGTAGGCTGCCAGAAAGTCCAGACCGTCCGGCAGGTCGCTGCCTTCGGCATACTCGATATAGGCCTCATCCAGCACTACCAAGACATGGGCAGGCACGTCCTGAAGAAACTCATCCAGCGCCTCGGCACTGAACCAGGTCCCGGTCGGGTTGTTCGGATTAGCAATGAACACCACACGGGTCTGCTCATCGATCGCCTGGAGCATCGCCGGCAAATCGTGCCCCCAGTTGTTGGCGGGAATTACTTTTGCCTGGGCACCGACCGCCTGGGTCACGATGGGGTAGACGGCAAACGCGTGTTCGCTGAACACGGCATTCAGGCCTGGCGCCAGATAGGCGCGAGCCACCAACTCCAGAATGTCGTTGGAGCCGTTACCCAGGGTTACCTGCTGGATCTCCACACCACAGCGCTCGGCCAACAGGGACTTGAGAGCAAAGCCGTTGCCATCAGGGTAACGGGTCAGCTCCGCCAGCTCGTCGCGAATCGCTGCCAGCGCCTTGGGGCTGGCGCCCAACGGATTTTCATTGCTTGCCAGCTTGACGATAGTGGCCGGATCGATGTCCAGCTCACGAGCCAATTCGTCCACGGGCTTGCCCGGAACGTAAGGCGAAAGTTGTTGCACGCCTGGTTGTGCCAGTGCGAGGAAGTCGCCACTCATTGTTAAAGCCTCAGAGAACCGCTTTCGGGTAGGAACCCAGCACCTTGAGTGCCACTGCTTCCTGACTGATCTTCTCCAGCACATCCTTGATCAACGGATCACGGTGGTGGCCAACGAAGTCGATGAAGAACACATAGGTCCATTTGCCGCTGCGCGAGGGTCGGGTCTCGATGCGCGTCAGGTCGATGCCGTTGTCGTGGAACGGCACCAGCAGCTCGTGCAACGCACCGGGCTTGTTGCTCATGGAGACAATGATCGAGGTCTTGTCGTCGCCAGTCGGCGGCACTTCCTGATTACCGATCATCAAGAAGCGCGTGGAGTTGTCCGGACGATCCTCGATTTTCTCTGCCAGTCGCGTCAGGCCATACAGACCCGCTGCCATATCCCCAGCGATGGCCGCCGAATTCCATTCGCCCTTGACCCGTTTGGCCGCCTCAGCGTTGCTGGACACCGCCACGCGCTCGACATTCGGATAATGGGCGTCCAGCCACTTGCGGCACTGGGCCAGGGACTGGGCATGGGAATAGATACGGCTGATGCTGTCGGTCTTGGTGTTCTCGCCCACCAGCAGATGGTGGTGGATACGCAGCTCGACTTCGCCGCAGATCACCATATCGTGTTCGAGGAAGCTGTCGAGGGTATGGTTGACCGCGCCCTCGGTGGAGTTTTCCACCGGCACCACGCCGAAATTAACCGCACCGGCCGCTACTTCGCGGAACACTTCGTCGATCGCCGCCATCGGCTTGCTGATCACCGCATGACCGAAATGCTTCATGGCCGCAGCCTGGGTGAAGGTGCCTTCGGGACCGAGATAAGCCACCTTCAGCGGCTGCTCCAGCGCCAGGCACGAAGACATGATTTCGCGGAACAAACGCGCCATCTCTTCATTGCCCAGCGGCCCCTGATTGCGCTCCATCACCCGCTTGAGCACCTGAGCCTCGCGCTCGGGACGATAGAACACCGGCACTTCGCCTTCTGCCAGGGAAGCCATCTTGACCCGGGCAACTTCCTGAGCACAGCGCGCACGCTCACTGATCAACTCCAGGACCTTCTCGTCCAGAGCATCAATGCGCAGGCGCAGGGCCTTGAGTTCTTGCTCAGACATCAGCCGTGTTCCTTCTCGAACTCTGCCATGTAAGCCACCAGCGCATTGACGGCGTTGATGTCCACGGCGTTATAGATGGAGGCGCGCATGCCGCCCACCGAGCGGTGTCCCTTGAGGTTGAGCAGGCCACGAGCCTCGGCGCCAGCCAGGAACGGCTTGTCCAGGCGATCGTCGGCCAGACGGAACGGCACGTTCATCCAAGAGCGGTCGGACTTGTTGATCGGGTTGCTATACAGGCCGCTGGCATCGATGAAGCCATACAGGGTGCGCTGCTTGACTTCGTTGAGCTTGGCGATGGCTTCCACCCCGCCCTGTTCCTTGAGCCATTCGAACACCAAGCCGGACAGGTACCAGGCCAGGGTCGGCGGGGTGTTGTACATCGAGCAGTTATCCGCCGCGACCTTGTAGTCGAGCATGGTCGGGCACAGGGAACGGGCACGACCCAGCAGATCCTCGCGAATGATGTTCACCAGGATGCCGCTGGGGCCAATGTTCTTCTGCGCACCGGCGTAGATCATGCCGAAACGGGAAATATCCACGGGGCGCGAGAGGATGTCGGAAGACATGTCAGCCACCAGGGGAACGTCGCCGGTTTCTGGAATCCAGCTGAACTCCAGGCCACCAATGGTTTCGTTCGGCGCGTAATGTACGTAGGCCGCGTCCTTCGACAGCTGCCATTCGTTCTGGCCGGGAATTGCAAAGTAGTCATAAGGCTTGGCAGTGGCCGCGACATTGACCTGACCATAACGAGAGGCCTCTTCAATGGCTTTCTGCGACCAGATACCAGTGTCGATATAGTCGGCCTTACCGCCTTCAGGCAGCAGATTCAGTGGAATCTGGGCAAATTGCTGGCTGGCGCCGCCTTGCAGGAACAGCACTTTATAGTTCGAGGGGATATTCAGCAGATCACGCAGATCCTGCTCGGCCTTGGTGGCGATGGAGACGAACTCATCGCTGCGATGACTCATCTCCATGACCGACAGGCCCTTGCCATGCCAATCCAACAATTCGGCCTGGGCACGCAACAGGACAGCTTCAGGTAGCGCAGCGGGACCTGCGCAGAAGTTATAGGCTCGTTTGCTCACATCCACTCTCGCTATGCATTCACGGTAGCGGACAGAGCAAACACTCTGCCCTGCTACGATTAATTTAGTCTTTCGACTCTTCTTCGCCTGCGGCGTCTGCCTGTTGGCCATCGGTTGCATCATCCGGCTCGGCCACCGTATCCAGCACGGTACCCTCGAATTCAGCGCCCTCTTCACCTTCGTACTCTTCGCCTTCGATCTCCGATGGCTCCTGCACCCGCTCCAGGCCTACCAGGGTTTCATCGCTGGCCAGCTTGATCAGGGTCACGCCCTGAGTGTTACGGCCCAGGCTCGACACTTCGTCGACACGGGTACGAACCAGGGTGCCCTGATCGGAAATCAGCATGATCTCCTCTCCGTCCAGCACCTGGACCGCGCCTACCAGGCGACCGTTACGCTCGTTGCTGACCATGGCAATAACGCCCTGACCGCCACGCTTGTACTCTGGGAACTCGCTGATGGCCGTGCGCTTGCCGAAACCACGCTCGGAGGCGGTGAGAATCTGGCTGCCCTCTTCCGGAATCAGCATGGAGATCAGCTTCTGGCCTTCGGCCAGACGCATACCGCGTACACCACGTGCGGTACGGCCCATGGCACGCACGTCGGACTCCTTGAAGCGAGTCACTTTGCCACCATCGGAGAACAGCATGACTTCACGCTCGCCATCGGTAATCGCAGCGCTGATCAGCACATCGCCTTCGTCCAGCTCCAGGGCGATCAAACCGACGCTACGCTGACGGCTGAAGGATTCCAGCGGGGTCTTCTTAACGGTGCCGTTGGCGGTGGCCATGAAGATGTAGTGACCTTCGGTGTATTCCTCTACCGGCAGCATGGTGGTGATGTACTCGCCATCGTCCAGCGGCAGCAGGTTCACCAGCGGACGGCCACGAGCAGCGCGGGATGCTTCAGGAATTTCGTAAGTCTTGAGCCAGTACACCTTGCCCTTGCTGGAGAACAGCAGCAGCGTGGTGTGACTGTTGGCTACCAGCAGGTGAGCGATGTAGTCCTCATCCTTGACGCCAGTAGCGGATTTACCTTTACCGCCACGACGCTGAGCCTGGTACGCAGCCAGGGGCTGGGTCTTGGCATAGCCGCCGTGGGAAATGGTCACCACGCGCTCTTCTTCCGGAATCATGTCGCCCAGGGTCAGATCGAGACGTGCATCGAGGATCTCGGTACGACGCACATCGCCGTATTCGGCACGAATCACTTCCAGCTCTTCGCGGATCACTTCCATCAGGCGCGTGGCGCTGTTGAGGATGCGGATCAGCTCGCCGATCTGGTTGAGGATCTCCTGGTACTCGGCCAGCAGTTTTTCGTGCTCAAGACCGGTCAGGCGGTGCAGACGCAGCTCCAGAATGGCTTGCGCCTGCTCCGGGGACAGGAAGTACTTGCCATCGCGCAGACCGTATTGCGGATCAAGGTTTTCCGGACGGCAGGAGTCCGCGCCGGCACGCTCGACCATGGTCATCACCGCGCTGGATTCCCATGGAGTGCTGATCAGCGCTTCCTTGGCTTCCGACGGTGTTGGCGAGGCCTTGATCAGGGCAATGACCGGGTCGATGTTGGACAGGGCAACAGCCTGGCCTTCAAGGATGTGACCGCGCTCACGCGCCTTGCGCAGCTCGAACACGGTACGACGGGTCACCACTTCGCGACGGTGACGAACGAAGGCTTCCAGCAGATCCTTGAGGTTGAGGATCCGCGGACGGCCGTCGATCAGCGCCACGATGTTGATGCCGAACACGGCTTGCAACTGGGTCTGGGCGTAGAGGTTGTTGAGGATCACCTCGGGCACTTCGCCGCGACGCAGCTCGATGACCACGCGCATACCGTCCTTGTCGGACTCATCGCGCAGTTCGGTGATGCCTTCGAGTTTCTTCTCTTTCACCAGCTCGGCGATCTTCTCGATCAGGCGGGCCTTGTTCAGCTGGTAAGGCAGCTCGGTGATGACGATCTGCTGGCGGCCACCCACCTTGTCGATGTCTTCGATGATCGAGCGGGCACGCATGTAGATGCGGCCACGGCCGGTGCGATAGGCCTCGATGATGCCTTCGCGACCGTTGATGATCGCTGCGGTCGGAAAGTCCGGGCCGGGGATGTACTGCATCAGCTCGTCGACAGTCAGCTCGGGATTGTCGATCAGCGCCAGGCAACCGTCGATGACTTCACCGAGGTTGTGCGGCGGAATGTTGGTCGCCATGCCCACGGCAATACCGCTGGAACCGTTGACCAGCAGGTTGGGGATCTTGGTCGGCATGACCGCCGGGATCATCTCGGTGCCGTCGTAGTTCGGCACCCAGTCCACGGTTTCCTTGTGCAGGTCGGCCAGCAGCTCGTGCGCCAGCTTGGTCATGCGCACTTCGGTGTATCGCATGGCCGCCGCGTTGTCGCCGTCGACCGAACCGAAGTTACCCTGGCCGTCTACCAGCAGGTAGCGCAGGGAGAATGGCTGGGCCATACGAACGATGGTGTCGTACACCGCGGTATCACCGTGCGGGTGATACTTACCGATCACGTCACCGACAACACGGGCAGATTTCTTGTACGGCTTGTTCCAGTCGTTACCGAGCTCGCTCATCGCGTACAGCACACGCCGGTGCACGGGCTTCAAGCCATCGCGCGCATCAGGCAGTGCCCGCCCGACGATTACGCTCATCGCGTAGTCGAGGTAGGACTGTTTCAGCTCGTCTTCGATATTGACCGGGAGGATTTCTTTGGCCAGTTCGCCCATGAGAAGCCTGATTCCTTTTTCTGGTGAAACTTCGTCACATCCATATGGGACGAACGAAGCTCGCCGCTGCAGGCCTAGTGCCATGCACCGACTTACGACAAATCAACAAGTTATGCCATGGATTTGCGCAGTGAAGGCAGTCGCATCGGACCGCCTTGGAAACCGCCGGATGTTATCACAATCGCCGCCACGCACCTATCCCCCTGACGCGCATGGAGCATAGTTAGTTGACCGGTGACAGCCTGATAAGAGACGAGAGAGGCTCAGAGGCCAAATTCGCACACATTTATGTGTTTTTTCCGACTCGGCGGCCCACCTCGGAAGTCATAGACAGCAACCTTCGAGGCCAAACATCAATGCAAGCGCTTACGGCACATCAATTGCGCCATCTTTGCTGCATCCGGACGTTCGACGACACCCTTTTCGGTGACGATGGCGTCGATCAGGTCCGCAGGCGTCACATCGAACACCGGATTGAAGACCTCCACATCCGCCCCCACCCTCTTGCCAGCGAGTTCCAGCAACTCTGCGGCGTCGCGCTCCTCGATGGGAATGTCGTCCCCACTGGCCAGATTCATGTCGATGGTCGAACTGGAGGCCACCACCATGAAGCGCACTCCGTGATGCATAGCATTGACCGCCAGCTGATAGGTGCCGATCTTGTTCGCCACATCGCCATTGGCGGCGATTCGGTCAGCACCGACAACGACCCAGGTCACACCTTTGGTCTTCATGATGTGGGCGGCGGCAGCGTCGGCGTTCAAGGTCACAGGAATACCATCACTGGCCAACTCCCAGGCTGTCAGGCGCGACCCTTGGAGCCAGGGCCGGGTTTCATCGACATGAACTCGCTCCACCATGCCTTCCAGCCAAGCCGCACGAATCACCCCCAGAGCCGTGCCGAAGCCGCCGGTCGCAAGAGCGCCTGTATTGCAATGAGTCAACAAGGCCTGTGGATTGCCTTGGTACCGACGAATCAAATCCACGCCCAGCTGAGCCATGGTCAGGTTGGCCTCACGATCACTCTCATGGATCGACATGGCCTCCGCTTCCAGTGCCGCCAACGGCTCAGCCAGGTCCTTGACCCGATCCAGGCGCTCGCGCATGCGATTCAAGGCCCAGAACAGATTGCCACCGGTCGGGCGGGACTCCGCCAGCAGGGCAAAATCCGCCTCCAGAGCGGCCAACCAATCGCCGCCTGCGGCAAAGCGCGCACGAGCCGCCAGGACCAGACCATAAGCTGCGCTGATGCCAATGGCTGGAGCGCCGCGCACCACCATTGAACGAATCGCTTCGGCGGCCCTGGCCGCGCTGTCGCAGGCAACCCAGGTCTCCTCGAAGGGCAGGTTCCGCTGATCGAGCAGGTACAGAGTGTTATCCCGCCAATCAATGGCCTTGACCTTCTCCGCAGCCAACAGACGATCGCGCATCCCTCACCCCGTACTCATGAACAAAAGCCGCGGATTATAGCGATCCCCCCGCCAAGACGCTCGGGTATACTTCGCCATCCTTTATATGAAGCCCTGGACCGATATTCGATGCCGAACCGTGAGACTGCGCTCGATCTGCTGCTGTTACCGACCTGGTTGGTGCCAGTGGAGCCAGCCGGCGTCGTCCTTAAGGAACACGGCCTGGGCATCCGCGACGGACGCATTCTGTTCATCGGCCCGCGAGCCGAGGCGTTGAAGTTTCGCGCCACCGAAGTTCGCGAACTGCCCGGCATGCTGCTCAGCCCGGGACTGGTCAATGCCCACGGGCACGCAGCCATGACGCTGTTTCGCGGCCTGGCCGACGACTTGCCACTGATGACTTGGCTGGAAAAGCATATCTGGCCCGCCGAAGCCAAGTGGGTGGATGAAGCCTTCGTCCGTGACGGTACCGACCTGGCCATCGCCGAGCAGATCAAAGGCGGTATCACCTGTTTCTCTGACATGTACTTCTTTCCGAAGGTTGCCAGCGAGCGCGTTCACAACAGCGGCATACGCGCCCAACTCGCCATACCAATCCTCGACTTCCCCATTCCTGGAGCCCACGACGCCGACGAAGCCATTCGTCAGGGCGTCGAACTGTTTGGTGATCTCAAGCACCACCCAAGGATCAAGATCACCTTCGGGCCCCATGCGCCCTACACCGTAGGCGATGAGAATCTGGAAAAGATCCGGGTGATCGCCGAAGAACTCGACGCCTCGATCCACATGCATGTGCATGAAACCGCGTTCGAAGTGCAGCAATCCCTGGAGCAGCGTGGCGAGCGCCCACTGGCGCGCCTGGCTCGACTGGGCCTACTGGGGCCGCGCTTCCAGGCGGTTCATATGACCCAAATCAGCGATGACGACCTGGCTTTACTGGTAGAAACCAACACCAGTGTCATTCATTGCCCGGAATCCAACTTGAAACTGGCCAGCGGCTTCTGCCCGGTAGAGCGCCTGTGGCAGGCCGGGGTCAACGTCGCGGTAGGCACCGACGGTGCGGCCAGCAACAACGATCTGGACCTGCTGGGGGAAACTCGTACCGCCGCACTACTGGCCAAGGCCGTGGCTGGTTCGGCAACCGCCCTGGATGCCCATCGCGCCCTGCGCATGGCCACCCTTAATGGCGCCAGAGCCATGGGACTGGAAAGCGAAGTGGGCTCTCTGGAAATCGGCAAGGCCGCAGACATGGTGGCCTTCGACCTGTCCGGCCTGGCCCAGCAACCGATTTACGACCCTGTGTCGCAACTGATCTACGCCACTGGCCGGGACTGCGTGAAACACCTGTGGGTCGCCGGCAAGCAACTGCTGGATGACCGGCGCCTGACTCGCCAGGACGAACAACAGCTGAGCGCCACCGCCCGCAGCTGGGGCCAGCGCATCAGCGGCCACGCCCAATAACCCGGACCTTGAGCGGACGCTCGAGGCCCAACAGAGAATTTCTTAGCTTTGGAGTATCACCCATGAGCAACGTCGACCACGCTGAAATCGCCAAATTCGAAGCCCTGGCCCATCGCTGGTGGGACCGCGAAAGCGAATTCAAGCCCCTGCACGACATCAACCCGCTTCGGGTCAACTGGATCGACGAACGGGTCGGACTGGCCGGCAAGAAGGTACTCGACGTCGGCTGTGGCGGCGGCATCCTCAGCGAGGCCATGGCTCAGCGCGGCGCCACCGTGACCGGGATCGACATGGGTGAGGCACCTCTGGCGGTCGCCCAGTTGCACCAGCTGGAATCCGGCGTAAATGTCGAGTACCGGCAGATCACCGCCGAAGCCCTGGCCGAGGAGATGCCTGAGCAGTTCGACGTGGTTACCTGCCTGGAGATGCTTGAGCACGTCCCTGACCCTTCATCGGTGATTCGCGCCTGCTTCCGCATGGTCAAGCCCGGCGGCCAAGTGTTCTTCTCCACCATCAACCGCAACCCCAAGGCTTATCTGTTCGCCATCATCGGTGCGGAATACATCATGAAACTGCTGCCTCGCGGCACCCACGATTTCAAGAAGTTCATCCGTCCTTCGGAACTCGGCGCCTGGAGCCGCTCTGCCGGCCTGACCGTCAAGGACATCATTGGCCTGACCTACAACCCCCTGACCAAGCACTACAAACTGGCAGCGGACGTTGACGTCAACTACATGATCCAGACCCTGCGAGAGGAGTGAGACATGGCCATCAGAGCCGTTCTTTTCGATATGGATGGCACCCTGCTCGACACCGCGCCCGACTTCATCGCAGTCTGCCAGGGCATGCGCCGTGATCGCGGCCTGCCGCCGATTGCCGACCAACATATCCGCGACGAAGTTTCGGGCGGCGCCAAGGCCATGGTAGCCGTGACGTTTTCCATGGACCCGGAATCCCCGGGATTCGAGGCGTTACGCCTGGAATTCCTCGAGCGCTACCTCAAGCATTGCGCCGTGCACAGCAAGCTCTTCGACGGCATGGCGGAGCTACTGGCCGATATCGAAAAAGCCAATCTGATCTGGGGGGTGGTGACCAACAAGCCACTGCGCTTCGCCGAGCCGATCATGCAGCAACTGGGGCTGGCCGAACGCTCGGCACTGCTGATCTGTCCCGACCATGTGAAGAACAGCAAGCCCGACCCCGAGCCGCTGATTCTGGCATGCAAGATGCTCGAGCTGGACCCGTCCACCGTACTGTTCGTCGGCGACGATCTGCGGGATATCGAATCCGGCCGCGACGCCGGCACCAAGACCGCCGCCGTGACCTATGGCTACATCCATCCGGACGATAATCCCCGGCACTGGGGCGCCGACGTGGTGGTCAACCATCCGCTGGAGCTGCGCCAGGTTCTGGATAACGCATTGTGCAGCTGCTAAGCGGCAGCAATTCCCGGCTAAGCGCCGGAGACGATCGAATTTCTGTTGAGGCCTTTTATGTTTGATTATTCCGCTCGCCCCGAACTGCTCAAGGACCGGGTCATTCTGGTCACCGGCGCCGGGCGTGGCATCGGCGCCGCCGCCGCCAAGACCTTTGCCGCCCACGGCGCCACTGTACTTTTGCTGGGCAAGACCGAAGCCAACCTGACCGAGGTCTACGACGCCATCGAAGCGGCTGGCCATCCCCAGCCAGTAGTGATTCCGTTCAACCTGGAAACCGCCCTGCCGCACCAGTACGACGAACTGGCAGCGATGATCGAGACCGAGTTCGGCCACCTCGACGGCCTGCTGCACAATGCCTCGATCATTGGCCCTCGCACGCCGCTGGAGCAGCTGTCGGGGGAAAACTTCATGCGAGTGATGCAAGTCAACGTCAACGCCATGTTCATGCTGACCAGCACCCTGCTGCCCCTGCTCAAACTGTCCCAGGATGCTTCGGTGGTGTTCACCTCCAGCAGCGTCGGCCGCAAGGGTCGGGCCTATTGGGGCGCCTACGGCGTGTCCAAGTTCGCCACTGAGGGTCTGATGCAAACCCTGGCCGATGAGCTGGACACTGTGGCGCCGGTCCGTGCCAACAGCATCAACCCGGGCGCCACCCGTACCAGCATGCGTGCCCAGGCTTATCCGGGCGAGAACCCCAGCAACAACCCGACACCGGAAGAGATCATGCCGGTCTACCTGTATCTGATGGGCCCGGACAGCACCGGAATCAACGGCCAGGCTTTCAACGCACAGTAACCCTCTCCGTTCGTCGCGACAGAATACTGTCGCGACGCCTTGGCAAGCCCCATCCCCCACGGGTTTCAAGCCAAACAAATGTCGGCCAAGGTAAGTCGTGCTCCCGCACACTCACCAAGCATTTGAATTCAAACAAGTTTTATTCGTATGAACCGAATGGCACGAGTTTCGCTCTAACAACACTCAACCCACGGTGCATTGACGCTGCGGGAAACGGCTTGTGCCGAGGGCTTTATAGCCAAAGGCGAAGCGGCCTAAAATATGCGCGATTGTCCTACGGGACTGAAGGAACAGTATGACGCGCAGCTCAGAGCCGCTCTCACCTAGGCAGAAACACCGTAAATAGTGCTCAGGGGGCTCAAGCTCAAATGAAAACACCGACCCAGACCAACGCAATTGACTTCGATAGCGCCAAATTGCAACGCCTGGGCTTTGGCCAACAGACACCGCTGATCAAACAGCCCGTCAGCCTCGGACAATTGCGCCAACAACTGGGACTGCAACTGCAAACCAGCCTTGAGCCGCAACGCATCCTCGGCCTGTTCTTTCGCGAAGTGCAACGCCTGGTCCCCCTCGACGCCCTCCATTACCAGCACCCCCTCAGCGATCTGCGCCTGGAGTTCGGCCAGCGCGGTCACCACTCCATCAGCTACAACCTGAGCCACGAAGGCGAGTCCATGGGCGAGCTGGTGTTCCGCCGCAGCCAACGCTTCAGCGAGACCGAACAGGGTTACCTGGAGTCGTTGCTCTCAACCCTGCTGTACCCGATGCGCAACGCTTTGCTGTATCGCGCCGCAACCCGCAGCGCCCTGCGCGATCCGTTGACCGATACCGGCAACCGGATTGCCATGGACCAAACCCTGCAACGGGAAATCGAGATGGCTCGCCGCCACTCACTCCCACTGTCACTGCTGATGCTGGACATCGACCACTTCAAGCGCATCAACGACAGCTACGGCCACAGCACTGGCGACGAAGTGCTCAAGGCCGTTGCCGCCTCGATCAAGGGGCAACTGCGCAATGTGGACATGGTCTTTCGCTTTGGCGGGGAAGAATTCCTGATCCTGCTCTCCAACACCGGGCGCGACGCAGCGGCGATGGTGGGCGAACGGCTGAGAAATGCCGCCCAAGCCCAGGAATACCAGGCTGACGGCAAACTGATCGAACTCACCGTCAGCCTGGGCTGTTCGACCCTGTTGCCGGGTGAGTCCGCAGAGAGCCTGTTGCGCCGCGCCGATAGCGCGCTGTACGTGGCCAAGCGGGAAGGACGCAATCGGCTGGCAATGGCGGGCTAGGTAGCAGGCCTCGCACTTGTATATCAATCACGGGCAACTCCACTGCCTCAGGCAACCCTTGCCCATGACAATCGACCTGCCCGTAAAGCCCCCGCCCGACTTACCCTTCAGCCAGCGCTAGGCGCTCGCGAGTCACTGTGGTTTTTTCCTGCTGCATGCAGCGCTCCAGGAACAGGTACATATAGTCATAGCTCTTGCAGATGGCCTGGCGCAGCTCAACTTGCAGGGCCTTGCTCGGATTCAAACCTGCCAGCGTGACGATAATTTCCAGGGCTTCCCAGGGATGAGCATCATCGTACTGGGCATGCATCTTCAGCCACTTCATGGCGCGCTTGCGGTCTTCTTCCGGGAACGCAGCGGCATAGACGCCGCTGGAACAGACCAGGGCCGACCATTCGCCCGTCGCCCCTTCAATGGCGTAGTTGGTTGCAGCGATCGCCACGATCAGCGAATCCGCCGAACTGGTGTGCCAGCACCAGTGACTCAAGGCATGCAGCTCCGGTGGCACTTGCTGGGCTTGCAAATCCTCCAGGGTCACACCATGGGCCCGGCTCCAATGCACCCAGTAATCGGCATGATTGAGTTCGACCCGAATGTTGCGCATCAGCCAACGACGCGCCATGTCTTCGCCAGGGTGACGGGCAAAACGGGTCTTGGTCAGGTTCTGCGCCATATACAGGGCGAACTGTTCAACCACAGGCCAGCCGCCGATCAGGTACTGACGCATGACTTTGGCACTGAGTTTGTTGTCACGCATGCGCTGATACAGCTCATGCTCCACCACACGGCGCTTGCTCTCGCTGCAGTCCCGGATCAATTGCTGAGTCCAGGCGGGGTAGCTGGCAGCTTCCATGAGCGGGCCGGTTCGGTTGAATGTGTCGATCACTGTCGGGCTCCTTTTGATTGTGATATGCGGATCCAAAAGAGGTTTCAACGGAACGTGCCGGGCGCCTTGAACAACAGCGGCTGTGGCCGCACGGGTCGACACTGCAAGCTGTCACAGGTGAACAATTGCGGACGTTCAACAATGTAGCCTTGAGCATAATCCACGCCGATCTCAAGCAGGGCCTGCTCGATCTGCGGTGTTTCAACAAACTCGGCAATCGTGCGCTTACCCATGACATGCCCGATGTGGTTGATCACCTCGACCATGGCGCGGTTAATCGGGTCGTCCAGCATATCCTTTACGAAACTTCCATCGATCTTGAGGAAGTCTACAGGCAAATGTTTGAGATAAGCGAACGACGACATTCCCGCACAAAAGTCATCCAGGGAAAAATGGCAACCCAAACCCTTGAGTTCATTTATAAAACGGATCGCACTGCCCAAATTGGCAATTGCACTGGTTTCAGTAATTTCAAAACAGATCATCTTCGGCGGTACGCCATAGACCACGAACTGCTCTCGCAGGAAGTCGAGAAACTCGTCGTCGCCAATGGTGGTACCCGACAGATTGATCGCACACATCGCCATTGGTCCTTCCCGGCCCTCGGCAATGCACTGGGCGATGATCTTGAATACGTTCTGTACCACCCAGCGGTCCAGGGAGGTCATCAGGCCGTAACGCTCCGCCGCCGGAATGAAGCTGTCCGGCAGGATCATCCGGCCAGCCTCGTCGTGCAGGCGCAGAAGAATCTCGATGTGCCCACCATCATGCTCGGTACGACCTAGGGCGGTGATTTCCTGGGAATAGAGGCAGAAGCGGTTTTCCTCGAGGGCCATGTGCAGCCGCTGAACCCAGGCCATCTCGCCAAATCGCAGGGACAGTTCTGAATCGTCGGCATGATAGACCTGCACCCGATTGCGACCTTTCTCCTTTGCCATGTAACAGGCCATATCCGCTGCCCGCAACGACGCCTCAAGCGTGGTGGGAGTCTGAGCGATATGCACCAGCCCAATGCTCACGGTGGTCACGAATGGCCGGCCCTTCCAGACAAAATGCAAGTTCTGCACAGTCTGACGCAGCCCTTCGGCAATCTTCTCCGCCGCCTCCGGCGAGCAGTTCTCCAGAAGAATCCCGAACTCGTCCCCGCCCAATCGCGCCAGGGTGTCACCTTCGCGCAGCCCCGACTGCAGCAACGCGCAGATGTGCCGCAGCAACTCATCCCCAGCCGCATGGCCACAGGTGTCGTTGACCAGCTTGAACTGGTCCAGGTCCAGAAACATCAGCGCATGCCTGGCGGGCTGGCGGATCAAGCCGTGCAACGCCTGCTCCAGGCGGAATTCGAACTCCCGGCGATTGGCCAGGCCGGTCAAGGCATCGTGGGTCGCCTGCCAGGACAGATTGGCGATGTACTGCCGCTCCTGGGTCATATCGTGCAACACCAGTACCGTGCCACTGACCTTCCCGGCATTGCGGATCGGCGCGCCCACCAGGGTCACCGACACCGTACTGCCATCCAGGCGCTGGATCAGCTTGGAATGCTCGCTGCCGCCACTGAGCTGGCCACTGAGGATGTGTTCGATCAGAGTGAAGCCGTCGGCCTGGGCGTTTTCGTCCAAGAGATTGAACAACGCCGCCAGGGGCAAGCCCACCGCTTGCTCGGCCTTCCAGCGAGTCAGTTCTTCCGCCGCCGGGTTCATATAGGCAATAGCGCCCTCGACATCCGTGGTGATCACCCCGTCACCAATGGACTGCAAGGTGATCTGCGCGCGCTCCTTCTCCAGTTGCAACGCGTCGGCAAAGGCATGCCGCTGGGCCAGCAGCTTGTGGGTACGCAGCAAGGCCAGGGCAATCAGGATCAGCGCTGTGGCCAGGTTGGTCACCAGCAAGAGGCGCAGGATCACCCGCGAGCCTTCCCCCAAGGCATCGCTGAAGGCCTTGGCCGCCGGCGTGACTCCATCGTTGATGGCAAAGATCTGACTCTTCCAACGTTGCACGTCGGCTTCGCTGGCACTGTTGCTGCCGATCCCCTTGTGCATCTCTCGGGCTACCGTATCGAGCTGCAGCAGGTAGCCGTCGCCCACGGTCCACAAATCGATGGCCTTTTCCAGATAGCTGAAATGGCGGAAGTTGAGGTACAGCCAGATCAGGCTAGGAACGTCATCCGGGTGATTGCCGCCCTTGAGAATCCCCAGGCGCGCCGCCTCAAGATCCGGCGGCTGGCTATCCAGGGCCACCCGCAGCTCATGCCCGCCCTGGGGTACGGCTATGGCGTTCTGGTACTTGAGGAAAGTGCCTTCGTCGCGGCTGTCGGCGTACAGATTGAGGTAGTAGATGGCGTCTTTCTGGCCTTTGGACCACAAGCTCTCACCGGCAACATAGCCACGCACTGCCGACAGGACATACAGGCTGAGGCCGCCCAACAGCGCTTGAAATAACACCACGGCGATAAAGGGCCAGACGATGCCCAACAACCGCGGCGTTGCGAAAGTCCGCTTTTGCTTCATGAGGGTCCTTGCTTGCGCACTGCCAAATGAACACCCAGTAGTCCCGACTCAGACAGCACAGATTAGGCGAATTTCCATAGCTCCGACGCAGGCTGGGCAGCGTCCGGGGCGAACCTTCACGGGGAAACGGCCGCTCTCTCAAGCCGAAGCGGTTATTCCACCAGGAAATTCAAGCACTAAACACAGAAACCCGGACAAAACTCAAGACTATCGAACCTGCTGCAAATGCCCGTATAGCTTGGCATAAAGGCCGCCATCAGCAATCAGCTGCTGATGGTCGCCATCTTCGGCGATCTGCCCGCCATCGAACACCAAAACCCGGTCAGCCTGTTTAACCGCCGACAGGCGATGAGCAATGATCAGCGTAGTCCGCCCACGCAGAAAACGCGTCAAGGCTTGATGCAGGTTGTACTCGGTGGCTGCGTCCAGAGCGGACGTGGCTTCATCAAGAATCACCACCTTGGGTTCGGCCAGTACCATCCGCGCAATAGCCAGGCGCTGGCGTTGCCCACCGGAAAGACGCACACCTGAGCGCCCGACCACACTGTCCAGGCCCTGGGGCAGCGCCCTGACGGTGGGTTCGAGCTGTGCAATTTCCAGGGCCTGCCAGCAAGCGCTATCACTGCGCTCACGACCCATGGTCAGGTTGGCGCGAATCGTATCGTTGAACAAGGCAGGATGCTGCAGCACCACGGCGACGTGATCCCGTACCGTTTCCAGGCCGATTTCCTGCTGAGTGGCACCGCCAAAGCGGATCACCCCGGTCTGCGGCGTATACAGCCCCAGCAACAGCTGCACCAGGGTGCTCTTGCCCCCACCACTGGCACCGACAATGGCCACCTTCTCACCAGGCGCGATCGACAGATTCATGTTGTCCAGCACCCGCTCATCGCCGTAGCCGAAGCTCAGGCCGCGGACCTCGATGCCGACGGTTTCGCGCCCCTGGAACGGATCCACGCCACCGCTGTACTGCGGTTCATCGGCCCGCGCCAGCAACTCGTTGATCCGAGTCAGGGCCCCGCCGGCGGCGTAATAGGCGTATTGCAGATTCAGCAACTGCTCCACCGGGCCGATCATGAACCACAGGTAGCTGAACACCGCCAGCATCTGGCCGATGGACAGGTCGGAGAACAGCACTGTGAGCATCGCCGCCGCGCGAAAAATGTCGATACCGAACTGGAACAGCAAACCACTGGCCCGGCCCGAGGCGTCGCTTTTCCACTGCGAGGCCACGGCGTAGTCCCGAACCTCCTCGGCACGCTGGCCCAGGCGTCCAAGAAAGTAGCCCTGGCGGTTGCTGGCGCGGATCTCCTGGATCGCCTCCAGGGTCTCGGTCAGGGCCTGGGTGAAACGCGAAGTGCTGTCATTTTCCAGCTTCTTCAGGTGCTTGACCCGCTTGCCCAGTTGCACCGTGGCAAAAATCACCAACGGGTTGAACAGCAGAATCAGCAGCGCCAGCTTCCAGTGCATCCACATCAGAATGCCGGCCGTGCCCACCAGGGTCAGCATGGCCACCAGGAATCGGCTCAGGGTTTCACCGACAAACTTGTCCACCGTGTCCAGGTCGGTGACCAGATGCGTAGTGACCGTGCCTCCCCCCAGGCTTTCGTACTCCCCCAGGGAAATGCGCTTGAGCCGTTCGATCAGGCGCACACGGATCCGGTAGACGATGTCCTTGGCCAAACCGGCAAACAGCCGCGCCTGGACCACGTTGAACACCAGGGCGGAGCAACGCAGGATCAGGGTGATCAACAGCATCAACCCGATATAGCCCGCCGCAGTTTGCCAGCCATCGGGCAATAGGCGGTTCATCACTTGCAATGCGCCATCGCCATGGCCCAGCAGCACCTCGTCCACCAGCAACGGCAGCAACAGTGGAATCGGCACACTGCACAGGGTCGCCAGCACGGCCACCCCATTGGCGATCCACAGCGACTTTCTATGTTGCAAGGCCAGGCGACGGATTTCCCCCCAGCTCAAACGATCTACGGTTTTACCGGTGGTGCTTGAATCGACTGAATCAGGCACAGGCGGCGCGCTCCAACCAGCGTCCCAGCAACGGCGACAACTCGCTCAGCGGCTGATAGCCGTTGGTCAGCAAGGCCAACTGGCCGTTGCGTTCCGCCAGCAAGGTGGGAAATCCGGCAATCCCCAGGTCCTGGACCCAAGTGAAATCCGCCGCCGTGGCGGCATGCTGCTCGGCGCGATCGAAGGCTTCGGCGAACTCGATCCGCGGAACCCCGGCCTGCTCCGCCAACTCCACCAGCACACTGGCCAGGGTGACATCGCGGCCTTCGACATAGAACGCCCGCTGGATCAACCCCAACAGTTTCCAGGCACAGTCCGGAGCCAGGCTGCGAGCAGTGACGATGGCGCGACAAGCCGGCTCGGTGTCATAGACAAAGCCATCGGGCAATGCACCCTCGAAGGTGAACGGCTGGCCGGTGGCCTGATGCACCGCCTGCCAGTGTTCAAGGATGTAGCGCCGGGTATTGGGCTCCAGTGCCGCCCCGCTGCCGGTGCGCAAGCCGCCCACCACCAGATGCAACTCGACTCCGGCGGCCTGGGCCTGCTCCGCCAGGGCCTGGGCCACGAGCGCAAAGCCCCAGCACCATGAACACATCGGGTCCATCACATAGAGCAGGCGGGCAGACATGGCTCAAGCCTCGGAAGGTGATTGCTTGTAGTTGTAACCAATCGGGTGCGGCAGGTTGCGGGCCTTGGCCAACTCAATCTGTTTCTGCCGATCGATGGCGCTGCGGCGAGTCTTCTCGCTCAGCTTGTCCCAGCAATGAGGGCAACTGATGCCCGGCACATAGTGCTCGGAAGCCCGATCCTCGACGCTCACCGGAGTACGGCAGGCATGACATTGATCGTAGTCGCCTTCGCTCAGGTCGTGGCGCACAGTGACCCGGTTATCGAATACAAAGCAGTCGCCCTGCCATTTGCTCTCTTGCTGCGGTACCTCTTCGAGGTACTTGAGGATCCCGCCCTTGAGGTGGAACACCTCGTCGAAGCCTTCACTGAGCATGTAGCTCGACGCCTTCTCGCAACGGATGCCACCGGTGCAGAACATCGCTACTTTCTTGTGCTTGCTCGGGTCGAAGTGGGCTTTGATGTAGTCCGGAAACTCGCGGAAGCTGGTGGTCTTGGGGTCGATGGCGCCTTCGAAGGTGCCGATGGACACTTCGTAGTCGTTACGGGTGTCGATCAGCAGCACTTCGGGATCACTGATCAGGGCGTTCCAGTCCTGAGGCTCGACGTAAGTCCCGACCTTCTTGTTGGGGTCCACGCCGGGCACACCCAGGGTGACGATCTCTTTCTTGAGCTTGACCTTGGTGCGATAGAACGGCTGCTCGTCGCAATACGACTCTTTGTGATCGATATCCACCATGCGTGGATCGTTCTTCAGCCAGGCCAGCAGCCCGTCGATGCCTTCACGACTGCCAGATACCGTGCCATTGATGCCTTCTTCGGCGATCAGCAGGGTGCCCTTGATGCCGTTGTCGAGCATGGCCTGCAGCAGGGGCTCGCGCAGGCTGACGTAATCTTCGAGGGTGACGAACTTGTACAGTGCCGCCACGACAATGGGTTGTGTCATGGGAAATCTCTCCAGGTGGCTACCCTCGTAAAGGGTGAACCGGATGCAAAAAAAAACGCGCCGGCAGAAGCGGCGCGTTGCGGATTCTATCAAAAAAACCGCGATTAATGCTTACTGCCTCCGGCGCAGGTCGGCGAAGCCGGAGCCACACCGATCTTCGACCATTCCTCGGGTGTGTACGTGTGCAGCGCCAACGCATGGAACTGGCCCATCAGCTCACCCAGGGTGGCGTAGACCTTCTGATGACGCTTGACGCTGTTGAGGCCGGCGAACTGCTCGCTGACCAGTACCGCCTTGAAGTGAGTTTCCAGGCCACGGCTGTGCATGTGGCTTTCATCCAGCACTTGCAGGTGCTCGGGCTGCAAGGCCCCGAGCGCCGTTTCGATACGTTGTTGCATGGTCATTGCAGGCTCCGCTTACTTCTTCTTCGCCGGAGCAGCCTTAGGCTCGAGCTCGGCGGTCATGTCGGCCAGCAGCTTGTTCACCACCGGTACCGCGCTTTCCAGCTTGGCCTGGGTCATCTGCGCCGATTGCTGAGTCAGCTGAGGCATTTTTTCCAGGACTTTCTTGCCCAGTGGCGACCGGTAGAACGCTACCAGCTCCTTGAGCTCGGACTCGCTGAAATTGCTGGTGTAGAGCTTGACCATGTCCGGCTTCAGCTTGTTCCAGCCAATGGCCTGGTCCAGGGCCGCGTTGGCCTTGGCCTGGTAGGTTTCCAGCAGGGCGCGTTTGGATTCCGGGGCTTTGGTCTGCTCAAAACGCTGGGCAAACATTTGCTGGACTTGCATGTACACCGGCGTACCGAGCTTATCCGCATGGGCCAGGGTCAGGAAGGCCTCGGCACTGGCGTTGTGGCTGGCGGTATCGGCAAGAACCTGGCCGCTGGCACACACCAGAACAACCGCGGTACAGATGGCACGAAAACGGGTCATCGAGTTTCCTTTATCTAGCAAGCGAGGTAGAACCCCAAGGGCGCCCATTCTGCGCCTATTAATCCGCGTCCCTCAACCCCACCCCCTGGCGCCCCCTGGTTTTGCCCGAGCGGCGGGCGGAAAACCCCTTCCACGGAACCCGAGCCGCAGATCAGGGCCTAAACTGGCCAGTCAGACTTGGAGGAATGCCACGATGAATCGAATCGAAACCGACAGCCTGGGCCAGGTTGAAGTCCCGGAACAAGCCTATTGGGGCGCACAGACCCAACGTTCGCTGGTCAATTTCGCCATCGGCAACGAGCGCATGCCTCTATCAGTGCTGCATGCCCTGGCCCTGATCAAGAAAGCCGCCGCCCGAGTCAACAATCGCAACGGCGACCTGCCCGCCGACATTGCCCGGCTGATCGAACAGGCCGCCGACGAAGTGCTGGCCGGCGAGCATGACGACCAGTTTCCCCTGGTGGTGTGGCAGACCGGCAGCGGCACCCAGAGCAACATGAACGTCAATGAGGTGCTGGCCGGCCGGGCCAACGAACTGGCGGGCAACCCGCGCGGCGGCAAGTCCCCGGTACACCCCAACGATCACGTCAACCGCTCGCAAAGCTCCAACGACTGCTTCCCGACCGCCATGCACATCGCAGCAGCCCAGGCCGTGCAGTTCCAGTTGCTGCCAGCGATCAGCGAACTGTCCGGTGGCCTGGCCGAGCTGTCGGCCCGGCACATGAAGCTGGTGAAAACCGGCCGCACCCACATGATGGATGCCACCCCGATCACCTTTGGCCAGGAAATCTCTGCCTTTATCGCCCAACTCGGATACGCCGAACGAGCCATCCGCAGCGCCTTGCCTGCGGTGTGCGAGCTGGCCCAGGGCGGTACCGCCGTGGGCACCGGACTGAACTCGCCCCACGGTTTTGGTGAAGCCATTGCCGCCGAACTGGCCGCCCTTTCCGGCCTGCCCTTCGTCACCGCCCCCAACAAATTCGCCGCCCTGGCCGGCCACGAGCCGCTGACCACGCTGTCCGGCGCGCTGAAAACCCTCGCCGTGTGCCTGATGAAAATCGCCAACGACCTGCGCCTGCTGGGCTCTGGCCCGCGGGCGGGACTGGCGGAGGTCAAGCTGCCGGCCAACGAACCGGGCAGCTCGATCATGCCCGGCAAGGTCAACCCAACCCAATGCGAAGCCCTATCGATGCTGGCTTGCCAGGTGATGGGCAACGACGTGGCAATCGGCTTTGCCGCCAGCCAGGGCCATCTGCAACTGAACGTATTCAAGCCGGTGATCATTCACAACCTGCTGCAATCGATCCGCCTGCTGGCCGATGGCTGCAGTAACTTCCAGCAGCACTGCATCGCCGGTCTGGAGCCCGATCCCCAGCAGATGGCCGAGCACCTGGAACGAGGCCTGATGCTGGTGACCGCGCTCAATCCCCACATCGGCTACGACAAGTCCGCCGAAATCGCCAAGAAGGCCTATGCCGAGAACCTGACCCTCAGGGAAGCGGCGTTGGCCTTGGGGTACCTGACGGATGAGCAGTTCGATGCCTGGGTGCGACCGGAAAACATGCTGGAGGCTGGTAAACAGGGTTAGCGCAGCGTCTTTTTCGCTGGCAAGCCAGCTCCTACCGCCACACTTCTGTAGGAGCTGGCTTGCCAGCGAAACTCACCCCGCAGCGATCCGCTGCCGTCGGGCGCGCAACCCCGCCATCAGCGACGGCCCCAACGCCGTCAAGGCCGACCCCAGTACCACCAGCAGCGCCCCGCCATAACCCAGGCCATTGATCTGTTCGGCGTGTACATACTCTGGCCAGAGCCAGGCCGCCCAGGCCACCGCGGCAAAGGTCACCAGGGGCGTGATCGCCAGGGTCGCACTGACCCGCGACGCCTCCCAATGGGCCAGGGCTTCGGCAAAGGCGCCATAGGCGATCAGGGTATTCAGGCAACAGGCCAACAACAGCCAGCCCTGCAACGGGCTCAGTTCCAAGGCTTCCAGCGGATGCGCCCAAGGCGTCAGAAGCAAAGCACAGAACAGGTAGATCACCATCATCACCTGCAAGGAATTCCACACGCTCAACAATTGCTTCTGGCCCAGGGCATAAAAAGTCCAGACCGCCGAAGCCGCGAGAATGGTCAGAACTCCAGCGGTGTAGTCACTCAGGGAGGTCAGCAGCTCGGTCAGGCGCTGATTGAAGAACAGCCCGAAACCGAGCAACAGCACCAGCAGTCCCAGGCCCTGCCCCAGACTGAAGCGCTCCTTGAACACAAAGACACTGGCGATCAGCAACAGGATCGGGCCCATCTGCACCACCAGTTGCGCCGTGCCCGGGCTCAGCAGGTTCAGGCCCATCAGGTACAACACATAGTTGCCCACCAGCCCCAAGACCGAAATCGGCACCAGCCAAACACCCTTGGGACCGAGCGCGCGCCAGCGCGGCAAACGCCCCACCGCCGCCAGATAGAAAAACAGACAGCCGCCGGACACCAGCAGGCGAAACCAGGTCACGGTCACCGGGTCCATCACCAGCAGCACTTGCTTGAGCTTGATGGGCAGGATGCCCCACAACAACGCGGTCAATAAGGCGAGGAACAAGCCATAAACCCAACGACCGGACGAGACATGCATGCGAACCCCACAAAGCCTGACGAGCAAGGTCCACATTCTAGGCCCGGGCCAGAGGCCGACACAGAGACAGTTGGCAGCAAAGCGCAAACACGATTGTGCCGGTCGCAAACAGCACAAGCCGTCCCCCATAGGGGCCGGCTTGGTCGGTGATGCACTACAAACCTAACGGACTGCCTCAAACAACCCGGTGGCGCCCATGCCGCCCCCCACGCACATGGTGACGATGCCATACCGCAGGTTGCGCCGCTGCAACTCACGCACCAGATGCCCCACCTGACGGGAACCGGTCATGCCAAACGGATGGCCGATGGCAATCGAGCCACCATTGACGTTGTACTTGGCGTTATCGATCTCCAGCCGGTCGCGGGCATACAGGCACTGGGACGCAAAGGCTTCATTGAGTTCCCACAGGTCGATGTCATCCACCGTCAGGCCCTTGGCCTTGAGCAGCTTGGGCACCGAGAACACCGGGCCGATACCCATTTCATCAGGCTCGCAGCCGGCCACGGTAAAGCCGCGGAAGAACGCCTTGGGCTTGAGACCCAGGGCCAGGGCCCGCTCCAGGCTCATCACCAGGGTCATCGAGGCACCATCGGACAGCTGCGAAGAGTTGCCCGCGGTGACCGAACCATCCTCGGCAAACACCGGCTTGAGCGCCGCGAGATTCTCCAGAGTGGTGTCGGGGCGGTTGCAGTCGTCACGATCCACCACGCCGTCAACCATCTGCACCTGTCCGGTGTTCTTGTCCTCGACCTTGTACTTGACCGTCATCGGCACGATCTCGTCGCTGAACAGGCCATCAGCCTGGGCCTGGGCGGTACGTTGCTGGCTTTGCAGGGAGTAGAGGTCCTGGGCCTCGCGGCTGACGTTGTAGCGCCGGGCGACCACTTCGGCGGTCTGGCCCATGGGGAAGTAGATACCCGGCACCTGCTCCTTGAGCAGCGGGTTGATCAGGTTGTCGGTATTGACGCTCTTCATGGTCAGGCTGATGGACTCGACGCCACCGGCGACGATGATGTCGCTGCAGCCGGAGGCGATCTGGTTGGCGGCGATGGCGATCGCCTGCAGGCCTGAAGAACAGAACCGGTTGAGGGTCATGCCCGCGGTGCCAGTGCCCAGAGCCGAGAGCACGGCAACGTTGCGACCGATATTGAAACCCTGGGCGCCTTCATTGGAGCCGGCGCCGACGATGCAGTCCTCGACACTGGCCGGGTCGATGCCGTTGCGAGCGAGCAGCGCATTGACGCAGTGAGCGGCCATGTCATCCGGACGGGTCTGGTTGAACTTGCCGCGAAAGGACTTGGCCAGGCCAGTCCGTACGCTGTCGACGATCACCACTTCACGCATGACGCACCTCACTGTTGTTGGCGGCAGGAAAGAGCATCGAGCATAGATCCCCCTCCTCGCCCACCGCGACAATCATTCACTGGGCGTATGCGCGACCATCGGTCTACTTCTTGTCCTTCTTCTGTTTCTTGTCGTGCTTGTCGGAACGCTCGAACGCGGTCTCCAGGGCCCGATTGATGGTGCGCAGGACCTTGACCCGTGCCCAGCGCTTGTCGTTGGCCTCCACCAGCGTCCAGGGCGCCACTTCGGTGCTGGTCCGGTCCACCATGTCGCCGACAGCGGCGCGATAGTCACCCCACTTGTCGCGGTTGCGCCAATCGTCCTCGGTGATCTTGAAGCGCTTGAAGGGAATCGCCTCCCGTGCCTGGAAGCGCTCCAGCTGGGTGTCCTTGTCGATGGCCAGCCAGAACTTCACCACGATCACCCGGGCATCGGCCAACTGCTCTTCGAAGTCGTTGATCTCGCTGTAGGCCCGCAGCCAGTCAGTGGGCTGACAGAAGCCCTCGACCCGCTCCACCAGCACCCGGCCGTACCAGGAACGGTCGAAGATGGTGAACTTGCCGCGCGCCGGAATATGCCGCCAGAAACGCCAGAGGTAAGGCTGCGCCCGCTCATCTTCAGTGGGCGCGGCAATCGGCACGATGCTGTACTGGCGCGGGTCGAGCGCCGCCGCGACGCGGCGAATGGCGCCGCCCTTGCCGGCCGCGTCGTTGCCTTCGAACACTGCCACCAGGGCATGCTTGCGCATGCGTTTGTCCCGCAGCAAACCGGCCAGACGCGCCTGCTCGGTAATCAACTGTTCCTCGTAGTCGTCCTTGTCCAGGTGCTGGGTCATGTCCAGGCTGTCCAGCAGACTCAGTTGATCCACCGCTGTCGGCAACGGCGCGGCGTTGACCTGGGTCGACTTCAATGGCTGACGGCTCAAGGCATTCTGCAATCCTTCCAACAGAATCCGGCCCACAGTGAGGCTGCGGTAATGCGGATCGACGCCCTCGATCACATGCCAGGGCGCGTAGTCACGACTGGTGCGGCGCAACACCCGCTCGCCGTACTTGACGAACTTGTCGTAGGTTTGCGACTGCTGCCAGTCCAGCGGGCTGATGCGCCAGCTGTGCAACGGGTCATCCTGCAAGGACTTGAGGCGGTCCTTCATCTGTTTCTTAGACAGGTGAAACCAGAACTTGAAGATCAGCGCGCCTTCATCGCAGAGCATCTTTTCCAGGCGTTCGGCGCCATTGATTGCCTGGTCCAGGCGCGGGTCCTTGATCTCGCCATGCACCCGGCCCTGGAGCATCTGGCTGTACCAGTTGCCGAAAAACACCCCCATGCGCCCCTTGGCCGGAAGCATCCGCCAGTAACGCCAGGCCGGTGGCCGGGACAGTTCCTCGTCGGTCTGCTGGTCGAAGGTGCGCACCTCGATCAGCCGCGGGTCCATCCATTCGTTGAGCAGCTTGACCGTCTCGCCCTTGCCCGCGCCCTCGACACCATTGATCAGCACTATCACTGGAAACTTGGCCTTCTGGCGTAGCTCGAACTGGGCTTCGAGCAAGGCCTCGCGCAGGGCCGGCACCTCGGCATCGTAGGTTTCTTTGTCGATGGCGTGACCGATTTCAGCGGATTCGAACATGGGTGGCTCCCTTCCAAGAATTGTCCAAGACTAGCGGATGGACCTGCGCCAAGGAAAACAAATCCCTGAACCCGCCGCGGCTTGCCGTGGATCAGGCACCGGGTCGGTGATCGGCTAGAATGGCCGCCTTGCGCCAAACGAGCCGAACATGACACCTGAACTGCCCCACGCCCAGCTCGACTGGGACGACCAAGGACGCCCGCGCTCGCGGGTCTTCGATGATGTGTACTTCTCCAGCGACTCGGGCCTGGATGAAACCCGCCATGTGTTCATCGAACAGAACCGCCTGCGGGAGCGCTTTGCCGCGCTCGAGGCAGGCGAAAAATTTGTCATCGGTGAAACCGGCTTCGGCACCGGGCTGAATTTTCTCTGCGCCTGGCAGTTGTTCCAGGAGCAGGCGCCGGCCACTGCCCGGCTGCATTTTGTCAGCGTGGAAAAGTACCCCCTGAGTCCGGCCGACCTGCAACGGGCCCTGGCCCTGTGGCCGGAACTGGCGGACCTGAGCCAACCGCTGCTCAAGTACTACGTCGCCGTGCACGCTGGCTTCCAGCGCATCGTGCTGGACGATGGCCGGGTCACCCTGACCCTGCTGATCGGCGACGCCCTGGAGCAGTTGCCGCAACTGGACGCGCAGATCGACGCCTGGTTTCTCGACGGCTTCGCCCCGGCAAAGAACCCCGACATGTGGACCCCGGAACTGTTCGCCGAACTGGCGCGCCTGGCGGCGCCGGGCTCCACCCTCAGCACCTTCACCAGCACCGGCTGGGTACGTCGCCTATTGAACGCGGCGGGCTTCAAGATGAAGCGCACTCCGGGCATCGGTCGCAAATGGGAAGTGCTGCGCGGCGACTTCCTCGGCTGGCCGGAAGACACGCCGCCGCCAGCCCGAACCAAGCCTTGGTTCGCCCGCCCGCCGGTCCAGGCCAAAACCGCGCTGGTGATCGGCGGCGGGCTGGCCGGTTGCGCCAGCGCCGCCAGCCTCGCTGCCCGCGGTTGGCAGGTGCAATTACTGGAACGCCATGAACAGCTGGCCCAGGAAGCCTCGGGCAATCCGCAAGGGGTGCTTTACCTCAAGCTTTCAGCCCACGGCACGGCACTGTCGCAGATGATCCTCAGTGGCTTCGGCTACACCCGACGCCAGCTGGAACACCTGCAACGCGGCCAGGACTGGGACGCTTGCGGGGTGCTGCAACTGGCGTTCAATCCCAAGGAGGCCGAACGCCAGGCGCAGTTGGCCGCGGCCTTCCCCACCGACCTGCTGCGGCTGCTGGATCAGCCAGAGGCCCAGGCCCTGGCCGGCATCGGCCTGGACCACGGCGGCCTGTTCTATCCCGAAGGTGGCTGGGTGCATCCGCCGGCCCTGTGCCAGTGGCAGGCCAAGCATCCGCAGATCCGGGTCCTGACTCATCAGGACGTGCTGGAGTTACGCCGGGTCGACCAGCAATGGCAAGCCTGGGACGGCGAACGGATGCTGGCCAGCGCAGCGGTGGTGATCCTTGCCGGTGCCGCCGAAATCAAACGCTTCCCGGCTAGCGCCGAATTGCCCCTCAAACGTATTCGCGGGCAGATCACCCGCCTGCCGCAGACCGCGCAAAGCCAGAGCCTGGCCACTGTGGTCTGCGCCGAGGGTTACGTCGCTCCGCCGCGACTGGGCGAGCACACCCTGGGCGCCAGCTTCGACTTCAAGAGCCAGGACCTGACGCCGACCACTGCCGAACATGCCGGTAACCTTGCGATGCTGCGGGAAATTTCCAGCGACCTGCTGCAACGCCTGAACGCCGAACAGTTGCCCCTGGACCGCCTGCAAGGCCGCGCAGCCTTCCGCTGTACCAGCCCGGACTACCTGCCCATCGTCGGTCCTCTGGCGGACCCGGAAGCGTTCGCCGACACCTACGCCGCCCTGGGCAAGGACGCGCGCCAGGTGCCGGACCTGCCCTGCCCCTGGCTCGACGGCCTGTACATCAACAGCGGTCATGGTTCTCGCGGGCTGATCACCGCGCCGCTGTCCGGCGAACTGCTGGCCGCCTGGCTGGAAAACGAGCCGCTGCCACTGCCCAGGAGCGTAGCCGAGGCCTGCCATCCCAATCGCTTCGCCCTGCGTCGCCTGATTCGCGGCCAGGCCTGAAGCAGAGCGGCGGCGCTGATTTTTCAGCGCCGCCCATGACCGCTAGCCAGCACGACCGACTCCATCCAACAGCCCGCCCCCGCTCAACTGCTTATAACCGATCGATCTAAAACTCCCGAGTTATGCACAGGTCAGTTTCCAGGTAGCCGCCCTTTTGGCGACTGCGGATTGACTCTCCCCAACGGAAAAACCGGTAAGGACTTATGTGCGGATTAGCTGGCGAATTACGCTTTGATCATCAACCTGCCGACCTGGCAGCGGTTGAACGAATCACTCATCACCTGGCCCCTCGTGGCCCCGACGCCTGGGGCTTTCACAGCCAGGGCCCGATCGCCCTCGGCCATCGGCGGCTGAAAATCATGGACCTGTCGGACGGCTCGGCGCAGCCCATGATCGACAACCAGCTGGGGCTGTCCCTGGCCTTCAACGGCGCGATCTACAACTTCCCCGAATTGCGCGCCGAACTGGAAGCCCAGGGCTACGCCTTCCATTCCGGCGGTGACACCGAAGTGCTGCTCAAGGGCTACCACGCCTGGGGCGCCGACCTGCTGCCCAAGCTCAACGGCATGTTCGCCTTCGCTATCTGGGAGCGCGATACCCAGCGCCTGTTCATCGCCCGCGACCGCCTCGGGGTCAAGCCTTTGTACCTGTCGCGCAGCGGCCAGCGGCTGCGCTTCGCCTCGGCCCTGCCGGCCTTGCTCAAGGGCGGCGATATCAAGCCGATCCTCGACCCGGTGGCGCTCAACCACTACCTGAACTTCCACGCCGTGGTCCCGGCGCCGCGCACCTTGCTGGCGGGCATCGAAAAACTGCCACCGGCCACCTGGATGCGCATCGAGGCCGACGGCCGCAGCGAACAGCAGACCTGGTGGTCCCTGCCCTACGGCCCCCGTGCCGACGAAGCCCAGCTGACGCTGGAAGACTGGACTGACCGGGTGCTCGATAGCACCCGCGAGGCGGTGGCCATCCGGCAACGGGCGGCGGTGGATGTCGGCGTGCTGCTGTCCGGCGGTGTCGATTCCAGCCTGCTGGTAGGCCTGCTGCGGGAAGTCGGGGTAGACGACCTGTCGACCTTCTCCATCGGCTTCGAGGATGCTGGCGGCGAACGCGGCGACGAGTTCCAGTACTCGGACCTGATTGCCCGCCACTACGGCACCCGGCATCACCAGTTGCGCATCGACGAGCGCGAGATCATCGAACAGTTGCCGGCGGCGTTCCGCGCCATGAGCGAGCCGATGGTCAGCCACGATTGCATCGCCTTCTATTTGTTGTCCCGAGAAGTGGCCAAGCACTGCAAGGTGGTGCAAAGCGGCCAGGGCGCCGACGAACTGTTCGCCGGCTACCACTGGTACCCACAAGTGGACGGCGCCAGCGACCCGTATGCCGCCTACCGCGCGGCCTTCTTCGACCGCAGCTACGACGACTACGCGGCCACCGTGCAGCCGCAATGGCTGACCGCACACGACGCCGCCGGTGAATTCGTCCGCGAGCATTTCGCCCAGCCTGGCGCCGATGCGCCTGTGGATAAGGCCCTGCGCCTGGACAGCACAGTGATGCTGGTGGATGACCCGGTCAAGCGTGTGGATAACATGACCATGGCCTGGGGCCTGGAGGCACGGACGCCGTTCCTCGACTACCGCCTGGTGGAGCTGTCGGCCCGGGTGCCGGCGCGTTTCAAGCTGCCGGACGGCGGCAAGCAGGTGCTCAAGGAAGCAGCGCGGCGGGTGATCCCCAGCGAGGTGATCGACCGCAAGAAAGGCTACTTCCCGGTGCCGGGCCTCAAGCACCTGCAGGGCGACACCCTGAACTGGGTGCGTGAACTGCTGCTGGACCCGAGCCAGGATCGCGGCCTGTTCAACCCGGCCATGCTTGATCGCCTGCTGACCGATCCCCAGGGCCAACTGACGCCCCTGCGCGGCTCCAAGCTGTGGCAACTGGCGGCCTTGAACCTGTGGCTCAGCGAACAAGGAATCTGATCGATGAAAGCTCACGCCACGGCTTACAGCCAACGCCTGCTGCGCGGCCAGGCGCCGTCCTATGAACGTCTGCAAGCGCGCTTTGCCGAAGACGGCAGCGAACCCGGCAATGAACCCATCGCCGTGCATTGCGGCTGGGGCCGACTGCTGATCGGCCATACCTTCCCCAACCCCACCCGCCTCGCCGAGGAGTTGCTCAACGAGCGTCCCGGCGAACGCGACATCGCTCTGTATGTGGCGGCGCCGCAACAGGTGCTCGGGCTGGAACCGGCGCAACTGTTCCTTGACCCTTCCGACACCCTGCGTCTGTGGTTCAGCGACTATCGCCAGGCCACCCGGGTGTTTCGCGGCTTCCGTATCCGTCGGGCCCAGAGCGAATCGGACTGGCAGGCCATCAATCAGCTGTATCAGGCCCGGGCGATGCTGCACATTGATCCGAAGCTGCTGACTCCGCGCCATCAGGGCGGTCCGGTGTACTGGCTGGCCGAGGACGAAGACAGCGGCGCGGTGATCGGTAGCGTCATGGGCCTGAACCACCACAAGGCCTACCAGGACCCGGAACACGGCAGCAGCCTCTGGTGCCTGGCGGTGGACCCCGATTGCAGCCGTCCGGGTGTGGGCGAAGTGCTGGTGCGGCACCTGATCGAACACTTCATGAGCCGCGGCCTGAGCTACCTCGACCTGTCGGTGCTGCACGACAACCGCCAGGCCAAGAACCTCTACGCCAAGCTGGGCTTTCGCACCCTGTCGACCTTCGCCATCAAGCGCAAGAACGGCATCAACCAGCCGCTGTTCCTCGGCCCCGGCCCCCAGGCGGACTTCAATCCTTATGCGCGGATCATCGTCGAGGAGGCCCACCGCCGCGGCATCGATGTGCAAGTGGACGACGCCGACGCCGGGCTGTTCACCCTGAGCCACGGCGGCCGCCGGGTGCGTTGCCGGGAATCCCTGAGCGACCTGACCAGCGCCATCAGCATGAGCCTGTGCCAGGACAAGAGCCTGACTCACAAGGTGCTCAAGGGTGCCGGCCTGAACCTGCCCGCCCAGCAATTGGCAGGCAACGCCGACGACAACCTGGAGTTTCTCGACGAGCACCAGCGGGTGGTGGTCAAGCCGTTGGACGGAGAACAGGGACAAGGCGTGGCCGTGGACCTGAGCACGATTGAAGAGGTGCAGTGCGCCATCGACCAGGCCCGCCGCTTTGACAGCCGAGTGTTGCTGGAAAGCTTCCACGAAGGGCTGGACCTGCGCATCCTGGTGATCGGCTTTGAAGTGGTGGCCGCGGCCATCCGCCGTCCCGCCGAGATCATCGGCGACGGTCGGCATTCCATTGGCGCCTTGATCGAGGCCCGCAGCCGCCGACGCCAGGCGGCCACCGGCGGCGAAAGCAAGATCCCCCTGGACGCGGAAACCCAGCGCACCCTGCATGCCGCCGGTTACGACTACAACAGCGTGCTGCCGGCCGGCGAGCGGCTGTTCGTCCGGCGCACCGCCAACCTGCACACCGGCGGCACCCTGGAAGACGTCACCGGCCTTCTCCATCCGACCCTGGCCGACGCCGCCATCCGCGCGGCCCGGGCCCTGGACATTCCGGTGGTCGGCCTGGACCTGTTGGTGCCGGCAGCAGACCAGCCGGACTACGTGTTCATCGAAGCCAACGAACGCGCCGGGTTGGCCAACCACGAACCGCAGCCCACCGCCGAGCGTTTTATCGATCTGCTGTTTCCCCACAGCCAACCGGCGCCTTGATCCTTCGCCGGCCAGCCGGCTCCTGCCCCATTGGTAGGAGCTGGCTCGTCAGCGAAGGCGCCCCAGGCCCTCCATCCATGCCCTCATCGAAACCATCGATGGCCTTTTTTCATCAGGAGTTTCCATGACCCGCCCGATTCCCCAACCGGACCTCGCCTACCTGCAGAAAGTCCTCCTGGAAATGCTCGCTATTCCCAGCCCCACCGGCTTTACCGACACCATCGTGCGCTACGTCGCCGAACGCCTGGAAGAACTGGGCATCCCCTTCGAACTGACCCGGCGCGGCACCATCCGCGCCACCCTCAAGGGCCAGAAGAACAGCCCCGACCGGGCCGTCTCGGCGCACCTGGACACCATCGGCGCCAGCGTCCGTGCAGTGAAGGACAACGGCCGCCTGACCCTGGCCCCGGTGGGCTGCTGGTCCAGCCGCTTTGCCGAAGGCAGCCGGGTCAGCCTGTTCACCGACAACGGCGTGCTGCGCGGCAGCGTGCTGCCGCTGATGGCCTCCGGCCACGCCTTCAACACCGCGGTGGACGAGTTGCCCATCAGTTGGGACCACATCGAACTGCGCCTGGACGCCTACTGCACCACCCGCGCCGACTGCGAATCCTTAGGCATAGGCGTGGGCGACTTTGTCGCCTTCGACCCGTTGCCGGAGTTCACCGAAAGCGGCCACATCAGCGCCCGGCACCTGGATGACAAGGCCGGCGTCGCCGCCTTGCTGGCGGCGCTCAAGGCCATTGTCGACAGCGGTGAAAGCTTGATGATCGACTGCCACCCGCTGTTCACCATCACCGAGGAAACCGGCAGCGGTGCGGCGGCGGCCCTGCCCTGGGATGTCAGTGAATTCGTCGGCATCGACATTGCTCCGGTCGCACCGGGCCAGCACTCCAGCGAGCATGCGGTGAGCGTGGCCATGCAGGACTCCGGCGGCCCTTACGACTATCACTTGTCCCGGCACCTGCTGCGTCTGGCCGCCGAGCACGAACTGCCGGTGCGCCGCGACCTGTTCCGCTACTACTTCAGCGACGCCCACTCGGCAGTCACCGCCGGCCATGACATCCGCACCGCCTTGCTGGCCTTCGGTTGCGACGCCACCCACGGCTACGAGCGCACCCATATCGACAGCCTGGCGGCGCTCAGCCGCTTGCTCAGCGCCTATATCCTCAGCCCGCCGGTGTTCGCCAGCGATGCACAGCCAGCCCAGGGCTCCCTGGACCGCTTCAGTCATCAGCTGGAACACGACACACAGATGGAAAGCGACACTCGGGTGCCCTCGGTGGACAGCCTGCTGGGCAACAAGTCCTGAACCGCGACCCGGGGTTTGTGCGCGCTATAACTGGCGGCACACCCCCGGGCGCAGTAGCATCCGGGATTGTTTTTCGGAGGCCCCCCATGCTGATTCCCCACGACCAACTTGAAGTCGACACCCTGACCCGTCTGATCGAAGACTTCGTCACCCGCGAGGGCACCGACAACGGCGATGAGACGCCTCTGGAAACCCGCGTGCTGCGGGTTCGTCAGGCCCTGAGCAAGGGCCAGGCGGTGATCGTTTTCGATCCGGACAGCGAACAGTGCCAGTTGATGCTCAAGCACGACGTGCCCAAGGAGCTGTTCGACTGATGCCTGGACCGGCCCAAGCCCTTGGGCCGGGATGCTCAACCGTTGGAAAAGCGCGGGCCGAACAGAATCACACTGGCCCCGATCACACACAGTGCCAGCCCCAGCCAGTCCGAGCCCAGGGGCCGCACCCGCTCCACCACCGCCAGCCAGCCAATGGACGCAACAATGTAGATGCCACCGTAGGCGGCGTAGGCGCGCCCGGCATAAGTGGCTTCGACTTTGGTCAGCAACAGGGCGAACAGGGTCAGGCTGATCAGGGCGGGAATCACCCACAAGGCGCTCTTGCCCTGGCGCAGCCACATCCAGAAGGCATAGCAGCCGGCGATTTCAAACAGCGCGGCGAGGAAGAACCACAGGTAATTGAGCATGCAAGGTCTCGTCAGGATTGCCAGGTGCCGGCAACCCTAACGAGGCCGTGGTGGTGGAGCAAGCTCAGTGGGCCCCTTGTTTGGCCTTGGCGCGCATCTTGTCCGCCATCAGGGTCATTTCGTCGTACAGCGCCTGAGGGTTTTTCTGCTTCAGGGCCCAGGCCATTCGCCCCTGCTCGTGGGGCAGGATCATGAACTGGCCGGCGTTGACCTGGGTGTGGATGTAATCAGCAATCTGGGCGGCGGTAATCGGCGAGCTTTCCAGCAATTTGCCCACCTGGGCCTTCATCGCCGGGGTCGGACCACGGAAGGAGTCCAGCAGGTTGGTCTGAAAAAATGACGGGCAGACCACGTGCACGCCGATTTCCTGCTGCGCCAGCTCGACCAGCAGGCTCTCGGACAGCGCCACCACTCCGGCCTTGGCCACGTTGTAGTTGCTCATGGCCGGGCCCTGCATCAAGGCGGCCATGGAGGCGATGTTGATGATCTTGCCCTTGCTCTGTTCCAGCAGCGGCAGAAAGGCCTTGCAGCCCTTGACCACGCCCATCAGGTTGATCGCGATCTGCCAGTCCCAATCCTCCAGGGACAGCTCGCTGAAGAACCCGCCGGACGCCACGCCAGCGTTGTTGACGATGATGTCGATGCCGCCGAACTTCACTTCGCAAGCCTGGGCGAAGGCGGTCAACTGGCTGTAATCACGCACATCGCAACGCTGCACGAAACCGTCGCCACCGGCGGCGCGTACCTGCTTCAGGGTTTCCTGCAGGCCCGCCTCGCTGACATCGGACAAGGCCAGCCGCCAGCCATCGCGGGCCCAGCGCAAAGCGATTTCGCGACCCAGGCCGGAGCCGGCGCCAGTGATCATCATGCGATTTTGCATAAGAGTTGCCTTGTTGTTCCGGGGAAGATGGGCCGCAGTGTAGCGAAGGCCCCTGCGCCACCCACGCACCATCAGGGTGCTGAATGCCCCGGGCAAACCGCTGGCCGGGTGAATGCTGGCGCGCCAGCGCAGCGCAACCCGTGACAGACGTAAAGGAAATAACCCTGGCGGCGCAGTGCATTAAAAAGTTTGGAATTTTCTCGATAGGCGCAGAGTCGGATTTATTAAGCGCCTGGCTTTATTCATGAAGCCAAGTTGTCTTTGAACAACCGCGTTGTTCAACACTCTTCAATTTAAGGAAACCACCATGGGCACCATTCTGATCGTTATTCTGATTTTGCTGCTGATTGGCGGCCTGCCGGTATTCCCCCACTCCAGAAGTTGGGGTTATGGCCCTTCGGGAATCATCGGTGTCGTGCTGGTGGTGCTCTTGGTGTTACTGCTGCTGGGCAGGATTTGAATCAGCCAAGAGTTAAATCGTGTGCCAAACAGCGCCCTGCCTGAGAGGGCGCTTGCACAGTTCACATGCAAATAGAAAGCGCCTATCTATTCATACATGAAGGTGACCGTGGCGTTGATTGCTACATAACCAGCAGTCGGCGTAAGGTAATTTACATAAAAGGCGGTGAACGGGATGCTCAGGGCTTCATCATCAACACTGGTTGGCGTGGTCTTGAACTCTGTCCGGGTCGCGAGCTCTTGTATGAGCTTGCTGCTCGCATCGCCTCGGGCAAGGACCACCCCCACGCCCCTGGCCATGCCTGGCCCCTCGCTATTCCTCAGAATGCTCCCGATGCTGATGGCGTCCATGCGATAGGCCACCTTCACGCCTTTGTCACACTTGAGATCGATCGAGAACGTCGTCTGGCCTGCTAGGCCTTCAATGGCATAGAGTTTACTCAGCGGGATGGTAGGCAAAGTGACCGTTTGCACCGGGCGGGCGACCGCACAGCCACTGCGTTGAGCGTTGTACGTCACGCCATTGAACAAAATCTCATTGCTCAACTGGTTGTGGTAATAATTCCTGATCTTGTGATCGAGGAACGTTCCCGAGCTGATGGGGCCAGTCTTGACCAGTTCCAACTTGAACTTGTGCGGTGGTGAATAGGTACCGGGGTTTAGACGACGCTCAAACCTGGGCCACTCCATGTACACATCACCCTCGTGGTACCAGAGAATCCGCATGCCAATACCCGGTACTCCGGTCTCATAGACATGCTCGTAGGCGGTCTTGGTCGCCCCCCCGACAAAGCCATAGTCAAACCAAAGCCCATTGCCACTACAGGTCATGGTTGTTATGCCCTGGTTTATTTCCTTCACCAGAATGGTGCTGCCCACCGGAATGTCGCGAGGAGGCTTGAGCATGGCGAAGTCGGCACTGGTAAAGTGTGTCGACAGTGGATTTCCGGTGCATGTGTTGGCCCACACCTGATTGCCGTGCAGAGCCGTCAACAGAAACCACGCGACCAAGGACCATCGGTTGTTTAGCAGGACGTTGATGTTCATCCATTACCTACCTGTTTGAGATTCGGCTGCCCGTATGGCAGGGCAACTCCAATTGCTGGTAGTACTCGTCGTTCGGGGAGGGATCGCTGGGCATGCGATACGACGCAAGGCAGCTCTGCCCTGCTCCCCACTGAATCAACAACTGGCCCTGACCTTCCAGCCCGCGGACAAAGGCTCGGCCGCCCTGTCCGACCTGAGTCAACACTTCACCCGCAGGCCCCAGGACTTGCGCCCCCAGGGGGATCATCTCGCCATCGTCGCGCACCAGCTTGAGCAGCATCGCCCGCCCCACCACGGTCGGATAACGCAACATGACCACGGCTCCCGCGCGCGGAGCGACCTGCTGCGAGGTCATCTCCAGCTCGACATCCCGGGACGTGCCTTTGGGGTCCAGGGCCATGTCGTTGCGTCGATAAGGCGTCAACCCCGTCACCACCGCATACCCGTTATCAGCGATTCGAGTAGTCGCGTTACTGAGCACCTGAGCGCCCTTGGCCCCGGCGGCTTCGAGCACGGCCATGGTTTCGCCCTGACCCGAAGTTGCGTTAATACCTCCCGGGTGCGCGACCAGAGTGCCTTGCATGGCAAAGTTGGCTTGCTGATAGTTCTCTCCGCGGCTGGCGCCCAGGCTGTAATTGGCATGGGCCGCGTCATAACGCAGGTTGCCGCCATAGTTGCTGTTGCCCTGCCCCTCGTAACGGTCACGTGAACCGTAGAGGCTGTAACCGACCTGGCCGCTGTCGCCGAGATTGCCACTCAAGGAGGTATTGACGCCGTGATTGCCCCTGCCGTCGTAACTGATGGACGAGTTCAGATAGGGTGAGTAGCGGCTGCGTCCCAGGGGCAAGCTGATACTCAGCAGATACTGATTGTCCATGCTGCCGCCACCGTTGCGGGTGCGGCTGGCGCTGAAACTGAAGCTGCCCCAGTTGAAGCTGTTGGAGTAACCCACCTGATAGCTCAGATCCCGTCCTTGATCGCGATTCCAGTAGTTTTGCGCCAAACCGGAAAAGTTCAGTTGCCCCAGGCGTTCGCCTATCGGCTGGCTCAGGCTCAACTGCAGCCGACTGCGTTGCTTGAACGACAGGTTTTGCGACGGGCTGTCCTGCAAGCGAGCGTAATCGTCGAAGTTCAGATAGCCCTCACTGGAAAAACGGTAGGCCGCCACGCTGAAGTTGGTGGAGGTGGTTTCAATCAATTTGTTGTAGGACAAGCGCAGGCTGCGGCCGCTCAATTGCGCGCGGCCACCGGCAGGCGCATCGCTCAAGCCTGAAGCCTGGGAATGGGTCAAGTCCATCGCCACCGCCCCCAATGAAGTGCTCAAGGCCGCCCCTCCCTGCCAGGCTTGATAGTCCTGAGCCAGGAGACTGCCGCCATAAGCGGTCCACAGGTTGGACAAGCCGTGCTGATAGGTTCCCTGGACAAAACCGGGCAGCCTATCAAGGCTGTCATCGCGGTAGCGTCCGGCGCTCAAGCTGAAGCGCGAACTGCCGGGACGCAGCAGCTGGGCCATCGAGGCATAAGGCACCACAAAACTTCTGGTCCGCCCATCGGCCTCGGTGATGGTGACATTGAGGTCACCGGCGTAACCGGCGCTGTTCAGATCGTCAATGGCAAATGGCCCAGGAGACACCGTGGTTTCATACAACAGATTCTGCCCCTGGCGCACGCTGACCTTGGCGGTGGTATCGGCGACGCCACGCACCACAGGCGCAAACCCACGCATCGAATCAGGCAACATGCGCTCATCGCTGCGTAGTTGTATGCCGGTAAAGGAAAAACTGTCGAACAGATTGCCGGGGGTATAGAACTCCCCCAGGGTCAGCTGGGCCTGGGCCGCAGTGATATCGCGCTGCACATAGCTACTCAAGGCGTTGTACTGACTGCTCCGACCGGAACTTGCCTGGCCATCGTAGCGATAGGAGCCATTGTGTCGCAGGCGCCACTGGCCGAGGTTCAGCCCCGTGTTCAGGCCGCTATAGAACTGACGACTGCGTTGTCCGTTGCTACGGTTCTCGGACAGGTTGTTGCTGTAGCCGAGAAAGCCTGCATTGACCCCCGCATCCCACTCTTTGGGAGAGACATAACCGCGCTTGGTCCGGCTCAGGTACAGCTGAGGGATGGAAAGATCGGCGCGCAAGTCGGCCATGTCCACTTCCAGACGCCCCTGAGGCACGATTTCATCGGGCCCCAGGCACTCGGCCGCCCGAGCTCGGGCGGCCTGATCCTCGGGCAGTCGGGTGAAATCAACGCCAAGTTGCTCCAGCAAATCCGGCGCCAGACAAGGCTCGACCTTCGAGCCATCGGCCGAGGTCCTGAGGAGGATTTCTTCAGTCCCAACGCGGTTCTGGTTGAGATACAGATCAAGGCGATAGGTACCGGGCGTCAGCGGATTGCCTTGTTCATAAGTGGACAGGTCCAGCGTTTCTCCACGGCTGTTGCCAAAAAATGCCGGATTGAAACGAATAGGCTCGTCAGCCGCGCTGATGTCAATGACCATCCATGATCCGATCAGCATCATGCTTCCCAGAATAAAACCATCACGCACAACCAAACACTTTCTAGAGCAAGCAAGTACGCAAATTACAACTAACAAAAAAAATTTTGACAAAGCACTCATCTAACCTGCCCGAACAGTCAGTACGATGGGTCAGTGACGAAAATACCAAGACAAATGCCTCAGTACGAAAATTAAGCAAGAGATAAAACCAAGAACTTTTCTGGAGTACTTTATTATTGCAGTTTGGCCTCAGCGCGCATATTTGCTCCAAAATCGTTGATCCATTCGTACATCACACTCACGTCGAAATCCGAGGTGTTTGGTGATTGTTCAAAAACAAAATCAGCAGAAGATTTTGGCGCAACCATATGACTTTTCACTGTTAAAACACGACCATTTTTAAGCTTTAACTCAACCGAGTTAAAAGACACATGAAAGGCTCCATCATTGTGCACCTGCAAGACAGTGTTCTTACCAGACCTGGATAAATTCCAGCGCAGTTTTTCCGCGCTTTCAGCGGCGCTTCCCGGAAGATTCGCAGGACGGAAAAACAGCTTCAGACGCGTACGAAACGCCAGTTGCATGTGATTGCCGACCTGCGCACTCGCCAGTGGTGGCACATCCAACACATTGAGCCAGAACACCGACTCACGATCCTTGGGCAAATTAGTTGATGGTACGAAGGCAATCCGCAGCGACTGCCCCTTATCGGGATCAATCCGCACCATCGGCGGCATTACTATGAAAGGTGTATCGACCTCATCCGGTTTGGCATCGACGCGGCCATCGTCGATCCAGGTCTGCACCAAAGCTGCTTGTTGCCCCTTATTGCTCAGCCTGAGAGAAACCTCACGTTCCTTGGCCGGATAAACAATTCGCGTGGCATCAACCACCACGCTGGCCTGGACGGATAGAGAGCACAACAAAATGGCGACACCGGTAATCAGACGTGAAACGAAACAACAAAACATGGGCTCTATCGCTCACAGGATTAAGCCTTGAAGCTCAGGCTTCAAGGCTTTGATTTCACTCGTAAACAAGGTCAAAGGTTAGTTCGGCTTTAACATCCCCTGCTGTCACCGGGACATCACCTGCCAAGTACCGAGCAGCTAATACGAATTGCGCAGCAGTTTCATTTACAGACACAGGCTCAAAAGCGGGCTTAGTAATAGACATCTTCATTAGATCAATAGGATTACTTTGATAATCAAGCAGTTGGATCATAGCCGTGGAACCACCGGGAACACTATTTTTAAGGGCGCCTGTTATATGGTGCACTTGGGAAAAATCAGGACTAAGCATTCCTTTCAACTTAGTGCCATCACACCCCGACACGTTAATAAGAATAACTTTTTCACCTGCGTAACTACCAGGTTCTTTAAGAGCCTCGGTACTAACGGGATTCATTGCAACTTCATTAAGCCCGTCCACTTGACATGTTGTGGGTACGACCTTCCCCTCAAACTTCAACAGCACATCATATGCAAAAGCACTGTTTGCCGCGAAGAATAGAGCTGATACAACACCCGCCGCCAAACGAAACTTTTTCATTTAACTCTCCCTTTAACCATCATCATGGCGTACTACCCATAACATCATTTAATAATCAATGCTGCGTGCCAGATCTGGAGTGCTGTACGTATCCGTCCGGGCCGAAGCGGATGCGATCATCACCGTTTGTTGTATTGGCTAACATCAGATGAATCCTAAAACCCGAGAAAGCTCCCATTACCAGGCAAGAAACAGACTATTCGCCAAGCAACTTTTCCTAAGAAAACCAGGAAATACCTCAAGAAGGCGCAATGGATTGACCTATCGACAGGCAAAAAAAAACACCCCATCAGGGGTGTTTTCCTTGTGACTCAGATCCTGCCAGCCCTCTGCAAGGGGCCGGCAAGTGCAACTGTCAATCCGGCTTGCCGTTGACCACGCCGGCCGTGTTGTCGATCAGACTCTTGGTCGCAGTCTGCAGGAACGACTCCAGTTTCTGCTTGAGTTGCGCCTCATCGGCGGCTCCGGAAATCAGCTCGCCGCCAGGGGTTGCACCCAGCTCGTACTTGTACAGTCTGGGCGGCATTTCCTTGGGCAACACCAGCACCCGATCCGCCGTCAGCAGCGCCACGGTCTGATCGCTACCCGACGGTTTGACCACGCCAAAACCCTTGTCGCCTTCGGGCAGGTTGAGCAGGTCACGCCCCCAGCACTGGTGCAACACATCACCACCGAGGCGGCCCATGATGGTGGGCACGATATCGATCTGCGTGCCCACGGTGTGGTCGCGCTGGCCGAACTTCTCCTGGATGCCGGGTGCAATCATCAGCATCGGCACGTTGAAACGACCCAGGTCCATTTCGGTAATCTGTTGCTCGTTGCCGAAACCGTGATCGCCGACCACAACGAACAACGTCTCCTTGAAGTACGGCTCCTTGCTCGCCTTCTCGAAGAACTGGCCCAACGCCCAGTCGGAGTAGCGCATGGCGGTCAAGTGCTCATTGAGGCTACCGCGGTCGGTGACCTTCTCCACTGGCAATGGCGTCGGCAATGCGTACGGGGTGTGGTTGGACAGGGTCTGCAGCAGGGCGTAGAACGGCCCCTTGCCTTCACGGGCCTTCAACTCTTCCAAGCCACGGTTGAACATGTCCTGGTCGGACACGCCCCAGGTCGGGTCGGAGAACACCGGATTGACGAAGTCATTGCGACCAATGAAGTTGGTCATGCCCTGGTTGCTGAAGAACCCCGACTGGTTGTCCCAGGCAAAATCACCGTTGTAGACATACACATCGTCATACTGGCGGGCGCTCAGCAGCTGCGGCAGGCCAGACAGTTTGTGGCTGCCTTCCGGGGTCTGCATCAGGTATTCAAAGCCTGGCAGGTTGGGGAAGCAGGCCATGGTGGCGAACATGCCCTGGTGGGTATGGGTGCCATTGGAGAAGAAGCGGTCGAACAGCAGGCCTTGTTTCGACAGTTTGTCGAAGTAGGGAGTGATCTCCCCAGGACGTCCCAGCGCGCCCACCGAATGCCCGGCGAAGCTTTCCATCAGGATCACCACGACGTTCTTGATCGGCAGGGTCTTGTCCGCATCCGGCGTGTAATTACGGCGCACGGCGGCGATGTCCCCATCCACCAGTTTGTCGTTCGGCACCAGCAGCATGTCGCGTACGGTCTGTTGAGCCAACGGCTGAGGCAAGCTCGCCTTCCAGATATTGGTGCGGTCTTCGGAGAAGCGATCCTTGGCTGCCGCCATCAACTGCAGGGTGCCGTTGAGGCCCAGCTGGTTGGCGAAGTTCGATTCGGTGGTGTAGACATCCCCCCAACGCATCGGCGGACCCTGGCGCAGGGTGCCACGAGCCGCCACCACACAGATCAGCAGACAGACCACGAATACCGCAATACGTGCATACCAGGGCGCAACCTGGCGTGCGCCGACATTGCCACCGCTGAACGGACCGCGAGGCCGAGTGGCACGGTCGGCCCACTTGAACGCCAGGCTGAGGATCCAGGCTCCCACGACCCAGGCCAGCAGGTAGCGAACCACAGGGAAACCGTACCAGAGCATGCTCATCACGGTTTTCGGGTCCTCCTTCACATACTGGAAGACCAGACCGTTGAGACGCTGGTGGAACTCACGGTAGAAATCCATCTCCATCAGGCCAAGGAACAAGGCAATGCTGGAGGTCACCGTCAGCCACAAGCGCAGCAGCCCGCGAGCCGCCATGGCCCGGGCACTGAGCATGGCCAGCACCAGCGGTACGCTGAGGTAGACCACCAGCCGCAGGTCAAAACGCAGCCCATTGGCAAACGCTTCGAGGAAGGTCGAAGCCGGGGTGTCGAGAATCATCTCGCGGTTGTAGATCAACAGCGCGACGCGCAACAAAGAAAACATCACCATCATGACCAGCGCGCACAGCAGCGTGTAGGCCAGATGGGATTTGACGGTCGGTTGCAGCAGGCGATTCGAGGATCGCTGCTGACTCAGGGCATCCGAGTTTGCCATGTGGTTTTAGGACCCATTGGAAGTTTAAGTTGCAGAGAAAAAGTGGCGTTCTGCCCTCTTTTTGTCGCCAGGGCGACGGGGATTACGCGGTGCGCAGATGTTGCACGATCACTGAAGGCATTGCCATTGATTAGTGGGCGCTCCCCACAAGCCCAGCTCCTACGGCTCTGGAACAACAGATTGCCGGGCTTCGCACCAGGGGAAAAACGCCGGCGAATTGTCTTTGAGGCCTTGTGAAAATTTCGTTCAACGCATGTTTAGTCACACAAAAAAGGGCCTGGCGGCCCTTTTTTTCCATCGCCGGCCATCATGCAGGGGCTGTTCGTCACGTGTCCTGGTTCAGAGCCTGACATTACCTCGGGGACCGGCAATGGCCCAGATGATCAACCCAAGTACGGGAAGGAAGATGATCAACAACACCCAGACAATCTTCATCCCGGTTTCAGCGCTGCTTTTCAGCACGTTGATGATGGCCCAGATATCCAGGGCCAGAATGATCAGGCCAACCAGGCCATTGAAGGTGGAACCCATGGTGTCGCTCCCAAATGAAGGTGTGCCTCTTTAGGATAGTCGCACTGAATCAGGGTTCCGTTTTATTCCACCGCTATGGCGGATTCAGACGTGCACGGCAATCTTCAGCGCTTCCAGGGCCGGCGCTGCGGCGATACCGACTTCGGCACACAGCTCCAGCACTCGCGGCAGGTCATTGCCGTAGACCAGCACCATCTGCAGTTCGTCATCCAGCAACTGGCTGAAATTCATCAGCACATAGCCGCCGTTTTCCGGGTTCATGCTGCCCATCTGGATCTGGATGCGGTTCAAGGCCGTCAAGGCTTCGATCTTCGCCAGCTGCTTGGGCTTGATGTTGAAAGGCACGTCCTTGCCGAAAGACGCGACGATCTGTGCGAACAGATCGACATAAGTGTCGGCCTGAAACAGCACAGTCTCCGGCAGGCTGCCGACCACCACCCACTCGCCCAGGGGAATGGGGAAGCTGTCGTCGTAGTTGATGTCCGGATTGGCCGCCAGGAACGCCTGGGGATCGGCGTAGGCCTGGGCCGCTTCGTCGGCGATCTGCTGGATCTCGGCATCGCCCATGCACCCGGAGCTGATTTTGCTGATGAGTTCGATAAGGGCGGTTTTCATGGGGACATCCTGAAGACAAGGAAATTCGAGGGCGCGAAGGATAGCCTAAAGTGCGCCCCCAGACCTACGCCTGTGACGCGGGCCTGGCGCCCTCGCCCCCTCGGACCTTGACGGCTCAGGCCAGGAGTTTTTCCAGCTGTGCGGCAGTGTCCTGCGCGCCCATGGTCTTGGCGGCTTCCAGGGCACTGACACCATTGCTGTCGCGAGCCTTGGGATCGGCGCCCTGGCTGATCAGGTAGGTGACGATTTCCGTGCGGTTGAACATCGCTGCCATCATCAGCGCGGTACGCCCGTCAAAGGACGAACCTTCCACTTGAGCTCCGCCTTCCACCAGGGCCTTGACCACCGCCAGGTCGCCCTTGAAGGCGGCGCCGGCGATCGGGCTCTGGCCATTGTCGTTGCGGATCTCGGGATCGGCCTGGTGCTTGAGCAGCACTTGCACGGCGTCCACATGCCCGTGATAGGCGGCCAGCATCAGCAAGGTGTCACCCTTGTGGTTGCGCAGGTTGACCGGCAGGCCACTGGCCGCCAGCTTGTCGAGCATCTGTGCGTCACCCTGACGGGCCACGTTGAATACCTGTTCGACAAACTGGGCGGCCTCTTCTTCAGTCATCTGGCGGCTTTTGTCGGTCATCGGAAACTCCAGGTTCGGCAAATCGGAAAGGCGCTAGTTTCCCCAAGCCGGCCGCAGCCTGTCATCCCTTTTTTCCCAAGAGAGACCATAGGCAGAATCAATAACGCAGACGCCCGCCCTGGATATCGGCAAAAATCTGCGGGGTCAGTTGCACATAGGTATCCGACCCGGGAAGCCAGGCATAGACCGGATCGTCGCCGACCCGTTCGAGGTCGAACGCCTGCTCCTTGAGTCGGCTCTTCTGATATTTGAAGGTGCCAGTGGTGTCCATTTTCACCTTGATCCGCAGAAACAGCGGCACCGCGTAAGCCGGAAGCTGCTGTCTGGCATATTGCAGCAACTCACTGAAATCCAGGGTCGCCAGCGACTCCGCCGGGGTAATGGCCACCATCCCGGCACGGCCGTTGGTGTTGTGGATTTCGACGCCATAGGCCACCACCTCGGCCACTTGCGGGTGCCCCAGGAGAATGTTCTCCACCTCGGTGGTGGAGACGTTCTCGCCCTTCCAACGATAGGTGTCCCCCAGCCGATCAACGAACTGCACATGGCCAAAACCGATGTCGCGCAGCAAGTCACCGGTGTTGAAGTAGCAATCGCCCTTCTCGAACACATCCTTGAGGATCACCTTGAGGTTCTTTTCCGGATCGGTGTAGCCATCCAGCGGCGCCTTGTCGTCGATCTTCGCCAACAGCAGGCCCTGACCGCCCTTGGCGACCTTCTGCATGAAACCCTGGCTGTTGCGCAATGGCGCCCCGGTGTCGTGGGCGTACTCCACCAATGCCCAGGGGATCAGGGAAAAACCCACGGTGTTGTCGAAGTTGAGGATATTGCTGAAGCCGATATTGCCGTCGCTGGCCGCGTACAGCTCACAGACATGACCGACGCCGAAACGCTGCTTGAACTCGCTCCAGACTCCCGGACGCAGGCCATTGCCGATCATCTTCAACACGCCATGCTCGGTATCCCGGGCAGTGCTGGGCTGATCGATCAGGTAGCGACACAATTCACCGACATAGCCCACGGTCGTCGCCTTGAACCGACGCGCATCGTCCCAGAACTGACTGGCGCTGAACTTGCGGCGAATGGCGAACCCCGAGGCGCCGGTGATGGCCGAGCCCCAGCAGACGCACAGCCCGGTGGCGTGGTACAGCGGCAAGGTGCAATACACCACGTCGCCGGGCTGCATATCCAGGGCGATGGTGCCGAAGCCGGCAGAGGTGCGCATCCAGCGCCCATGCTTGAAAATCCCCGCCTTGGGCAGGCCCGTGGTGCCGGACGTATAGATGTAGAAGCAAGGGTCGTTGAAGAAGATGCGCTGGGTCTGCAGCAGATTGTCCGCTGGATAACCGGCGCTCTCGGCCATCAGGTTGACCAGGCCGTCCGGAGTCGGTCCAGGGTCAACGAAGGCGTCCTGATCGGCCACGAACCAGGTGCGAGCCGGATCGATACCCACTTGATCGCGCACTGCGGAAAAAGCCGCCAGCAACTCACCACCAACCATGATGCCCACCGGCTTCACCAGTTCCAGGCTGTGTGCCAGCACGCTTTGGGTCTGCGCGGTATTGAGCATCGCGCAGATCCCGCCAAGCTTGGCCACCGCCAGCACCGTGACCAGCAGCTCAGGGCGATTCTCGATGAAAATCGCCAGTACATCGCCCTTGCCGATGCCCTGCTCCCGCAGGTAAGCAGCGATGCGGTTGGCCCATTGGTTGACCTGGGAGTAACTGAGTACCCGATCGCCATACAACAGGGCCGGCCCCTGGGGATTGCGCAGGGTGGCCTGCTCGAAACTCCAGCCCAGCCCACAGGGTTGGTCAGGGTTGTCGATGTTCCCTGCCCTCATGCCTCGCACCACCCGAGGTAGCGCCTTGGCAATGGACGGCACCTTTCGCAGCATCATGCCCCAGGTGATCATGTCGCTCTTGTACTTGTTCATGGTTGCTCCGGTTCGACAGCAAAGGACTGTGCCCGGGCCAGGCCGGGCGTTGGCAACAGCCAGCGCAAGGCTCAACCGGGGTTGGCGACCCAGGGTTCGGCAACCGGCAAGCGAAGACTGCGGGGATCACCCGCAAAGGGATAAAGGCAGGGCAAGTGCAGCGCTGCTGACAGCACCGGCAATAATGCAGTGGGACCGTTCATGGAGGGCGTCCTGTTTCTTATTATTCGTCGGGCAGGATCGCTGGATCGCGCCGCAACACATTCCATGTCGCAGAAACACCTTTCAAACCTGTTCGGCCGGGTCGCCGAGGCAGCATTGAAACGGCGTGACAGGCTGGAAAATACGTCAGCCGTCGCGGGCCTGTACACGGAGTTTTTGCAAACTTTTGTATCTCCCCGCCGGCTATCTCCAGGGCCCTCCAGCCCCGTCCATAAACGATTGAATTTTCTCTCAGGGCCAGCGGTCATAACGCTGAAGCCACGCCCACGGCTAATCGCCGCCAACCTGCAAAATGCAGGATGCACGATGGCCATTCATGCAATTTGCACGAGATTGAAATTTCCTAGAAATTATAAGTTATTGATTTACAAGGATTTTATAAAAAAACAATACTGGCACAATCGCTGCACCTATCACTCCACGCTTGCCCTTCAAGAGCTAACGGAGCTGATAGACATGAGCCTGATCCAAGAAAAGTTTTCTTCCCTGTTCTCCAACTTCGAAGTGACCACTCAACCCCGTCCTGACGGTGGCATCCTGCTCACCCTGCGTAACAGCGAAGGCAAACAGTTCAAGCGTTCGATTTCCTACGCGCAGCTGCATGCCGCCGACCAGCTGTCCTGGGTCATTAGTGCAATTCGTCGTGACTTGGCCGAACAGGCCAGTGAGCTACCACAGATTTCCATGCTGCAAAGCCAGAACCGCTTTGCCTTGCCGACTTACCACTCCGCGTAAGCCACCTTCGGTTTCCTGCTCGGGCCGGCCCACCTTGCGTGGGACCGGCCCGTTGACGTTGATCTTGCCGCTCAATCGTCCAGGCGTGGGAACTGGCTGGCGATAGCGTCGCCGGTCAGGCTGGCCGACCAGCCTTGGGGATTGCTGAACAGGCGGATGGCTACCAGGTGCGGCTCCTCCCCCATATCGAACCAATGGGCAGTGCCCGCTGGCAGCGAAATCAGGTCGTTTCTTTCGCAAAGAACGGCATAGACGTAGTCGTCGATGTGCAGATTTAGCAGTCCACGTCCGGCGACGAATAACCGCACTTCATCCTCGTCATGGCGATGCTCGTCGAGAAAGCTGGCACGCAGCTCGGCTCTTTGTGGATGGTCACGGTTGAGGCTGATCACATCCACGCTGACATCACCCTGCTCGGTCGTCAGCCGATCGATCTGCTCCTGATAGGCCGCAATCACCTCTTCCTGGCTGGCCCCCGGCTCGATCCGCGTCGAGGCTGGCCAACGCTCAAAGCCAATCCCCTGTTCGGCCAAGGTCGCAGCGATATCGTCAAAGTGGGTCAGAACCTTGTTCGGCAGGTCCGGGCTGGATACGTGGTAGACGGACAGGCTGCTCATGACGGCAACTCCTCTTGCATGCGGGTGGCAATGATAACGGCTGCGGCCAGGGCGGCGACGCTAGCAATACTAAAGGTCAATGTGGCGCCCAGGGCGTTCCAGCTGTAGCCGGAATACAGGGCGCCCAAGGCACCTCCGGTTCCCGCCAGGGCGGCGTACAACGCCTGGCCCTGGCCCTGCTGGCGAGCACCAAAACTGCGTTGGACAAAATGGATGGCCGCGGCGTGAAAGCTGCCGAAGGTTGCCGCATGCAGCACCTGCGCCAACAACAGTGCCCCGAGATGCTCCGCCAGGCTGCCCAGCAGCACCCAGCGTAAAGCCGCCAAGAGAAAACTCGCCAGCAACACCCGGCGCACGGAAAATCGCGCCAGAATCCGGCTCATGGCCAGGAACATCAGCACCTCAGCCACCACACCCAGAGCCCAGAGCATGCCGATCAGGCCACGGGTATAGCCCAGGTGCTCCAGGTGCAGGGTCAGGAAGGTGTAGTAAGGACCGTGGCTCATCTGCATCAGGGCCACACACAGGTAGAAGGCCAGCACCCCGGGGCCACGCAACTGCTTGATAAAGCCCTCCCCGGCCAACCGCGGCCCCTGCACCACAGGCTGGGCGTTGGGCACCCACAGGCTGCTGAGCACAATGCCGCCCATGATCGCCACCAGTGCCGCCGGATAGATATCCAGGCTCAGCCACTCGAACAGGCGTCCCAAAGCCACCACGGTAAGAATGAAACCGATGGACCCCCAAAGACGGATCTGGCTGTAGCGTGAGGTCTGCCCCTGCAAGTGCGCCAGGGTGATCACCTCAAACTGCGGCAGGACTGCGTGCCAGAAAAACGCGTGCAGAGCCATGACCATCGCCAGCCAGGCGTAGCTCTTGCTGACGAAGATCAGCGAGAAACAGATCAGGGTGCAGATGGCGCCACAACGCACGATCGCCAGGCGCCGACCAGTGTAGTCCCCCAGCCAGCCCCAAAGATTGGGCGCCACGCAGCGCATGAGCATGGGGATCGCCACCAACTCGCCGATCCGCGCACTGGAAAACCCCAGGTGATCGAAATACAGCGCCAGAAACGGTGCAGTCGACCCCAGCAGGGCGAAATAGAACAGGTAGAAACTGGAAAGCCGCCAGTACGGCAGCGCCGCCACGGTCATCAGACCGTAGCGACTGGCAGAATCGCCATTACAGCTGGCCCAGTACCGGCGTGCTGACGCGCACGTCGGCATTCTGGCCGCGGTGACGCAGCAGGTGATCCAGCAGCACGATGGCCATCATGGCTTCGGCAATTGGGGTGGCGCGAATGCCCACGCAAGGGTCGTGACGGCCCTTGGTGATCACGTCCATAGGATTGCCATCAACGTCGATGGAGCGACCTGGCGTGGTGATGCTGGACGTCGGCTTGAGGGCCAGGTGGGCAACGATCGGCTGCCCCGAGGAGATCCCGCCAAGAATGCCGCCGGCGTTATTGCTGAGGAAACCTTGCGGGGTCAGTTCGTCACGGTGTTCGGTGCCGCGCTGGGCGACGCTGGCGAAACCGGCGCCGATTTCCACGCCCTTGACCGCATTGATGCTCATCAACGCATGAGCCAGTTCGGCATCCAGCCGGTCGAAGATCGGCTCGCCCAGGCCCGGCATCACGCCTTCGGCGACCACGGTGATCTTCGCTCCCACGGAATCCTGATCCCGGCGCAATTGGTCCATGTAGGCTTCAAGCTCCGGAACCTTATCCGGATCGGGGCTGAAGAATGCGTTGTCCTCCACCGAGTCCCAGGTCTTGAAAGGAATCTCGATCGGGCCCAGCTGACTCATGTAACCGCGCACCACGATGCCCTGGCTGGCCAGGTATTTCTTGGCGATGGCCCCGGCCGCCACGCGCATGGCAGTTTCCCGCGCCGAGCTGCGACCGCCGCCACGGTAATCACGAATGCCGTACTTGTGGTGGTAGGTGTAATCGGCGTGAGCCGGACGGAATAGATCCTTGATCGCCGAGTAGTCCTTGGACTTCTGGTCGGTATTGCGGATCAACAGGCCAATGGAACAGCCCGTGGTCTTGCCCTCGAACACCCCGGAAAGGATCTCGACTTCATCGGGTTCCTGGCGCTGGGTGGTGTGACGGCTGGTGCCGGGCTTGCGCCGGTCCAGGTCACGCTGCAGGTCTTCCAGGGACAGCTCGAGGCCCGGCGGGCAGCCGTCGACAATGGCGACCAACGCCGGACCATGGCTTTCGCCCGCGGTGGTGACAGTGAACAGCTTGCCGTAGGTATTGCCGGACATGCGGGGAGCTCCGTGAAATCAGCCGAAATAACTCAATCAGGATTACTGAAGGGCGCAAGTATACGCAGGCTACCCAACTAGTTCATCCTCGAACCTTCTGCCCCCGCCCGAGTCCAACCGGCACCTTATCCATGATGGCGTGATGATGCTGCGAGTCCTTCTCTTGAGCCTTTCCCTGTTCACCGGCCTGGTCAACGCGGCCGTCCTGCAACGCCCCGTAAGCCTGGACACCGGCCACGGCGAGCTGTATGGCTCGATGCTGCTGCCCAAATCTGCGCAGCCGGTGCCGGTGGTGCTAATCATCTCAGGCTCCGGCCCCACCGACCGCGACGGCAACAACCCCGACGGCGGGCGCAACGATAGCCTCAAGCGCCTGGCCTGGGTGCTGGCCAAGCACAACATCGCCAGCGTGCGCTACGACAAGCGCGGTGTAGCGGCCAGCCTCGCGGCGACCCCGGATGAACGCAACCTGACCCTCGACGCCTATGTGGCCGACGCCGTGGCCTGGGGCAAGCAGCTCAAGGCCGACCCGCGCCTGGGCCAACTGATCGTGCTGGGCCATAGCGAGGGTGCGCTGATCGCCAGCCTAGCCGCCGCCCAACTGGACGCCGCCGGTGTGATTTCCATCTCCGGCACCGCCCGCCCCGTGGATCAGGTGCTGCGCCAGCAACTGAGTTATCGCCTGCCGCCGGCGCTGATGGTGCGCAGCAATGAACTGCTGGACAGCCTCAAGGCCGGTCAGGTTGACAACGATGTGCCACCAGCCCTGCAAGTGATCTTCCGCCCCAGCGTGCAACCCTATCTGATCACCCTGTTCCGCGAGGACCCGGCCGCCGCTTTCGCCCGCCTGAAAATGCCGGCGCTGATCATTCAGGGCAGCAATGATATCCAGGTCAGCGTCGACGACGCCCGGGTGCTCAAGGCGGCAAAACCGGATGCTCAACTGACCTTGATCGACGGCATGAACCATGTTCTGCGTATCGTACCCAACGATCTCAAGCGCCAATTGGCGTCCTACAAGGACCCGCAATTGCCCCTGGCGGCGGAACTGGGCCGATCCATCATCAGTTTTATTGACGGACTTCACACCCGTTAGGCTGTTTTTACCCTCCAGTCCTGAAAAAAACGGCCGATAAGCCTTTGCCGGCCGTTCGATTGCTGTCGGCGCGCAGCGATTGGACAGGACTTGCCGTTATGACTGATACCTCGAATTCACCCGCCACCGAGCAGGAAGCCGCCGTACCGGAAGCGGCGCCGTTGCCGTGGGCGGACGTCCAGGCTGAACATCACAAGATGCTGCGCCTGGCGCCCCTGCAGACCGATCGCGTCACCGGCGGGCGCCCTTTGCGTTTTGTCGAGTTCGGTTATGCCGAACGCAACAACAAAGAGCACAGCCTGCTGCGCATGACCATCAGCCTGCCCGGCCAGCGGGTGCGCAAGGAACAGAATCACCTGGATGTCTGGGTCGAGCACGACACCCACCGGGTGCACTTCGAGCCCGAAGGCGGGCTGCAGATCGAACCACTGAACCGTGGCATCGGACGCTTCCTGCTGGCCCAGGCCGCGCAGTGGGCGCAGAAGAAGTGGCCGCACTACCGGGTCGACGGCTTCGAGCTCGCTAACAAGGACGCCCTCAATGAGGACACTCGCCTGCGCCGCGATCATGTGCTGCGTACCCAGGGCTTCGACGTGGTGTATGCCGATGCCCAGCATCTCAAGGGCAGCGTCAAGGATGTTCAAGTGGGCGAGCTGCTGAGCCAGTGGAACACCGAGAAACTGCAGTTCGTGGAGATACTGGAAGCCGCACAGATGCTCCAGCAGGCCGAGCAGAACCTGGAGGAGCTGGAAGTCAAACTGCGCAAGCAGGAAGAGAAAGTCACCAAATACAAACGTGAAGACACCGGTCTGCGCTTCACCATCACCTGCCTGGTGGCCTTCGCGGTCTTCCAGGCGGGGCTGCTGATCTGGATTGCGACTCACCGCTGAGTCGCGACCTCTTCAGGGATCAAGGCCCGCCTTGCGCGGGCCGGCACATGGCTCAGGCGCGGGCGGCGAACAGCGCCTGATGCTCGCGGCACTGCTCCGCAGTGAGCATGAATACACCGTGACCGCCGCGTTCGAAGTCCAGCCAGGCGAAGTCGACTTCGGGGTACAGCGCCTCGACGTGCACCTGGCTATTGCCCACTTCGACAATCAGCAAGCCTTTCTCGGTCAGGTGATCAGCGGCCTGGGCCAGCATGCGCCGCACCAGATTCAGACCATCATCACCACAGGCCAGGCCCAGCTCGGGCTCATGCTGGTACTCGTCCGGCATGTCGGCAAAATCTTCGGCATCGACATAAGGCGGGTTGGAAACGATCAGGTCGAAGCGCTGCCCCGGCAAGCCATCGAAACCATCGCCCTGCACGGTGAACACCCGCTCGTCGACACCGTGGCGCTCAATGTTCTGGTTGGCCACTTCCAGGGCTTCGAAGGACAGGTCGGCCAGCACCACTTCGGCCTCGCGGAACTCATAGGCACAGGCGATGCCGATGCAACCGGAGCCGGTGCACAGATCGAGAATCCGCGCAGGCTCAGTGCCCAGCCAGGGTTCGAAGCGTTTCTCGATCAACTCGCCGATGGGCGAGCGGGGAATCAGCACACGCTCGTCAACGATGAACGACATGCCGCAGAACCAGGCCTCGCCCAACAGATAGGCTGTGGGCACGCGTTCTTCGATTCGGCGCTTGAGCAAGTGCTGAAGGTGGACCAACTCGTCGTCTTCCAACGCGCAGTCCAGGTAGCTGTCGGCGATTTCCCAGGGCAGATGCAAGGCTCCGAGCACCAATTGGCGGGCCTCGTCCCAGGCGTTGTCGGTACCATGGCCGAAGAACAGATCCTCCCCATGAAAGCGGCTGACAGCCCAGCGGATATGGTCACGCAAGGTGCGAAGGCGGGAAGTGATCACGGGACAGACTCCTGAAAAAACGACCGGCAATTCTAACAGCCAAAGCGCCTGCCGACGACGAATGAAAAACCACCGCCGTACAATCGCCCGACCGACCGCTTTTTGCCCGGCAAGCCAAATACCTTGCCCCTCTTGACAAGGCTGCAGGCCAACAACGGCGCACCTTACGTTAGTAGCGATTCACAGAAGCGCTCCGCCAGAGGACAATGTCGCAAAAGCCCCACTCACAGGAGCCCCAGAATGTCCGTTCCAAAGACGATGTTTCAACTCAGCGGTCGTGGTTATGCAGCGGCCAATTTGAGCCACGCGACCCTTGTGATCATCGACGCCCAGAAAGAGTACCTCAGCGGCCCCCTGGCCCTGTCCGGCATGGACAAGGCAGTGGCCAACATCGGCCAACTGCTGGCCGCAGCCCGGGCTGCCGGCCGGCCCATTGTGCATGTGCGCCATCTTGGCACTGTCGGCGGCCTGTTCGACCCTCAGGGCGAGCGCGGCGAATTCATCCCCGGCCTTGAGCCCCAAGGCGACGAGACCATCATCGGCAAGCTGCTGCCCAGTGCCTTCCACGGCACCGAACTGGAAAAGCGCCTGCAGGATCTGGGCTCCCTGGACCTGATCGTCGCCGGTTTCATGAGCCACTCCAGCGTCAGCACCACCGTGCGAGCAGCGAAGAACCTTGGATTCCGTTGCACCCTGGTGGAGGACGCCTGTGCCACCCGTGACCTGCCCTACAAGGGCGGCATTCTCAGCGCCGAGCATGTTCAGCAGACTGAAATGGCGATCATGGCCGACAACTTTGCCACTCTCGCCCAGACCGCAAGCCTGATCTGACCAGCCTTGGTGAGCGGCTGGCGGGCCGCTCATCCATAAACGCCTCGCATTTGCAGCAATTGCCTTAGCCTCAGGAACCACCCGGTCAACTCCCGGTCGAAGGGCCGATACCCATTGAGGAAGGTCGGAATGAAGATATCCGATGGTTTTGACGCACGCCGATTGCGGCCCAAAAGCCCGCGAAACTGGCGCCTGCGCCTAGGGGCTGGATTCTCTGCATTGCTGGCGACCTTCGGCGTGCTGCTGGCCCTGGCCGGGACCGCAAGCCTGCTGGGACGCGCTCCGGCGCTAGGAGAACTCAACGCCAGCCCACTGGGCTCGGCGCTGATCCTGCTGATCGGCCTGCTACTGCTGTACATCGGTGTGCGCCTGTGGCGGCGTTGCCGGCGCCGAATGCGCCAGCCCCTGGCACTGAACATGGCGCCACACCTGATGAAAAAACACGACTGACGACCCTGGGCGCGATTTGCGCGCCTTAAGGTGTTCCGAGTTGGGTAAACTAGCCGCCCTTCGCGGAGGCTGACATGCAAGACGACGATTTTTCCCTGTTCAAAAACGAGATCCGCGGCGTCAAGCCGATCAAGCACGATCGGGCCGACACAGGCAAACCCAAGGCCGACCGCGCACAGATCGCCAAGCTGCGCCAGGCTGCCACAGTGCGTAGCGAGACCACGACGGTGGACGGGCTGTCCGATCAGTTCGTCATCGATGTGGGACCTGAAGATGAGCTGATGTGGGCCCGCGACGGGGTTCAGGAAAGCCAGATGCGCAAGCTGAAAATCGGCCAGATTCCCTTTGAAGGCAGCCTCGACCTGCATGGCATGACCGTGGAAAAGGCCCGCGAAACCCTCTGGGCGTTTCTCGCCGAAGCTACCCGATTCGAGATCCGCTGTGTACGCGTCACCCACGGCAAGGCCGTGCGCCTGGACGGCAAGCGCCCCATGATCAAAAGCCACGTCAACACCTGGCTGCGCCAGCATCCACAAGTGCTGGGCTTCACCTCCTGCCAGGCTAAACATGGCGGCACTGGCGCGCTGTACGTCATGCTCAAACGCACCATGATGGAAGGCCGCGACGAATAAAGCCGCTGCACTAAGCTTGCAGCGCCGTGTCTGCCACCGTACCCTTGCCCTTTGCGTAAAATCCCACAGGTAGTTTCATGTCCCTGGAACAGAATTACACCGCGATCCTCGGCCAACTGGGCGAGGACGTCTCCCGCGAGGGCCTGCTCGATACGCCCAAGCGTGCCGCCAAAGCCATGCAGTACCTTTGCCGCGGTTATGCCCAAACCCTGGAAGAAGTCACCAACGGTGCCTTGTTCAGCTCTGACAACAGCGAAATGGTGCTGGTCAAGGACATCGAGCTCTACTCGCTGTGCGAACACCATCTGCTGCCATTCATCGGCAAAGCTCACGTTGCCTACATTCCCAGCGGCAAGGTCCTGGGGCTGTCAAAAGTCGCGCGCATCGTCGACATGTATGCCCGTCGCCTGCAGATCCAGGAAAACCTCAGCCGGCAAATCGCCGACGCCGTTCAGCAAGTGACCGGCGCTCTGGGGGTTGCAGTGGTGATCGAGGCCAAGCACATGTGCATGATGATGCGCGGTGTGGAAAAGCAGAATTCGTCGATGATCACTTCGGTGATGCTGGGCGAGTTCCGCGAAAATGCCGCGACTCGCAGCGAGTTCCTCAGCCTGATCAAGTAACAGGCCCTGAGTGAAAAAACCGGCGTTGATCGCCGGTTTTTTTCGTCCGGCAAAAATCAGGTAAGCTGCCGCCCCTTCATTCATGGGCAAGAGGCAATACCGTGATCGTCAAAGCGCTGCGAGTCGGCCTGGGCCAACTCATCATTTTCATCGACTTCATCACCCGCCCGCGCAAGCAGAAGCGCGCTGCCGCCGCTCAAGCGCAAGTCGAGCAGGCCGCCAAGGGCCTGACCCTGTATCAGTTCCACGCCTGCCCGTTCTGCGTGAAGACCCGCCGTACCCTGCACCGCCTGAACGTACCGGTGGCCCTGCGCGACGCCAAGAACAACGAGCAGGATCGCCAGACCCTGCTGGAGCAGGGCGGCAAGATCAAGGTGCCATGCCTGCGTATCGAAGAGAACGGCCAGACCACCTGGATGTATGAATCCAAGGTGATCATCGATTACCTGAACCAGCGCTTCTCGGCGGCCTGAAGCCTCTCCCCGGGACGATGCTGTCCCGGGTCAGTTGCCCCCTCGGAAAATCCGCTCAATCGAACATCCCGACATGCCGCGGATGGCTCTGTACGCGCTGGACCCAGGCCTGGATACCCGGATAGCGGGTCAGATCGAAACCGCCTTCATGGGCCACATGGGTGTAGGCATACAGCGCAATATCGGCAATGGAATAGTGCTCGCCCACCAGATACGGCGTGCGGCTCAATTGTTTTTCCATCACATCCAGCGCCTTGTAGCCACGCTTGTGCAGCTTCAGGTATTCGTCCCGGCGCTCTTCGGGCAAGCCCTCGTACTGTTCAATGAAGCGCGCCACCGCGATGTAAGGCTCGTGGCTGTACTGCTCGAAGAACTGCCATTGCAGGACCTGGGTGCGCAGGCGCGGTTCGCTGGGCAGGAATTCGCTGCCGTCGGCCAGAAAGTTGAGAATCGCGTTGGACTCCCACAGGCAGGTGCCGTCTTCCAGCTCCAGCACCGGTATCTTGCCGTTGGGATTCTTTGCCAGGAAGGCTTCGGTCTGGGTATCGCCTCCGAGAATGTCCACCGCCTGCCACTCATAAGGCAGCCCCAGAAGACTGAGCATCAGCTTGATCTTGTAGCAGTTGCCCGAACGGTAATCGCCATAAACCTTGTACATGGCCCTCCCCTTAGGCTGCCTGTGCAGCCTGTGCTTGACGTATCACGGTGGCCAGCCGCTTGAGGCCTTCGTCCAGCCGTGCCGGATCGATATGGCTAAAATTCAACCGCAGATGCCCATGATTGCGCTCCGGTTCAGAGAAGAACGGTTCGCCGGGCATGAAAGTCACGTCTTGTTCCAACGCGGACTTGAGCAAAGTGCGGGTATCCAGGGGTTGTTTCAAGCTCAACCAGAAAAACAGACCGCCCTGGGGCACCTGCCAGTCCGCCAGATCGGCGAAATGAGTCTGAAGCGCGACCTGAAAGGCATCACGGCGCAGGCGGTAGAAACTGCGCAGTTCACCCAGGTGCTGCTGGAACTGATCGCTGCCGATCCACTGCATGGCCTGCCACTGGCCGACGCGATTGGTGTGCAGGTCCGCGGACTGTTTCAGGCGCAGCAGATGAGGGAAAAGGTCCGGGCTGGCGATCAGGTAGCCAACCCGCAATCCCGGGAGCAGGGTCTTCGACACGGTGCCGGTGTAGATCCAACTGGCCTTTTTCAGGCGGCTGACAATGGGGGTCGCGCTGCCACCGTCGAAGGTCAGCTCGCGATAGGGCTCGTCCTCGATCAGGGTCACGCCGAACTCGTCCAGCAGGGCCGCCACCGCCTCGCGCTTGGCTTCGCTGTAGCGCACCGCCGAAGGATTCTGGAAGGTCGGAATCAGGTAGACGAAGGCTGGACGATGCTGTTCCAGGCGAGCGCGCATCTGCGCTAGATCCGGACCGTCCGACTCCAATGGCACCGTCAGGCAGTCGGCACCGAACAACTGGAAGATCTGCAGGGCAGCCAGATAGGTCGGAGCCTCCAACAGGATCTGGGTGCCCTTGTCGATGTACAGCTTGGCCGCCAGATCAAGGGTCTGCTGGGAGCCACTGACCACCAGGACCTGGCTCGCCTCGCAAGGCACGCCGAGCTTGCGCGCCTCGGCAGCCAGGGCTTCACGCAACGACGGCTCGCCTTCACTCATGCCGTATTGCCCCATGGACAAGGGCATGTCTTGCCACTGCACCTTGGGCAGCATCACCTCGGCCGGCAGCCCTCCAGCGAACGACATCACTTCCGGGCGCTGGGCCGCGGCAAGGATTTCACGGATCAAGGAGCTTTTGAGGCGCGATACACGTTCGGAGAAGGCCATGGAGGTCACCGCTAGCAAAGGTCGGAGGAAATACGTCAAACTGCTTGACCGAAATTACGCCGACTCTTGCAGATACGTCAATATGCTTGACCTTAAAAACCAGACCTCGCAACAAGCCGCCATGGAAGCCTTCTTCTTTGGCTATCAGGCCTTTACCGCCAAGGCCGACGAAATGCTCGAACGCCGAGGCTTGAGTCGCGTGCACCAGCGCATCGTGTTTTTCATTGCCCGCTACCCCGGCCTGAGTGTGAAAGAACTGCTCACGCTGCTGGGGGTAAGCAAGCAAGCGCTGAATACGCCTTTGCGCCAACTCATGGAAATGCACCTGGTAGACAGCATCGCCCCAGCCAGCGACAAACGAAAACGCCTGTTGCAACTGACCGACGATGGCGCGCGCTTTGAACACTCCCTGCGTCGCGAACAGGTAAAACTGCTGCAACGGGCCTTCGCCGAAGCCGGAGAAAGTGCGGTCAATGGCTGGCTGGCAGTAAACCAGGCCCTGGCGGGAAAACCTGCAGACGACTGATAGCCCCTTCCTCTCGGCGCGCCCTCCCAGGCCGCCGAACAGACTCTGACCTACCCTCCGCACTGCCCGGCATAAAGGGCGATGGTGATATAGCCAAGTCCTCAGATTTTTCGCACACAAAACCAAAAACATTATTTGCTTTCTTTGTATACAAAAGCATAATTCGCCACGTGTGAGTTCTTGACCCAAAGGTCAACAAACCCCACAAGCCCTGCCTGCCTCAAAGAGCCGCTGCCCACCCTCCCGTGCCCGGTTCTGGAAAAAACAATAAAACTCTTGAGGAGTACTCGCTGTGGAAAGCCGCAAATCCGAAGCCTCTCCGCTGGACCTCTCGCCCTCGCTGAACAGCGGCTGGCTGGAGCGCATCTTCAAACTCAGGTTGCATGGCACCACGGTGAAGACCGAGCTGATTGCCGGTGTGACAACCTTCATCACCATGGCTTACATCATCTTCGTCAATCCCAACATCATGGCCGACGCCGGCATCGACCACGGCGCCGCCTTCGTTGCCACCTGCATCGCTGCCGCCCTGGGCTGCCTGCTAATGGGCCTGTATGCCAACTGGCCAGTGGGCATGGCCCCGGGCATGGGTCTCAACGCCTTCTTCACTTACACCGTGGTCGGCACCATGGGCTACAACTGGGAAACCGCACTCGGCGCGGTATTCATCTCCGGTGTGCTGTTCATGATCCTGACCTTGTCGCGGATTCGTGAATGGCTGCTCAACAGCATTCCGGTGAGCTTGCGCTTCGCCATGGGAGCGGGTGTCGGGCTGTTTCTCGGACTGATCGGGTTGAAAACGGCGGGCATCATCGTCGACAGCCCGGCCACCCTGCTCAAGCTCGGCTCCCTGCGTGAACCGGGTCCGCTGCTGGCGGCCATCTGCTTTCTGATGATCGCGGTGCTCAGCTACCACCGAGTGTTCGGCGCAATCCTCATCAGCATCATCGCCGTGACCCTGGCCGGCTGGGGCCTGGGGCTGGTGCACTACAACGGCATCCTGTCCACCCCGCCGAGCCTGGCGCCTACCTGGATGGCCATGGATGTTGCCGGGGTGTTCAACGTCAGCATGATCAGCGTGGTACTGGCCTTCCTCTTCGTGCACATGTTCGACACTGCCGGCACCCTGATGGGCGTGGCCCAGCGTGCCGGCCTGGTGAAGGCCGACGGCAAGATCGAGAATCTCTCGCGCGCCCTCAAGGCCGACAGTGCTTCAAGCGTCTTCGGCGCAGTAGTCGGGGTGCCGCCGGTGACCAGCTACGTGGAAAGTGCCGCCGGTGTGGCCGCGGGCGGGCGGACTGGCCTTACCGCCGTCACCGTAGGTGTGCTATTTGTTGCCGCCATGTTCTTTGCGCCGCTGGCAGGCATGATCCCTGCTTACGCCACAGCAGGTGCCTTGATCTACGTTGCGATGCTGATGATGGGCGGCATGGCCCATATCAACTGGGACGAAGCCACCGACAGCATTCCGGCGATTGTCACGGCAATCATGATGCCCCTGACCTTTTCCGTCGCCGATGGCATTGCCCTGGGTTTCATCACCTATGTGGTACTAAAGGCAGGAACGGGCAAGCACAAGGAAATTTCCATCAGCCTGTATGTGCTGTGTGCGATCTTCATCGCCAAGTTCATTTTCTTGTAAGCCGCACCTGCTCTCACCCGCCCCATCCCTTCGGATGGGGTTTTTGTGTATTTGGAGAATGTAATGAGTCTGGAAACCTGGCTGCTGTTCAGTGGCGCTACCTTGGTAGTGATCCTGATTCCGGGTCCCTTGTCGTTGCTGATGATCAGCAACAGCCTGAACTATGGCCTGCGCCGCTCATACCCGGCCTTTCTCGGCGGGGTCCTGGCCTCGATCTGCCTGTTGAGCGCATCCGCGCTGGGCCTGGGCGCACTGCTGCTGGCTTCGGAGCAACTGTTCAGCGCCCTGAAGATCGTCGGCGCCCTCTATCTGTTCTACCTCGCCTGGCAGAGCTGGCAGCAATCGCGGCAGCTTTCCCACGGCGCGGTGGTACCGGAAGTCGCACTGAAACCGCGCTTTCGTGCACTGTTCGGACGCGCCTTTGTCCTGGGGGCCAGCAACCCGAAGGACATTCTGTTCTTCGCCGCGTTCCTGCCGCAGTTTCTCAATGCCCAGCAGCCCTTCCTACCGCAACTGCTGATCATGGTCGCCACCTGGACCCTGCTGGACCTGACCTGCAAGCTGGCCTACGGCCTCGGTGCCCATGGCGCCGCGCATTACTTGCGCAGCGGCAAGGGCCAAAGCTGGTTCAATCGCATCAGTGCCGGGCTGTTCACGGGAGCTGGAGCCGCATCCCTGTTGAGCCGTTGAGCGCTTCGCCGGCAAGCCGTTTCCTGCACCGCTCAGCCAGGAGCTGGCTTGCCGGCGACGACTTTACAACCGGCGAAAAAAAGCCCGCAGTGTGAGCGGGCAAGGACCAAAGAAGCTATTTGCGCAGGATTCTTGGGGGGAAAGTCCTAGCTTCCTCTGTAGGTCGAATAGCTGTACGGCGAGATCAGCAGCGGCACGTGGTAATGCTCCTGCTCGGCACTGATACCGAACCGCAGCACGACTACATCAAGGAACGCCGGCTGTGGCAGTTGTACACCCCGGGCGCGGTAGTAATCGCCAGCGTGGAAATGCAGTTGGTAAACCCCGGAACGGTAGTCATCGCCCTGCAGCAGCGGCGCATCGCAACGGCCATCGCTGTTGGTCAGGGTGCTGGCGACCAACTCCATCTGCGCCCCTTCAACCCGATACAGCTCGACCTTGATAGCGCTGCCAGGGCAGCCATGTGCGGCGTCCAAAACGTGTGTAGTCAAACGTCCCATTGATTCTGCGTGCCTGTCACAACTGGTGCGCCCAGGCCTCGCGCCTCCCGGAGTCAGTGATTGAAAGAGGGCCACAGCGTTTCGGCGGGTGAAAAGCTGCGGCGAGGCCATGATTAAGACACTTTTCAAAAAAATTGTACACAATAATAATCACAAATATTCACTCCGGTAGCGCTATACCCAGAAGCCTGTGGATTGACCTCAACACCACAGCAGCAGACGACTTGTGATCCATTAGCTGACCATATAGGCAAGTTTCTTGCAGGTGCAGGCCATAGCGACAAAAGCAGAAAAATGCAAAAAATCAGGCTTACAAAGTGAATATAAACTTGTATACAATCAGTCCATCGCAGTGACGCTCACCTGGGTTTCCGGCTTCAGGTTCCGCCACGCCACCGTTATCACGAACAAGAAGGAAGACTGCAGTGAGCGCTGACTACCCTCGCGACCTGATCGGTTATGGCTCTACCCCCCCTCATCCTCACTGGCCAGGCAATGCTCGTGTCGCCCTGTCCTTCGTGCTCAATTACGAAGAAGGCGGCGAACGCAACATCCTTCATGGCGATAAGGAATCGGAAGCTTTCCTGTCGGAAATGGTTTCGGCGCAGCCGCTGCAGGGCGAGCGCAACATGAGCATGGAATCGCTGTACGAGTATGGCAGCCGCGCCGGCGTCTGGCGGATCCTCAAGCTGTTCAAGGAATTCGACATTCCTCTGACCATCTTTGCCGTAGCCATGGCTGCTCAGCGCCATCCGGACGTGATCCGCGCCATGGTCGAGGCCGGCCATGAGATCTGCAGCCACGGCTACCGCTGGATCGACTACCAGTGCATGGACGAAGCCCAGGAACGCGAGCACATGCTCGAGGCGATCCGCATCCTTACCGAAATCACCGGTGAACGCCCACTGGGCTGGTACACCGGCCGTACCGGCCCGAACACCCGACGTCTGGTAATGGAGGAAGGCGGCTTCCTCTATGACTGCGATACCTACGACGACGACCTGCCCTACTGGGAACCCAACAACCCCACCGGCAAGGCGCATCTGGTCATCCCCTACACCCTGGATACCAACGACATGCGTTTCACTCAGGTCCAGGGCTTCAACAAGGGCGACGACTTCTTCCATTACCTCAAAGATGCCTTCGATGTGCTCTATGCCGAAGGTGCCGAAGCCCCGAAGATGCTTTCCATCGGCCTGCACTGTCGACTGATCGGTCGCCCGGCCCGCCTGGCATCCCTCAAGCGCTTCATCGAATACGTCAAAGGCCATGAACAGGTGTGGTTCACCCGTCGTGTCGATATCGCCCGCCACTGGCACCAGACCCATCCTTACCAGGGAGCGGCGAAATGACTGCTTTCCAGAGCCTCAAGCCATCGACCCTGAGCCGTGAAGCCTTCGTCGAGGCTTTCGCCGACATCTATGAACATTCGCCATGGGTGGCTGAAAGAGCCTACGACCTGGGTGTTGACGCCTCCGTCGACCAGATTGAAGGCCTACACCAGCGCATGAGCGATATCCTGCTGAGCGCCGATCACGCCAGCCAGTTGGCGCTGATCAACGCTCACCCGGATCTGGCTGGCAAAGCCGCGGTCCAGGGCCAGTTGACCGAAGCCAGCACCAACGAACAGGCTGGCGCCGGTATTCACCAATGCACAGCCGAAGAGTTCCAACGGTTCACCGAGCTGAACGATGCCTACAAGGCCAAGTTCAAGTTTCCCTTCATCATGGCGGTGAAAGGCAGCAACCGGCACCAGATTCTCGCCGCGTTCGAAACCCGCATCCATAACTCGGTGGACACTGAGTTCAAGTGCGCGCTGGCAGAGATCAACAAGATTGCATTGTTCAGATTGCTGACCCTATAGCGACCCGCTCCTGAGGATAGCCCCGAGAACCTGGATTCCCTCGCGCCACTCCCGGTTCTACGTGCATCCCAAGCCACCTATTTCAAGGCAGACAAGAAGAATGAAAGCTTACGCCGCCCCTTTCGAGAAGTTCGTCAACCTGGCCGATGCGCGCCTGGGCACCAAGATCATCTCGGTCACCGATGACTGGTTCGCTGATGCGAACCGGCTGTTCCAGCCAACCCCGGCTGTCTGGAAGGAAGGCGTGTTCGATGACAACGGCAAGTGGATGGATGGCTGGGAATCCCGTCGCAAGCGCTTCGAAGGCTACGACAGCGCAGTGATCCGCCTGGGCGTGCCGGGCTCGATCAAGGGCGTGGACATCGACACCTCGTTCTTCACCGGCAACTTCCCGCCATCGGCGTCCCTGGAAGCCTGCTTCCTCAGCGAAGGTGAACCTGGCGAAGACACCCAGTGGGTCGAAGTGCTGTCTGCTGTCGAGCTGCAAGGCAACAGCCATCACTACCACGAGATCAACAACGACCAGCCCTTCAGTCACCTGCGCTTCAATATCTATCCGGATGGCGGTGTAGCGCGCCTGCGGGTCTACGGTACGCCGTACCGCGACTGGTCGGCCATCGGTGACAACGAACAAGTCGACCTGGCTGCGGCCCTTAACGGCGGTCGTGCCCTGGCCTGTTCCGACGAACACTTCGGACGCATGGGCAACCTCCTCAACCCGGGCCGCGGCATCAACATGGGCGACGGCTGGGAAACGGCCCGCCGTCGCACTCCCGGCAATGACTGGGTGATCGTCGCCCTGGGCCACGCCGGCGAAATCGAGAAGATCATCGTCGACACCCTGCACTTCAAGGGCAACTACCCGGACAGCTGCTCGATCCAGGGCGCATTCGTCAAGGGCGGCACCGACAGCCAGATCGAAACCCAGAGCCTGTTCTGGCGTGAACTGCTACCCAGCCAGAAGCTGGAAATGCATGCCGAGCACAGCTTTGTCGAGCAGATCAAAGCCCTGGGGCCGATCACCCATATCCGCCTGAACGTGTTTCCGGACGGTGGCGTCAGCCGCTTGCGCCTCCTGGGCAAGGTCGCGAAATAGGACGTCCCCCATCGCAGGCCAGCCCGCACCTGTTGGAGCAAGCTGGCTCGCGATGACCGCAAAACAGACAAAACACACTCAAGATAAGAAGAACAGCATGCGCACATTGATGATTGAACCCCTGAGCAAAGAAGCCTTCGCCCCTTTCGGTGACGTGATCGAAACCGACGGCAGTGATCACTTCATGATCAACAATGGTTCGACCATGCGCTTCCACCGCCTGGCAACGGTTGAAACCGCCCAGCCGGAGGACCAGGCGATCATCAGCATCTTCCGCGCCGACGCGCTGGAAATGCCGTTGACCATCCGCATGCTGGAACGCCATCCGCTGGGCAGCCAGGCCTTCATTCCGCTGCTCGGCAACCCCTTTCTGATCGTGGTCGCGCCACTTGGCGATGAACCTGTATCAGGCTTGGTCCGCGCCTTCGTCAGTAATGGCAGGCAGGGCATCAATTACCATCGCGGCGTCTGGCACCACCCGGTGCTGACGATCGAAAAGCGGGATGACTTCCTGGTGGTTGATCGCAGTGGCAAAGGCAATAACTGCGATGAGCATTTCTTCAAAGAGGATGAGTGTTTGATCCTCGCCCCCCACCAATAAGAGAAGGTCTGATCACCCGACAACAAGGGTGACAGGCAAGAGGTAAAGACTGTGGAAGCACATCTGTTGGAATGGCTCAACCTGAGCGTGCGTTGGGTACATATGATCACTGGTGTGGCCTGGATCGGCGCATCGTTCTATTTCGTCTGGCTGGAGAACAACCTCAATCGCGTCAACCCCAAGGACGGCCTGTCCGGCGACCTCTGGGCGATTCACGGTGGCGGTATCTATCACCTGGAAAAATACAAACTGGCCCCGCCCTCGATGCCGGAGAACCTGCACTGGTTCAAGTGGGAAGCCTACTTCACCTGGCTGTCGGGGATTGCCCTGCTGTGCCTGGTGTTCTACTACAACCCGATGCTCTACCTAGTTGCCCCCGGCAGCGGCCTGAGCGGTCCTGAAGGCGTGGCCATCGGTATCGGCGCGTTGATTGCCGGCTGGTTCGTCTATGACTTCCTCTGCGATTCGCCATTGGGCAAGAAACCTGCCCTGCTCGGCTTCATCCTGTTCGTTCTGCTGATTGCCGCCGCTTACGGTTTCAGCAAAGTGTTCAGCGGCCGTGGCGCATACCTGCATGTGGGCGCCATCATCGGCACCATCATGGTGGGCAACGTGTTCCGCATCATCATGCCGGCCCAGCGCGCACTGGTGGCGGCGATCGCGGAAAACCGCACACCGGACCCGACCCTGCCGGCCAAGGGCCTGCTGCGTTCGCGTCACAACAACTACTTCACCCTGCCTGTGCTGTTCATCATGATCAGCAACCACTTCCCGAGCACCTACGGTAGCCAGTACAACTGGTTGATCCTGGCCGGGATCGCGGTCCTGGCGGTGCTGGTACGTCACTACTTCAACACCCGGCATGACAGCCACAAGTTCGCCTGGACCCTGCCCGTTGCTGCACTGGGCATGATCTGCCTGGCTTACGTGACGGGTCCGACGCCAGCTCCCAGCGCCCCCGAAGTAGCCAAGGCCGCCGGCCAGATCGAGTACCAGCCCCTGCCGGAAACCGCGCTGGGCGGTGGCGCCAAACCCGCGGCGCCAGCCAGCGCAGAAGCCCCGGCGGCTCCAGCGGCAAGTCCGGCACAGGCATCCAGTGCCGGGCCATCCTTCGACAAGGTGCATAACGTGATCCAGGAGCGCTGCACGGTTTGCCATTCGGCCAAGCCCACCAGCCCCCTGTTCAGCACGGCACCGGCCGGGGTGATGTTCGATACCCCGGAACAGATCCGCCTGCAAGCCGCACGTATCCAGGCCCAGTCCGTCGCCAGTCAGATCATGCCATTGGGCAACATCACGCAGATGACCCAACAGGAACGTGAACTGATCGGTGCCTGGATTGCCCAGGGCGCCCAGACCAACTGATCAGCGCCTGTCGCCGGGCCGATTCGCGAGCAAGCTCGCCCCTACAGAACCGGACTCATCTGTAGGGGCGGGCTTGATTGCCATCAGCCGCTCAAGCTTCGCCCGTTGCAGACACGCTGCGCGTAAAGACGCAGCGGTTAAATCACAAGAATAAAAAGATCCGAGGTGTTGCATGTCCGATTCATCCGAACAGTGCGTCCCCGATGCGCCCGCCATTCAGCGTCTGCCCTTCTTGCAACTGATCCTGGTCGGTCTGCAACACGTTCTGCTGATGTACGGCGGTGCAATTGCGGTGCCGCTGATCATCGGACAGGCCGCGGGCCTGAGTCGTGAAGAAATCGCCTTCCTGATCAATGCCGACCTGCTGGTAGCGGGGATCGCCACCATCGTCCAGTCGCTGGGCATCGGCCCCATGGGCATTCGCATGCCGGTGATGATGGGGGCCAGCTTCGCCGCCGTCGGCAGCATGGTGGCCATGGCCGGCATGCCCGGGATCGGCATGCAGGGGATTTTCGGTGCAACCATCGCCGCAGGGTTCTTCGGCATGCTGATTGCGCCGTTCATGTCCAAGGTGGTGCGTTTCTTCCCGCCCCTGGTCACTGGGACGGTCATCACCTCGATCGGTTTGTCACTGTTTCCAGTGGCGGTGAACTGGGCCGGCGGCGGCAGCGCTGCCGCGCAATTCGGGTCCCCCATCTACCTGGCTATCGCCGCGCTGGTGCTGGGCACTATCCTGTTGATCCATCGCTTCATGCGTGGCTTCTGGGTCAATATTTCCGTGCTGATCGGCATGGGCCTGGGCTACATCCTCTGCGGCCTGATCGGCATGGTTGACCTCAGTGGCATGGCCCAGGCGCCCTGGCTGCAGGTGGTCACGCCGCTGCACTTCGGCATGCCGCAGTTCCATCTTGCCCCCATCCTGTCCATGTGCCTGGTGGTGGTGATCATCTTCGTCGAGTCCACCGGGATGTTCCTGGCCCTGGGCAAGATCACCGGCCAGGAGGTCACCCCGCGCATGCTGCGCCGCGGCCTGCTGTGTGATGCCGGGGCGTCGTTCTTCGCCGGGTTCCTCAACACCTTCACCCACTCTTCCTTCGCCCAGAACATCGGCCTGGTGCAGATGACCGGGGTGCGCTGCCGTTCCGTGACCATCGTCGCCGGTGGCCTGCTGATCATCCTCAGCCTGCTGCCCAAGGCGGCGTTCCTGGTGGCCTCGATTCCTCCAGCGGTACTGGGCGGCGCAGCCATCGCCATGTTCGGCATGGTGGCCGCCACCGGGATCAAGATCCTCCAGGAAGCCGACATCGCTGACCGCCGCAATCAGTTGCTGGTGGCTGTGAGCATCGGAATGGGCCTGATTCCCGTGGTCCGCCCGGAGTTCTTTGCCCACCTGCCGCTGTGGATGAGCCCCATCACCCACAGCGGCATTGCCATGGCGACCTTGAGCGCCCTGGTGCTGAACCTGCTGTTCAACATCCTCGGCGGCAGCGAGCGCGCGGCCAACAGCGCCCACCACGCTCATCAGCATTGAGTCGCCCCCCGGGCGCCGGTTCGGCGCCCGGGGGCTGCTGCACCGTTCACGCTTGAATGCGGCGCCCGGCCCCCAGGACCGAGCGCTGCCCACAGACGCCGCGCCTTGACAATAAAAACAAACAGGGAGCACTTCTATGCAGCCTGCCCAGGCCCCTCTGGCGGTGGCCGCTCCATGGCCATTGGCGCCGGCCCAGCGCCCCGATGGCCAGCGATCATTGCCCGGCTACTGCCCTTCATTGCGGATACCTGCCTGATATGGCCGGCCGGCCTGCCCCAAAGTGGTTGCAAGTGCGCCGTTGCGGCGCACTTGAGCCCTGCCGTGAGAGCCAGTATTCTCCGCGGCCGCGCAAATCTGGTCTAAAAAAAAGCCCGGATGAAAAACCTGACCCAAGAGCCAACTTATCCCGGCCTGGACAGGTAACAAGGCGCCCGAAAATATCGCGAAAACACTCTCGCCCGGCTGTATCGCTACAGCTGGACGGGAGTTTTTTGCTTTTTTTCGGCCTTGGCTCAGCTCTTGCTAAAAGCAACAAAGCTGACCGATCGGATGGTTTTTTACAGCAAAGAAAAAAGGCGCCACACCAGAGCGTCAAGCCAAAAAAAACGTGGAACTACCTACTTGGGAGCAACCGAATGAAATCGATGTGCAAGAGCCTGATGTTGGCCACCAGCCTGCTGGCCGGGGGGCAGGCCGTGGCTGGCGACCTGTTGCAATGGCAGAACAACAGCCTGACTTACTTGTATGGCAAGAACTTCGAAGTCAACCCGCAGATTCAACAGACGGTCACCTTCGAACACGCCGACGCCTGGAAGTACGGGGACAACTTCTTCTTCCTCGACCGCATCTTCTACAACGGCAAGGAAGACGGCAATGTCGGCCCGGACACCTACTACGGCGAGTTCTCTCCACGCTTGTCGTTCGGCAAGATCTTCGACCAGAAACTGGAATTCGGCCCGATCAAGGACGTGCTCCTGGCGTTCACTTACGAATTCGGCGAAGGCGACAATGAGTCCTACCTGATCGGCCCGGGCTTCGACCTGGCCGTACCGGGCTTCGACTACTTCCAGCTGAACTTCTATCAGCGCCACACCGAAGGCAGCCGCGCGGGTGACAACGTCTGGCAGATCACTCCGGTGTGGTCCTACACCATTCCCGTGGGCCGCTCGGACATCCTGATCGACGGTTTCATGGACTGGGTGGTGGACAACGACCAGAACGCCAAGGGCACCTACCACGCCAACCTGCACTTCAACCCACAGATCAAATATGACTTGGGCAAGGCACTGAACTGGGGCGCCAAGCAGCTGTACGTCGGTTTCGAGTACGACTACTGGAAGAACAAATACGGCATCAAGGATTCGCGTAACTTCGAGACCAACCAGGACACCGCCAGCCTGTTGGTCAAATACCACTTCTGATACCCCCTGAGACGGCCGGCCCTCATGTTCCGATGAGCGCCGGCCACTCAGACTGATGGGCCAGCGCGACGCTGCCTATCAGGCAAGACGTGATCCGGAGTCCCGCCAGAATGCCGGATCGGCACTCTTGAGCCGTTCCACCGCATTGTGGATGTGGCTCAGCGCTGCTTGCCGCGCCCCTTCGACATCACGCGCGGCGATGGCCCCATAGACCGCGAAATGCTCATCGCGCACCGAGTGCGCCAGATCCCGGCGCCGCTCCTCATTGGAACGGGTAATGCGGATGGCCTCCTTGATGAACTGAGCAATGAACTCATGCAATGAGGGATACAGCGGATTGCCGGTGGCCTGGGAAATCGACAAGTGAAACGCCAGGTCCTGCTCCACGCCGTCCTGGCCGGCCTGCTCGGCCACATCGATGGCCAGCAATGCCTGATGGATCGCCTGCAGTTGCTCGGGGGTGTGCCGCTGCGCCGCCAGCGCCGCCGCCTCGCCCTCGATACCACGTCGCAGTTCAGTCACCCGCAGAACCGCCTCGATCGACCCGCGAACATCCAGATCGATAGTAAAGGCCTTGATATGCGCGCCCTCGCTGACCACGGTGCCGCTACCTTGGCGCACCTCCACCAGCCCGGCCGATTTCAAGCGCGAAATCGCCTCGCGGATGACCGTACGGCTGACCCCGAAACGCTCGCACATAACCGGCTCGGTGGGCAGCCGCGAACCCGGCAGGGTCTCGCCACTGGCGATATGCGCCTTGAGTGCCGCAGTCACTTGATCGGCCAGGGTGCCCTTGGCCGCATCCTTGAGCGTCGCCAGGGAATCGGCGGCGAGGGAAGAGTTGTCAGGCTTGGACATGAGTATCTCTGTATTCAAAGTGGCTAACGGTACTGCATTTCATGCACGCCGTCCCGCTCGGTATCCGGCCATTGAATTCGTATGATGTATTATGATATATAAGACGCCTCAGCAAGTCCGATAAAAACAAAATCACCCAAATACAAGAAAAAAGGATGGGTAAAGACATGACTGAATCACTGTCGCAAACTGCCGCCCGCTCCCCCACCGCCTCCTTTGAAGACCTGGCTTATCGCAAAGTCGCCTGGCGCATCCTGCCGTTGCTGCTGCTGTGCTACCTGGTGGCCTACCTGGATCGAGTCAACGTCGGCTTCGCCAAGTTGCAGATGTCCGAAGACCTGCAATTTTCCGAAGCGGTCTACGGACTGGGCGCGGGGATTTTCTTCATCGCCTACTTTCTGGTGGAAATTCCCAGCAACCTGATCCTGCATCGGGTCGGTGCGCGCCTGTGGATCGCTCGCATCATGATCAGTTGGGGCATCATTTCCTCGTGCATGGCTTTCGTCAGCACCCCTACCTCCTTCTATGTGATGCGCTTTCTGTTGGGCATCGCCGAGGCCGGGTTCTATCCGGGGGTCATCCTCTATCTGTCGTATTGGTTCCCTTCCAACCGCCGCGGCAAGATGTACGCCCTGTTCGCCACCGCGGTACCGCTTTCGGGGTTGATTGGCGCGCCGCTGTCCGGTTGGATCATGAGTGCCCTCAATGGCCACCAGGGCTTTGCAGGCTGGCAATGGATGTTTTTCCTCGAAGGCTTGCCGTCGATCCTGGTGGGCGGCCTGGTGATCTACTGCCTCAGCGACCGTATCGCCGACGCGGGCTGGCTGACCCGCCAAGAAAAAAACCTGCTGCAGGCCCGAATCGAGGCCGAGGCCGACGGCCATCAGGTTCACAGCGTCAGGCAAGTGTTTGGGCAACCCCGGATCTGGCTGCTGACCGCCATCTATTTCTGCATGATCGCCGGCTTCTACACCGTTGGCTTCTGGCTGCCCTCGCTGATTCGCCAGGCCGGCGTCAGCGACGTGTTCGAGGTCGGCATGCTCACGGCGATTCCCTATGCCGCGGCAGCGCTGACCATGGTGCTGATCTCCCGCAGCGCCGACCGGTTGCGCGAACGCCGCTGGCATTTGGCGCTGACCGCCGTGCTTGGCGGTATCGGCCTGATGATTTCCGCCACCTGGAGCGACAACTTCACGGTATCGATGATCGGCCTGACCCTGGGGGCCATGGGCGCCTTCAGCACCCTGCCGCTGTTCTGGAGCCTGCCCACGGCCTTTCTCGGCGGCACCGCGGCCGCCGCCGGCATTGCCTTGATCAACTCCTGGGGCAACCTCGCCGGCTTTGTCTCGCCCTACCTGATGGGCTTTCTCAAAGACCTGACCCAAAGCACCACCATCGGCATGTACGTCATGGCCAGCGCGTTGTTCATCGGCGCCCTGCTGGTCTTCAAGATTCCCGGAAAACTCGTCAATCGCTGAACACTTGGAGCCACTCATGAATATTCTTGTCACCGGCGCGGCCGGCTTTCTAGGACGGCGGCTGATCGAAGCCTTGCTGCAACGGGGCACACTGACCGATCGTCACGGCCAATTGCAGCCCATCAAGCGCATTACCGCATTTGACCGGGAGCCCGTGCAGGGCCTCGATGACCCACGGGTGCAGGTCAAGGAAGGAGACATTAGCGATGAACAGGTGCTGGCCAAACTGATCGACGCCGACACCGATAGCATCTTTCACCTGGCCGCCGTGGTCTCCAGCCAGGCGGAAGGCGATTTCGAACTGGGCATGCGGGTCAACTTCAGCGCTACCCAAGGTCTGCTGGAACGGGCGCGCCAGCTGGGCTCCTGCCCCACGTGGGTGATGACCAGTTCTGTGGCCGTTTTCGGTGGGCAACTGCCGGAGAACGTCGACGATGATCAGGTCTGGGCTCCGCAAAGCTCCTACGGGACCCAGAAAGCCATGAATGACCTGCTGCTCGCCGATTACAGCCGACGCGGCTTCGTCGATGGCCGCAGCCTGCGCATGCCCACCATCGTGGTGCGACCAGGCAAACCGAACCTGGCGGCGTCCAGCTTCGCCAGCGGTATCATCCGCGAACCCCTCAGCGGCCAGACCAGCGTCTGCCCGGTGCCCCTGAATACCCGACTCTGGTTGATGTCTCCGGCCCAGGCCATTGCCAACCTGATCCACGGTCATGAGTTGGCCGCAGAGCGCTTGAGTCAGGGCCGAGTGATCAACATGCCCGGTCTGTCGCTGACCGTGGCGCAGATGATCAACGCGCTACGGGAAGTGGCCGGAGACGAAGTTGCCCAGCGTATTCAGCTACGCCCGGACGCGAAGATCGAACGCATCGTCGGCTCCTGGCCGGGAGCCTTCAGTGCCAGGTATGCCAGCGAGTTGGGTTTTACCGCGGACGAGGATTTTATCGGTGTGATCCGCCAGTTCATCCAGGACTACCTGCCTCACTGACCTCAGGCTGCGAAAATCCCGGGCTCATCGGCTGAGCCCGGGCATCAACCCTTAAGGCCCAGAAACCGCGCCAACTCCTCGCCCTTGGCCAGGGCGTCACTGCGCCCCAGTTCGATCAACTCGCTGCAATACGACGCCTCGAACAGCAAATAGCTCAGGACCCCGGCACCACTGGTCCGGGTTGCCCCCGGTCCGCGCAGGAACAAGCGCAGAGCCGCTGGCAACTCCTGCCGGTGCCGCGCCGCTATTTCGTCGATCGGCTGACTCGGGGCAATCACCAGCACTTCCACCGGCGCGATACCCAAGCCGCGATCCGCCGCACTGCCAGGTAACAGCCGACTGAAATGATTGAGCCGCTCCAACAGTTCGATATCGCTTTCCAGGCTGTCAATAAAGGTGCTGTTGAGCATATGGCCACCGATCTGCGCCAGAGTCGGCTGCTGCCCGGTGTAAGAACGCTGCCGGGTGGCGTCTGGATCATTGCCCCGCGGGTTGCCACTGACCCCCACCACCAGCACGCGGCTGGCCCCCAGGTGCAACGCCGGGCTGATGGGCGCCGACTGGCGTACGGCACCGTCACCGAAATACTCCTGGTCGAGCTTCACTGGCGCGAACAGCAAGGGAATCGCCGCGCTGGCCAGCAGGTGGTCCACCGTCAGCTGAATGGGAACGCCGATGCGCCGATGACGCAACCAGGGATCGATGACCCCGCCACCTTGATAAAAAGTCACCGCCTGTCCGGATTCGTAGCCAAAGGCCGTCACCGCTACCGCATGCAGCTGGCCTTGGGAAATGGCCTGGTTGATGCCCGAAAGATGCATGTGCTGATTGAGCAGGTCGCGTAGCGGCGAGTTGTTGATCAGCGCCACCGGCACCTGAGCACCGAGCCCCAACAGGCTGTGGCCGACAAAACGACTGGCTTGGCGAATCACTCCCGGCCAATCGCTGCGCATCACCTGATCGCTGCGAAAGCTGCGCCAGAATGCCGTGAGGCGTTCGATTGCCGCGGGAAAATCCGTGGCCCCACTGGCCAGGCTGACCGCGTTGATGGCCCCGGCAGAGGTACCAACGATCACCGGAAACGGATTGCGCGCCCCAGGCCCCAACAGTTCGGCAATCGCCGCCAGCACGCCCACCTGATAGGCGGCACGGGCACCGCCGCCGGAAAGAATCAAACCTGTGATCGGTTGCGCAACACTCATCTACTCACTCCATCCGTGGCGCACAAGATCCGGCAATCAATGCCAAGCGGTCAACCGCGCTTCTTGTAAAGCTTGGGCTCGCCCGGCGGCCGGCTCTTGAAGCGTCGATGGGCCCAGAGGTACTGCTCGGGACAGGCGCGCAACGCACTTTCCACCCACTGATTGATCCGCAGGCAATCCTCTTCTTCAGTGGCACCGGGAAAATCCGTCAGGGGTGCATGAATCACCAGGCGATAGCCACTGCCATCGGCCAGGCGCTCCTGGGTGAAAGGCACAACCAGCGCCTTGCCCAGGCGGGCGAACTTGCTGGTGGCGGTCACGGTAGCCGCCTGGATGCCGAACAACGGCACGAACAGGCTCTGCTTGGCGCCATAGTCCTGGTCCGGTGCATACCAGATGGCCCGTCCGGAACGCAGCAGCTTGAGCATGCCGCGCACGTCCTCTCGCTCCACGGCCAGGGAATCCAGGTTGTGTCGCTCGCGGCCACGACGCTGAATGAAATCGAACAGCGGGTTCTTGTGCTCGCGGTACATGCCATCGATGGTGTGCTGCTGCCCCAGCAGCGCCGCGCCAATTTCCAGGGTAGTGAAGTGCAGGGCCATGAGAATCACCCCATGACCTTCGCGCTGGGCCTGCTTGAGGTGTTCCAGGCCTTCGACATGGGCCAGGCGCGCCAGACGCTGCTTGGACCACCACCAGCTCATGGCCATTTCGAAGAAGGCGATCCCGGTGGAGGCGAAGTTTTCCTTGAGCAGGCGTTTGCGCTCTGCGGCGGATTTTTCCGGGAAACACAGCTCCAGATTGCGTCGGGCGATAGACCGTCGATCGCCGGCTACTCGGTACATCAACGCCCCCAGGGCGCGACCGATTTGCAGGAGCACGGGATAAGGCAGCTGGACGATCAGCCATAACACGCCAAGTCCCAGCCACAGCGGCCAGAAACGTGGAGACAAGAATGCAGCTCGAAAACGCGGGCGATCCATTACAGATTCCGGGACAGACAACAAGGTCGCGCATTCTACATCGGTTCGACCTGGCTTGCGGGGCGCGGGCGATCTCGTTATAAGTCTCGGCACTTTTAGTGACAAGCCGCCTTCTGCAGACCATGAGCCAAACCGAATCGCTAGACCAAGATCCTGTGTTCCAGTTAAAGGGCAGCATGCTCGCCATCACGGTGCTGGAACTGGCCCGCAACGACCTTGAAGGCCTCGATCGCCAACTGGCCGCGAAGGTCGCCCAGGCGCCAAACTTCTTCAGCAACGCGCCACTGGTACTGGCGCTGGACAAGCTGCCTGCTGCCGAAGGCTCGGTGGATCTGCCCGGGCTGATGCGTGTCTGCCGCCAGCACGGTCTGCGCACCCTGGCGATCCGCGCCAGCCGGATTGAAGACATTGCAGCGGCCATTGCCGTCGATCTGCCAGTGCTGCCACCTTCCGGTGCCCGGGAGCGCCCCCTCGATCCGCCGGAAAGCGAGGTCAAGAAAGTACCGGAAAAGCCGCCTGAACCAACCGTGAAACCGACCCGCATCATCACTTCGCCAGTACGCGGCGGACAGCAGATCTACGCCCAAGGTGGCGATCTGGTCGTGGTGTCCTCGGTCAGCCCCGGCGCGGAACTTCTCGCCGATGGCAATATCCATGTATACGGCCCAATGCGTGGTCGGGCGCTGGCTGGCGTCAAAGGTGACACCAAGGCACGGATTTTCTGTCAGCAATTGAGCGCTGAACTGATCTCCATCGCCGGTCAGTACAAGGTTTCCGAAGACCTGCGGCGCGACCCTTTGTGGGGCTCTGGAGTCCAGGTCAGCCTGTCGGGTGACGTGTTGAACATCACACGTCTTTAACGGATACTGCCGCATTTTCCAAGCATCTCTAAAACGTAGCGATTACGGCTCAAACGAAGTAGGAAATTGGCAATCAGCAGAGTTTATCGACGATAAACCCTGCCGCTGACCGAGCTCCAGCCAAGGCTGTCCGACTGCAGTAGTTTTCAAGAGATGTTTTTCAGGGGCTAAAAGTCCTTTTTCCTTAGGGGTGAAACACCTTGGCCAAGATTCTCGTGGTTACATCCGGCAAGGGTGGTGTGGGTAAAACCACCACCAGCGCCGCTATCGGTACCGGCCTCGCTCTGCGCGGTCACAAAACAGTCATCGTCGACTTCGACGTCGGCCTGCGTAACCTCGACCTGATCATGGGTTGCGAGCGTCGCGTGGTGTATGACTTCGTCAACGTGGTCAATGGCGAAGCCAACCTGCAGCAAGCCCTGATCAAAGACAAGCGCCTGGAAAACCTCTACGTACTGGCCGCCAGCCAGACCCGCGACAAAGACGCGCTGACCCTGGAAGGCGTGGAAAAAGTCCTGATGGAACTCAAGGAAACTTTCGAGTTCGTGGTCTGCGACTCCCCAGCCGGTATCGAGAAAGGCGCCCACTTGGCCATGTACTTCGCCGACGAAGCGATTGTCGTGACCAACCCTGAAGTCTCTTCGGTCCGCGACTCCGACCGTATGCTCGGCCTGCTGGCCAGCAAATCCCGCCGCGCCGAAAAAGGCGAAGACGCGATCAAGGAGCACCTGCTGTTGACCCGTTACAACCCGGAGCGCGTCAGCAATGGCGAAATGCTTGGCGTTGAAGACGTCAAAGAAATTCTCGCAGTGACCCTGCTGGGCGTGATTCCGGAATCCCAGGCCGTGCTCAAGGCTTCCAACCAGGGCGTGCCGGTGATTCTCGACGACCAGAGCGATGCGGGCCAGGCCTACAGCGACGCAGTCGATCGTTTGCTGGGCAAAACCGTGGAACACCGGTTCCTTGATGTCGAGAAGAAGGGATTCTTCGAGCGCCTGTTTGGAGGTAGATAATGAATCTTTTTGACTTCTTTCGTGCCAGCAAAAAGGTCAGCACCGCGTCGGTAGCGAAAGAGCGTCTACAGATCATCGTGGCGCATGAACGCGGCCAGCGCAGCACCCCTGATTACTTGCCCGCCTTGCAGAAAGAGCTGGTGGAAGTGATCCGCAAGTACGTCAATATCGGGTCCGACGACGTGCACGTCGCTCTGGAAAACCAGGGCAGTTGCTCAATCCTGGAACTCAATATCACCCTGCCTGATCGCTGATTGATCCGACGGGAGCCACGGCGGCTCGCTGACTTCATGCATAGCATTGAGGTCGGCGAGCCGCCGTTGGCGTTTGTTACGAGGCTGTTTTAATGCCGTTGTCGAATATCCACATCCTGCATCAGGACCCCGCCGTCCTGGTGGTGAACAAACCCACCCTGCTGCTTTCAGTCCCCGGTCGCGCCGACGACAACAAGGACTGCCTGATCACTCGCCTGCAGGAAAACGGCTACCCCGAAGCCCGTATCGTCCACCGACTGGATTGGGAAACCTCAGGGATCATTCTCCTGGCCCGGGACGCGGACACCCATCGCGAACTGTCGCGACAGTTTCATGACCGCGAAACCGAAAAAGCCTACACCGCCCTGTGCTGGGGCCAGCCGGAACTGAACAGCGGCAGCATCGACCTGCCCTTGCGCTATGACCCGCCAACCAAACCCCGGCATGTGGTGGACCACGAATTCGGCAAGCACGCCCTGACCTTCTGGCGAGTGCTGGAGCGCTGCGGCGACTGGTGCCGGGTCGAGCTGACCCCCATCACCGGCCGCTCTCATCAGTTGCGGGTACACATGCTGTCCATCGGGCACCCGCTACTGGGCGATGGCCTCTACGCCCACCCGCAGGCCTTGGCCGCCTGGCCAAGGCTATGCCTGCATGCCAGCATGCTCAGCTTCACTCATCCCCAGACCGGTGAGCGCCTGCGCTTCGATTGCCCCGCGCCCTTCTGACAGCGTTCTGCAGGAGCGGGTTTTCCGGCGAAGGCCCCCTGACGACCATCCCCCAGGTCGACAACCGCTTCGCCGGCAAGCCGGCTCCTACAGTGCCCTGCTATACGTTAAACTCGCGCCACTGCTGTCTGGAGCTACTTATGCGCGAAGAGTTGAACCAAGGCCTGATCGACTTCCTCAAGGCCTCCCCTACCCCTTTCCATGCCACTGCCAGCCTTGTTCAACGTCTGGAAGCGGCAGGTTACCAGCGCCTCGACGAGCGCGAGCCGTGGACCACCGAAGCCAACGGCCGCTACTACGTCACCCGCAACGACTCCTCCATCGTCGCCTTCAAGCTGGGCCGGCATTCGCCCCTGCAAGGCGGCATCCGCCTGGTGGGCGCCCACACCGACAGCCCCTGCCTGCGGGTCAAGCCTCAGCCTGAACTGCAGCGCCAGGGTTTCTGGCAACTGGGTGTGGAAGTCTATGGCGGCGCACTGCTGGCTCCCTGGTTCGACCGTGACTTATCACTGGCCGGCCGCGTAACCTTCCGCCGCGATGGCAAGGTGGAAAGCCAACTGATCGACTTCAAAGCCCCCATCGCGATCATTCCCAACCTGGCCATCCACCTCAACCGTGAGGCCAATCAGGGCTGGGCGATCAACGTGCAGAACGAATTGCCGCCGATCCTTGCCCAGTTCGCCGGCGATGAGCGGGTGGATTTCCGCGCGGTCCTGACCGACCAACTGGCCCGCGAACACGGTCTGAACGCCGATGTGGTGCTGGACTACGAGTTGAGTTTCTACGACACCCAGAGCGCCGCGGTGATCGGCCTGCACGGTGACTTCATTGCCGGCGCACGCCTGGACAACCTGCTGTCCTGCTACGCCGGGCTGCAGGCACTGTTGACAGCCGACAGCGAGGAAACCTGCGTACTGGTGTGCAACGACCATGAAGAAGTCGGCTCCTGCTCGGCTTGCGGCGCCGATGGCCCGATGCTCGAACAGACCCTGCGCCGCCTGCTGCCCGAAGGCGACGAGTTCGTCCGCACCATCCAGAAATCGCTGCTGATTTCCGCAGACAACGCCCACGGCGTGCACCCCAACTACGCTGACAAGCACGACGCCAATCACGGCCCGAAACTCAATGCCGGCCCGGTGATCAAGGTCAACAGCAACCAGCGCTACGCCACCAACAGCGAAACCGCCGGTTTCTTCCGCCATCTGTGCATGGCCGAGGAAGTCCCGGTGCAGAGCTTCGTGGTGCGCAGCGACATGGGTTGCGGCTCGACCATCGGCCCGATCACCGCCAGCCACCTGGGCGTGCGCACTGTCGACATCGGCTTGCCGACCTTCGCCATGCACTCGATCCGTGAACTCTGTGGCAGCCATGACCTGGCCCACCTGGTAAAGGTGCTGAGCGCGTTCTACGCCAGCCACGAACTGCCCTGAGTTGTCACCGCGGGCGCCCCTCAGGGGGCCCTGCCGGTTTCTGATACACATCAACCCGGGGCGCGGCAAAGCGACCTAGACTTATGAGTATTCTTCCTGACAAGGCCGTCGCCATGATCTCGATGTCTGCGTTCCACTCCATGCTCATCCCGATTCTCATGGGCATGATTCTCCTGGCCATCGGCTTCAACTTCCGGGACAAGAACCTCGGTGTGTTCAGCATGTGGATCGGCATGCTGCTGATTCTCGGCACTGTGGTTTACAAAATCCTCGCCAAACTGGCGGAATAAATGCCGCGCTCGCCCTCGCATTGAATTTGGCGGCCTCGTACACTCGGTCGATCCGATTTTCTCCGAGGTTGACCGCCCAGTGTTCGCTCGTCTTTTCGCCCTGCCCTGCTTTGTGCTTGTCTGCCTGCTGACCTTCCTGCCCCTGAGCAGTGCGCAGGCGGTTGGCCTGCCGGGCCTGCTGGGCAACCAGAGCAAACCGCAACCACAGGCCGAAGAGCCCCTGGGGCAGTCTTTGGACGAGGTGATCAAATCCCTGGAAAACGACCAGCAACGCGCCAAGCTGCTGGCTGATCTGAAAAAGCTCCGGGACGCCACGAAAAAAGCCCAGCCCGCCACTGAAGAAGGCGTGCTAGGCCTGATCGGCGGCACGCTGTCGAGCCTGGAGAAACAGTTCTCCGGCGCTGATAGCCCCTTGAACCGCTGGACCGACGAGTTCGATCAAGCCCAGGAAGAACTGTCGGCGTTGATGCTGCCAGCCAGCCAATGGCTACCGATCATTTTTGCCTTTGCCCTGATTCTCATGGTCTGGAGTCTGCTGGCGGCGGCGCTGATCTGGCTCAGCCACCGGGTGCGCCTGCGTTTCGGTCTCACCGAAGAACTGCCCCAGCACCCCAAGACCTGGGACTTGCTGCGCTTCGCCCTGCGCAAGCTCGGCCCCTGGCTGATCGCTCTGCTGATCACCGTCTACATGACCTACTCCCTGCCCTCGTCATTGGGCAAAGACCTGGCCATGGTCCTGGCTTACGCCCTGGTGGTGGGCACCTGTTTTTCGGCGATCTGTGTGGTGGCGTTTTCCGTCCTCGATGGTCCGCATCGTCATCGTGCCCTGTATATCCTGCGCCGCCAGGCGTTCCGACCGCTGTGGTGGATCGGCAGCTTCGCCGCGTTCGGCGAGGCCCTGAGCGACCCTCGGATGGTGGCCAGCCTCGGCCAGCACCTGGCCCATACCGCAGCGACTTTCGCCAATGTCATGGCGGCGCTGTCCACCGGGGTATTCATCCTGCGCTTTCGCCGGCCGATCGCGCACCTGATCCGCAACCAGCCGCTGGCGCGACGCCTGACCCGCCGCGCCTTGAGCGACACCATCGAAATCATCGGCACCTTCTGGTACCTCCCCGCCCTGGTGCTGGTGGGCATTTCGCTGTTCGCCACCTTCGTTTCCGCCGGCGACACCAGCACGGCCCTGCGCCAGTCACTGTTGTGCACGGTACTGCTGGTGCTGTGCATGGTGATCAACGGCCTGGTGCGGCGCCACGCCCTCAAGCCCCAGCGTGGGCACAAGCGCCATGCGCTGTATTCCGAACGACTGAAAAGCTTCTTCTATACCCTGGCCCATCTGGCGGTGTGGCTGGCGTTCATCGAACTGGGCCTGCGGGTCTGGGGCATGTCACTGATCCGCTTCACCGAAGGCGACGGCCATGAAGTCAGCGTCAAGCTGTTCAGCCTCGCAGGCACCCTGATCTTCGCCTGGCTGATCTGGATCTTGAGCGACACCGCGGTGCATCACGCGCTGACCCGCTCGCGCAAGGGCCTGGCCAACGCCCGCGCACAGACCATGATGCCGTTGATCCGTAACGTGCTGTTCGTGGCGATTTTCATCATCGCCACCATCGTCGCCCTGGCCAACATGGGCATGAACGTCACGCCGCTGCTGGCCGGTGCCGGTGTCATCGGTCTGGCCATCGGTTTCGGCGCCCAGTCGCTGGTAGCAGACTTGATCACCGGTCTGTTCATCATCATCGAAGACTCCCTGGCCATCGACGATTACGTGGATGTCGGCGGTCACCTGGGCACCGTCGAGGGCCTGACCATCCGCACCGTGCGCCTGCGGGACATCGACGGCATCGTGCACACCATCCCGTTCAGCGAAATCAAGAGCATCAAGAACTACTCCCGGGAGTTCGGCTACGCGATCTTTCGCGTGGCGATTCCCTACAACATGGAGATCGACGACGCGATCAAGCTGATGCGCGACGTGGGCCAGAAGATGCGTACCGACCCCTTGCAGCGACGCAACATCTGGTCGCCCCTGGAGATCCAGGGAGTGGAGAGTTTCGAGTCCGGCAGCGCCATCCTACGGGCCCGTTTCAAGACCGCGCCGATCAAGCAATGGGAAGTGTCCCGGGCGTTCAACCTGTCCCTCAAGCGTCACCTGGACGAAGCCGGACTGGACCTGGCCACCCCGCGCATGAGCATCCAGGTGATCACCCCCGGCAGCGCCCCGGAAAAGCAATGACCCCTTAGGCGCCGTCTTGCCGGCCAACGGTACGGGCGTCTAAAGAACGTCAACGCCAACGTGAATTGCGTCATGCCGCCAGAACTCCAGATCACAGTCGATCAGCCGCTCATGCTGGTCATAGTTGACCCGGGCGATGCGCAGCCCGGGGCTGCCCACCGACACCTTCAAGGCCGCCGCCGCTTCCGGCTGCAATGAGGTGGGCACGATCTCGAAGCGCACCCGCCCGTAATGCAGGTCGTAATGCCGGGCATAGAGCTCGGTGATCGACTGGTTCAAATCCAGGTCGAGAATGTGTGGAAAGTACTTGGGGTTCAGGTAGTGCTCCACATACAGCACCAGCCGGTCATCGATGCGCCGCGCTCGACAGATCTGGATCACGCTGGACAGTGCCGGTAATTGCAGCCAGGCGCAGACCGCCGCCGACGCCGGTTGCAGGCGCGCCGAGATCACCTCAGTGGAAGGCACTCGCCCCTGGGCGCTGACCATGGCGTGGAAGTGGCTGCGCTGCATCAGGTTGTAGGCCAGCCGCGGCGGCGAAACGAACCAGCCCCGACGCTCCTCGCGGTAGATCTGCCCCTGGGCCTCCAATTGCAGCAGGGCCTCGCGCACGGTGATGCGGGTGGTGGCGAACAACTCGCTGAGCTTGCGCTCGGCCGGCAGTTTGCTGCCGGGCGCCAACAGACCATGGGCGATCTGCTCCTGCAGGACCTGGCCGATGGCTGTCACCGCTTTGGTTGCATCAATACGCATCAACGTTACCTATCTGGACTAGACCAGCACTGTTTCAGGGCAGCGCAAGGGCCGGGGCAGTGCTCTGCATCTGTGTCGAAAGCCTAGGCAATGCATATGACTGATAGATGACAACGCCGCTGAGCGAGCCTTTGGTGAACCTGCAAATTGCCCGCCAGAACCTTGCAGAACGGGTGTTTGGGCATGGTCTACGCTTATTTCGCAGCGCCGAACCTGCGCCCGAATCCATGCGCCGACCATTGGCACCGACATCAAAGTGTCATCCAACACGCCTAAATTGGCTCAGGTATTGCTGACCTAGACCAACCCACCGCAAGACCGTCGATAACAACGCAGCGTTGAACACGCCCAAAGGAGCTTCGGATGAAACAGCTTTTCCTGGCATCACTGTTAGGTTCGACCATTGCCCTGTGCACCGCCGCCATGGCTGCTGACAACGATTTGAAAACCCTGGAAGCCGCTGCGAAAGCAGAAGGCGCGGTGAACAGTGTCGGCATGCCCGACGACTGGGCCAACTGGAAAGGCACCTGGGAGGACCTGGCGAAAATCTACGGCCTCAAGCACATCGACACCGACATGAGTTCGGCCCAGGAGATCGCCAAGTTCGCCGCGGAAAAAGACAACGCCAGCGCCGACATCGGCGACGTCGGCGCCGCCTTCGGCCCCATCGCAGTCAAGCAGGGTGTGACCCAACCCTACAAACCCAGCACCTGGGCCCAGGTCCCGGACTGGGCCAAGGACAAAGACGGCAACTGGGCGCTGGCCTATACCGGCACCATCGCCTTCATCATCAATAAAAAGCTGCTGCACGGGTCTGAGGCGCCGAAGAGCTGGGCAGATCTGGAGAAAGGCAAGTACAAAGTCTCCATCGGTGACGTGAGCACCGCAGCCCAAGCCGCCAACGGCGTGCTGGCCGCGGCCATTGCCAAAGGCGGCGACGAAAAGAACATCCAGCCGGCGCTGCTGATGTTCGCCGAGATCGCCAAGCAGGGTCGCCTGTCCCTGGCCAACCCGACCATCGCCACCATGGAGAAAGGTGAAGTGGAAGTGGGCGTGGTCTGGGATTTCAACGGCCTGAGCTACCGCAACAAGATGGTCAACAAGGATGACTACGAAGTGCTGATCCCATCCGACGGCTCGGTCATCTCCGGCTACACCACCATCATCAACAAATACGCCAAGCATCCCAACGCCGCCAAGCTGACCCGCGAGTACATCTTCAGCGATGCCGGCCAGACCAACCTGGCTCGCGGCAATGCGCGCCCGATCCGTGCCGAGCATCTGACTCTGCCGGCGGACGTCCAGGCCAACCTGCTGCCCAACGAGCAATACAAGCACGTAACCCCGATCAAGGACGCCGACGCCTGGGAGAAAACCTCCAAGTCCCTGCCGCAGAAGTGGCAGGAAGAAGTGATCATCAACATGCCGTAATACTGCATCAGTCGTAGCAGCCGGCTTGCCGGCGAAGGCCTGTACGAGCGTGCAGGCACCTTCGCCGGCAAGGGCATTGCCGTCCGGCCGCTACTACAGGTTCCATGCGTTGCCTGATCCCGGAGTTCCCCCGTTCATGAAGCACAACGTCATCCTTGTGGTGCTCGACGGCCTCAACCACGAAGTTGCCCGACACGCCATGGGCCACCTGCAAGCCTACGTCGGCGCAGGCCGCGCCGCCCTGTACAAGCTGCAATGCGAATTGCCGGCCCTGTCCCGACCGCTGTACGAGTGCCTCCTCACCGGTGTCGCGCCGATCGACAGCGGTATCGTCCACAACCAGGTCTCGCGCCTGTCCAACCAGCGCAGTATTTTCCACTATGCCCGCGAGGCCGGCCGCTCCACTGCCGCCGCGGCCTATCATTGGGTCAGCGAGCTGTACAACCGCAGTCCCTTCAATGCACCACGGGACCGGCACACCGCCAATCCCGAGCTGCCGATCCAGTACGGCCATTTCTATTGGAACGATCACTACCCCGACTCCCATCTCTTCGCCGATGCGGAGAGCCTGCGCCTGCGGCACCAACCGGATTTTCTCCTGGTGCACCCGATGAACATCGATGACGCCGGCCACAAGCACGGCCTCGACAGCACCCAGTACCGCAACAGCGCGCGTTCGGCAGACATCATCCTCGCCGACTATCTGCAAGGCTGGCTCGATGCTGGCTACCAGGTGTTGGTGACCGCCGACCACGGCATGAACAACGACCGCTCCCACAACGGTCTCTTGGCCGAGGAGCGGGAGGTTCCGTTGTTCGTTCTCGGCAATGCCTTCAGTCTCGACCCAGGTGCCACGCCAAAGCAGACCGAACTGTGCGGCAGCATCTGCCAACTACTGGGCGTGGCCCATGACAAACCTTTCTGCCGGGAGCTGTTGCAGTGAATTCAGTCACCCGCGGCAAATGGCTGGCGGCACTCTGTCTGGTGCCTTTTGCCCTGTTCTTCATCGTGTTCCAGATCGCCCCGCTGGTGTGGGTGCTGATCAACAGCCTGCAGTCGGAAGAGTTCGGCTGGGGCCTGGCCAACTTCAGCAAGATCTTCAGCTCGAAGTTCTACCTGCAGGCCATCCAGCACAGCCTGGAGATCAGTTTCTGGTCCAGCGTGTTCGGCATCATCATTGCGGTGCTGGGCAGTTACTCCTTGCGCAGGGTGGACTCCAAACTGCGCAACTTCGTCAACGCCTTCGCCAACATGACCAGCAATTTCTCCGGCGTGCCCCTGGCCTTTGCCTTCATCATTCTCCTGGGCTTCAACGGCACCATCACCATCATGCTCAAGCAGTCGGGGATCATTCAGGACTTCAACCTGTATTCCAAGACCGGGCTGATCATTCTCTACACCTACTTCCAGATTCCCCTGGGGGTGCTGTTGCTGTACCCGGCCTTCGACGCCCTGCGCGAAGACTGGCGTGAATCCGCCGCGCTGCTGGGGGCCAACGGCTGGCAGTTCTGGCGCCACATCGGGCTGCCCGTGCTGACCCCGGCATTGCTGGGCACCTTCGTCATCCTGCTGGCCAATGCCCTGGGCGCCTATGCCACGGTCTACGCCCTGACCACCGGCAACTTCAACGTGCTGCCGATCCGCATTGCCGCCATGGTTTCCGGGGACATCTCCCTGGACCCGAACATGGCCAGCGCCCTGGCGGTGGTGCTGGTGGCCCTGATGACCCTGGTCACCATCGTCCATCAGTTGCTGTTGAAGAGGAGCTACCATGTCTCGCGCTGAACCCGGCTCCGCCACCCTGTACCACCGGGTGGTGGTCTACCTGCTGTTCGCCATCCTGTTGCTGCCGTTGCTGGGGACCCTTGTCTACTCCATCGCCAGCAGTTGGTCGGCCACCATCCTGCCCAGCGGTTTCACCTTCAAGTGGTACCTGCAGCTGTGGAGCGACCCGCGCTTCCTCAATGCCTTCGGCCAGTCGCTGCTGGTCTGCGTCGGCGCGCTGGTGCTGTCGGTGGTGCTGATCCTGCCGCTGCTGTTTGTGGTGCACTACCACTTTCCCAAGCTCGACGCCTTGATGAACATCCTGATCCTGCTGCCCTTCGCGGTGCCGCCAGTGGTGTCATCGGTGGGCCTGCTGCAACTCTATGGCTCAGGGCCCTTCGCCATGGTTGGCACGCCCTGGATCCTCATCGGCTGCTACTTCACCGTGGCGCTGCCGTTCATGTACCGGGCCATCACCAACAACCTGCAAGCGATCAACCTGCGCGACCTGATGGACGCCGCCCAACTGCTCGGCGCCAGCACCTGGCAGGCAGCCTTCCTGGTGGTCCTGCCCAACCTGCGCAAGGGCCTGATGGTGGCGCTGCTGCTGTCCTTCTCGTTCCTGTTCGGCGAGTTCGTGTTCGCCAACATCCTGGTGGGCACCCGCTATGAAACCCTGCAGGTCTACCTGAACAACATGCGCAACAGCAGCGGCCACTTCACCAGCGCTCTGGTGATCTCCTACTTCTTCTTTGTGCTGGTTCTGACCTGGGCCGCCAACATCTTGAACAAGGACAAAAGCCAATGAGCTTCGTCAGCGTCCAACACCTGCAAAAGAACTACGCAGGCACCACGGTGTTCAGCGATATCAATTGCGAAATCCAGAAAGGCGAGTTCGTCACCCTGCTGGGCCCGTCCGGCTGCGGCAAGTCCACCCTGCTGCGCTGCATCGCCGGGCTGACCCCGGTGGACGGCGGCAAGATCCTTCTCGATGGCCAGGACATCGTGCCCTTGAGCCCGCAGAAGCGTGGGATCGGCATGGTGTTCCAGAGCTATGCGTTGTTCCCCAACATGACCGTGGAACAGAACGTCGCCTTCGGCCTGCGTATGCAGAAGGTCAACGCCGACGACAGCCGCAAGCGGGTCCTTGAAGCCTTGCAACTGGTGGAGCTCAATGACTTTGCCAGTCGTTATCCACACCAACTGTCCGGCGGCCAGTGCCAGCGGGTGGCTCTGGCCCGCTCCCTGGTGACCCGGCCGCGCTTGCTGTTGCTGGACGAGCCGTTGTCGGCCCTGGATGCACGTATCCGCAAGCACCTGCGTGAACAGATCCGCAACATCCAGCGGGAACTGGGCCTGACCACCATCTTCGTCACCCACGACCAGGAAGAAGCGCTGACCATGTCCGACCGGATCTTCCTGATGAACCAGGGCAGTATCGTCCAGAGCGGCGATGCCGAAACGCTCTACACCGCACCGGTGGATGTATTCGCGGCGGGTTTTATCGGCAACTACAACCTGCTGGACGCCGAAAGCGCCAGCAAGCTGCTGCAACGCCCGGTCAGCGGGCGTATCGCCATTCGCCCGGAAGCCATCGAACTCGGCAGGGAGGGCCAGCTTGATGCGCTGGTCCGCAGCCACAGCCTGCTGGGCAATGTGATTCGCTACCGGGTCGAGGCTCGCGGCGTGGAGCTGGTGGTGGATGTTCTCAACCGTTCGGCCGATGACCTGCACGCTGACGGCCAACGTCTGGCGCTGACCATCGATCCTGCCGCCCTGTGTGAGGTAGCCTGATGGCTTTCACGCAATTGATCCTGAAGAGAGAGCTGTACTGATGGCCTTGGCAATTTTTGATCTGGACGAAACCCTGATCCACGGCGACTGCGCTACCCTCTGGAGCGCACAGATGGGCCGCCTTGGCTGGGTCGACAGCGAGTCGTTCATGCGTCGCAACAACGAACTGATGGACGCTTACAGTCACGGCAAGCTGGCCATGGAAGAGTTCATGAGCTTCAGCCTGGAACCCATGGCGGGACGTACTCCGGAGGAGGTGACGCACCTGGTGGAGCCTTGGGTGGAAGAGGTGATCGAGCCGATCATTTTCAGCGACGCCTGCAAGACTATCGCCGCTCACCGCCAGGCCGGCGACCGGATCCTGGTGATTTCAGCCTCGGGCACCCATCTGGTGAAGCCGATTGCCGCCCGCCTGGGCATCGACGAAGTGCTGGGCATTGAGCTGGAAGTACTGCACGGCGTATATAGCGGCAATACCCTTGGCACTCTGACCTACCGCGAAGGCAAGATCACCCGCCTGCTGGAATGGCTGGACGCCGAGGAAGAAAACCTGGAAGGCGCGACGTTCTACTCCGACTCGCGCAATGACCTGCCGCTGCTACTGCGGGTAGACCATCCCCAGGTGGTGAACCCGGACCCGGTCCTGCGCGAACATGCAGAGAAGTCCGGTTGGCCGATCCACCACTGGAAGTAACCCTTGGCCCTGAAATGCCCGGACAGCCAGCTTCTATAGAAGCTGGCTGGTGTAGGAGCCGACAATCACGTCAGGCTGGAATCGATCACCAGCACAAGCTTGCCCGAGACCTGATTGCTCGCCAGCTCGGCAAAAGCCGCTTCGGCGTCCCTGATCGCAAAGGTTTTGGCCAACTGTGGGCTCAGGCGTCCTTCAGCGAACAGCGGCCAGACGTTCTGCCCGAGGTCACGGAAAAGGTCAGCCTTGAACTGTTCGTCGCGGCTACGCAGGGTCGAGCCCAACAGCTGGATACGCTTGGCCAGCACCTGAGCCAGGTCCAGTTGCGCTTCACGCCCGCCCATCAGACCAATGAGCACCCAGCGCCCATCAACGGCCAGCAGCTTGAGGTTGCTGACCGCGTAATTGGCCCCTACAGGATCGAGGATCACGTCAAATGGACCGAAGTCCCGCAGCGCTTCCAGCCCCTCAGTCCGCACCACACCGCCTTGGGCGCCGAGACTTTCGCAATAGGCCAGGCGATCGGCGGAGCCGACACTCACCCAGCATGGATTGCCAAACGCCTTGCACAGCTGGATCGCGGCCGAACCGACACCACTGGCCCCCGCGTGCAACAGCACCTTCTCGCCAGGCTTGAGCGCCGCCAGTTGGAACAGATTGAGCCAGGCCGTGCTGTAGACCTCGGGCAACGCCGCGGCTTCGGCCAGGGACAACCCCTCGGGCACCGGCAGCACATGACGAGCATCAACCACCACTTCCTCGGCCATGCCGCCACCGGCCAGCAGCGCGCACACCCGGTCACCGATCTGCCAGGAAGAACCCGGCCCCACTTCGCTGATAATCCCGGAACACTCCAGGCCCAGGATCGGGCTGGCTCCCGGAGGTGGCGGATAGAGCCCTGCACGCTGTAACAGGTCGGCCCGATTGAGACCCGCAGCCGCCACCCGAATGCGAACCTGCCCTACATCACAGGCAGGACTTGGCTCTTCAACCCACTCCACATGACCTTCAACGCCTTGCAATGCTTTCACAGTGCCTCCATAGTGAGTCCGGACTGAGCCCGGAGCGGTAGCACCGGGCTTTTTGCATTATGCGACCGGTCCTTATGGAACCGGCGACTTCAAAGACGGCCTAATATGCGTTATCAATTGCCCCCGCGTCGAATCAGCATGAAGCATTTGTTCCCCAGCACCGCCCTCGCCCTTTTCATTGGTTTCGGCTTTCTGCCGATGTCGACCAATACGTTCGCAGCCAATAGCTGGGATCAACTTCAGCCCGATCGCGATGAGGTAATTGCCAGCCTCAATGTTGTAGAACTGCTCAAACGCCACCACTACAGCAAACCGCCGCTGGATGATGCGCGCTCGGTGATCATCTATGACAGCTACCTGAAGCTGTTGGACCCATCGCGCAGCTACTTCATGGCCAGCGACATCGCGGAATTCGACAAATGGAAAACCCAGTTTGACGACTTCCTCAAGAGCGGCGACCTGAATGCCGGCTTCACCATCTACAAGCGTTATCTGGACCGGGTCAAAGCGCGTCTGGACTTCGCCTTGGCGGAGCTCAATAAAGGCGTCGACAAGATCGACTTCAACGCCAAGGAGACCTTGCTGATCGACCGCAAGGACGCCCCTTGGCTCAAGACCACCGCAGAGCTTGACGACCTGTGGCGCAAACGCGTCAAGGACGAAGTGCTGCGCATGAAGATCGCTGGCAAGGAGCCTAAGCAGATTCAGGAGACGCTGACCAAGCGCTACAAGAATCAGCTGGCGCGCCTGGACCAGACCCGGGCCGAAGACATCTTCCAGGCCTACATCAACACCTTCGCCATGTCTTACGACCCGCACACCAATTATCTGTCGCCGGATAACGCGGAAAACTTCGACATCAACATGAGCCTGTCGCTGGAAGGCATCGGCGCCGTGTTGCAGAGCGACAACGACCAGGTCAAGGTCGTGCGCCTGGTGCCGGCAGGCCCGGCAGACAAGACCAAGCAGATAGCTCCCGCAGACAAGATCATCGGTGTCGCCCAAGGCAACAAGGAAATGGTCGACGTAGTGGGCTGGCGCCTGGACGAAGTGGTCAAGCTGATCCGTGGTCCGAAAGGCACCCTGGTACGCCTGGAAGTGATCCCGGCCAGCAATGCGCCAAACGACCAGACCAGCAAGATCGTGCCTATCACCCGCGAAGCGGTGAAGCTCGAAGACCAGGCAGTGAAGAAGTCGATCCTCAACCTCAAGCAGGATGGTAAGGACTACAAGCTCGGAGTGATCGAGATCCCGGCCTTCTACCTCGACTTCAAGGCGTTCCGCGCTGGTGATCCGGACTACAAGAGCACCACCCGCGATGTGAAAAAACTGCTGACCGAGTTGCAGAAAGACAAGGTCGATGGCGTGGTCATCGACCTGCGCAACAACGGCGGTGGCTCCCTCCAGGAAGCCACCGAACTGACCAGCCTGTTCATCGACAAAGGGCCGACAGTACTGGTACGCAACGCCGACGGTCGTGTGGATGTGCTGGAGGATGAAAACCCCGGCGCCTTCTATAAAGGCCCGATGGCACTGCTGGTAAACCGTCTCTCCGCCTCGGCCTCGGAGATTTTCGCTGGTGCCATGCAGGACTACCACCGAGCGCTGATCATCGGTGGACAGACCTTCGGCAAAGGTACGGTGCAAACCATTCAGCCACTGAACCATGGCGAGCTGAAACTGACCCTGGCCAAGTTCTATCGGGTTTCCGGCCAGAGCACCCAGCATCAGGGCGTTCTTCCGGACATCGGTTACCCGTCGATCATCGACACCAAGGAAATCGGTGAAAGCGCTCTGCCTGAAGCCATGCCATGGGACACCATTCGCCCGGCCATCAAACCGGCGGTGGATCCGTTCAAGCCATTCCTGGCCCAGCTCAAGGCCGAACATGAAAGCCGTTCAGCGAAAGATGCGGAGTTCGTGTTCATCCGCGACAAGTTGGCCCTGGCACAGAAACTGATGGCGGAAAAAACCGTCAGCCTCAACGAAGCGGATCGTCGGGCACAGCATGCCGACATCGAAGCCAAGCAATTGGCTCTGGAAAATGCTCGTCGCAAGGCCAAGGGTGAAGAGCCGCTCAAAGAGCTGAAGAAAGAAGACGAAGATGCACTGGCAGCTGCCGAGCCAGACAAGACCAAGCCGGAAGACGACGCCTACCTGAGCGAAACAGGGCGCATTCTGCTGGACTATCTGAAGCTCAACACCTCGGTAGCCAAGCACTGAACATGATGGCAATTTAATTCGATCGCTCCTCGGATCGTCATTAAACAGTCATCATTCTGTCGTGAAATAAAGGACCGGGCGCCGCTCTTGAATCAGGAGCGGCGCCCGGTCCTTTTTTTATCGATAGAGATCGCCATGACCACGACCGAACAGCTGAGTGCATTGAGTTCAATCCTGGCTCAAAGCGGTTTGCACAGCCTGTTCCAGCCGATCATTTCTCTCTCGCAGCGACGTATCCTCGGATACGAAGCCTTGAGCCGCGGCCCTTCCAACAGCCCCCTGCACTCCCCGGTCGCCCTGTTCGCGGTGGCCCGCCAGGCCGGGCGCCTGAGCGAACTGGAGTTCGCTTGCCGCCACAGCGCCTGCAAACGCTTCAGCGAGCAGCAATTACCCGGCAAACTGTTCCTCAACGTATCGCCGGAATCCCTGCTGGAAGCGACCCATCAACCAGGCCGGACCCTGCAACTGCTACAGGACGTCGGCATTCCTCCAAGCCAGGTGGTGATCGAACTCACCGAACAGACCCCCATCGACGACTTTCAGCTGTTGCACAACGCCCTGCATCACTACCGGGACATGGGATTTTCCATCGCCCTGGATGACCTAGGCGCCGGTTACTCCAGCCTGCGCCTGTGGTCCGAGCTGCGGCCGGACTATGTAAAGATCGACCGGCACTTTATCGATGGCATCCATCAGGACGCCCTAAAGCGCGAATTCGTCGGTTCAATTCTGCAGATCGCCAAGGCGTCCCGCGCCCAGGTGATAGCCGAAGGGATCGAGATGCTCGAGGAACTGGTGGTGCTCAGCGAAATGGGGGTGGATCTGGTCCAGGGCTACTTGCTGTGCCGGCCGCAGGAACAGCCGCCTCGGGATGCCCGGGCAATGATGCCCAAGCATGACCAAACCAGCGTGGCACTCAACGATGAAGGCAGTGACCTCAGCGCGCTGCTCAACGAACAGCCCGCCGTGGCCCGCAATACCCCGACAGCCAACGTGCTGGAAGCCTTTCGCCGGCAAGCCAACCTCAACTCTCTGGCGGTCCTCGACGAACAGGGCCACCCCTGCGGGATCGTCCACCGGCATTCGCTTTCAGATGCCCTGCTCAAGCCCTTTGCTACCGATCTTTTTGCCCGCAAACCCATCAGCCGCCTGATGAATGACGACTTCCTTGCCGTCGAACTCAGCCAGTCCCTGCAACAGGTGAGCCGCCTGATCACCAGTCGCGCCCGGCAACGCATCGAGGAAGACTTCATCATCACCCTCAACGGTCACTACCTGGGACTGGGACGGGTAATAGATGTGCTCAAGCTGATCACCGAACTGAAAATCCAGCAGGCGCGCTATGCCAATCCCCTGACCCTGTTACCGGGCAACGTACCCATCCAGCAATGCCTGACCCGCCTGCTGCAACAAGGGCGAGAGTCAGTGATCTGTTACGTGGACATCGACAGCTTCAAGCCCTTCAACGATATCTACGGCTATGGCCGTGGCGATGAAGTGCTGCTGTGCCTGGCCCAATGCCTGAATGATCGGGTCGACCCGAGTCGTGACTTCGTCGGGCATATTGGCGGGGATGATTTCTTGCTGGTGCTCGGACCTGAAGACTGGCAAAGGCGCCTGAACCAGTTGCTGGACGACTTTCACAGTCAGTGCCGACGCTTCTACCGCAGCGAACACCTGGAGGCCGGTTGCTTTGTCGCCCCCAACCGTCAAGGAGTGCGTCAGGAGTTCCCCTTGCTGTCACTGTCCATCGGCGTCGTGCACTTGTATCCACAGGCTTGTGGACTACTGGATTCCAGCCAATTGGCAGAGCTGGCATCCCAGGCCAAGCATCATGCCAAGAATGTTCAGGGCTACAGCATCCACGTAATCGACAGTTTGGACGCTGCAGCCCGCATGGGAAGCCAGGCGCTCAACGAACCGATGCGGGATCGGAATCCGCCGCCTGATTCAGCTGCATCAGCTTGAGCTCCGCCAGGGGATGCCCGGCCTTGGCCGAGAGCGTCCACCAACGGCTTGCCTCGTCAGCATCAGGAGCCTTGCTGGCGGAGCCGGCGAGGCTGATCACCCCCAATTGATAGGCGGCTTTACCGTCACCGGCCAGAGCCGCCAGACGCAGCAGGCGAATGCCCTCCTCCCGCGCCCCAAGCCCATGCCCACGAAAAGTCAGGATGTGTCCGTAAAAACTTTGCGCGTCGACATCCCCCAGATTGGCCATGCGTGCGAATTGCCCCTCCATCCACCGCCAACTGCGAGGTTCACGGATAAACCACGGCCAATGAAACAACCGGCGCGCCAGCCAATAGCTGAGTCGTGCCTTGAGTCGCCAGAACATTCAAGCCTCCGCTGATTCGGGGTATTCATACTCGAACACGCGCACCACTTCCGATGCGTGCCATGAAGCAGCGGCCACGCCATCGGATGGCCCGGAAAAACGCCCCAAGCGCTCCACACACTCAAAGAACCCGGTACGAGGCAAACGACTAGCGCCTTGGCTGATCACCAATGAACTGCGCAATGGCTGTTCGGCCCGAGCATCCAGGGCCGCCAGATGCTCCAGCGCGGCCGTCAGGGTTTGCATGGCTGGGCTAGGCAGCTGCAATCGCTCCAGCAATGCCCGGTAGGTTAAAAGATGGCGTTGGCGACGGGCTTGATCCAATTCGCCCAACAGCCCATCCCAGTGCTGACGACTGATCCTTACACTCACGATTGCTCCCTCCACCCCGGCACCGTCAACTCCCAGGCCAGGCTGCGGCGAATCGCAGCGTCGGGTTGACGCTCGCCACTTTCAATCAGGGCCAGGTAAGACGGACTAATACCTACTTTGCGGGCCAGCGCCTCGATGGCGATGCCCTTCCCTTCGCGCAAATTGCGTAGTTGATCCAGGCCCGGAAGACTCTGGGCTGGTGGTGCCGCCTGAGAGGTTGCAGCGGCGTGTGGTTGTTGTTTGGTGAGGCCTGCGGCTGTCAATAAAGCTTGATACTGAGCCCACGGCAGAACCGCATATTCGGGCTCGCCATCGCGTTCAATAATCTGAATATCCATTACTACCCCGTAGGACAACGACTCTTACCGAGTCGGACTTTTCCCTTGAAGTGTAATCCTAACAGCGGCGGCGGTCGCGGGGAGCATGATTGTTGAGAGAGCGAGTCAATCGCTTCAGTTTTTCCGCGGCCCCTCCAGCTGCAGTTGTTCCGGTGTATCCGGCAGGCGTTCAACCACTGCCAGTTTTTCCGGCATCTGGCGGTTGCGCCAGGCGCGGAAGGCACCAAGTTCGTCATCCAGGGTCTTCATCAACCACGCCAGCACGGCGATGTCGTCGAGCATGCCGAATACCGGGAGAAAATCGGGGATCGCGTCCACCGGGCTGAGGAAGTACATCAATCCTGCCACTACCGATAGCAAAGCCTTGGGGCTGACAGCGCGATACTCACCTCGCCAGTAAGCCAGACACAGTGCCTGGAGCAGGCGCAGATCCTCCTTGACCTTGCCCAGACGGCCACCCTGGCTGGCCCCCTTGCTGGCCACGGCAAACAGCAGCGTCGGTAAACGACCGCGGCTCAGCAACCGACCAGCCAGGGGCAGGAAGCGAGCAAAACTCCAAGGTGCTTTCATCATCACTCCACTGAAATGTTATCCACACAAATTGTGGATAACCTTGTGAACAGAGCTATTTTTCACAGCTGAAAGCCCCGTTTCATAAGGGCTTAGCTCAGATCGGGCGTTTTTTACTCACATAAAAAAACCCATAATTTCATTGACTTGGCGGCCTTCACAGACTACCCACCGCCGATACCCAGTTCTGACCACCTACGATGGCGCCGGTTCGGAATATTTACCAGCAGTGGCCCGCAGAAACGACAACGCCCCGTAAAAACGGGGCGTTGCTTCAGGCGCAGAGACAGGTTACTTGGCGGCGTCCTGCTTGGCTGGATCCTTGATACCCAGCAGCTCCAGTTCGAACACCAGAACCGAGTTGGCCGGGATCGACGGGCTTGGGCTTTGTGCGCCGTAGGCCAGATCGCTAGGGATGTACAACTTGTACTTCTCACCCACGTGCATCAGTTGCAGACCTTCAACCCAACCCGGGATGACGCCGCTGACAGGCAGATCGATCGGGCTGCCACGCTCTACCGAGCTGTCGAATACAGTGCCGTTGGTCAAAGTACCGGTGTAGTGAACCGTGACCACGTCAGTCGACTTGGGCTGAGGACCATCAGCCTTCTTCAGCACTTCGTACTGCAGGCCGGAAGCAGTGGTAGTCACGCCGGTTTTCTTACCGTTTTCCTCGAGGAACTTCTTGCCGGCAGCAGCCGACTCTTCACTCATCTTGGCCATGCGCTCTTCGGCACGCTTTTGCAGCGCGGCAAAGGCTTCAACCAGTTCCTCATCCTTCAGCTTCTGTTCTTTCTTGCCAACGGCATCTTCGATGCCCTGGGCTACCGCTTTGGAATCCAGGTCATCCATGCCTTCTTGGGCGAGGCTCTTGCCCATGTTCAGGCCGATACCGTAGGAAGCTTTTTGCGCCGGGGTTTTCAGCTCTACGCTGGTCTGCGAGTCACACCCCGCAAGTACCAGGCTAACCAGGGCCACCGCCGCCGCCAACCGATGCTGTTTCATGCTATTTCCTTGTTCATGCGCCTAAAGGGCAATCGAATAAAGCCGCGAGCTTATCAGGCGACCACGACCAATGGCTACCGGCGTAAGAGTAGTAAATGTCCGATAAGTTCACGTCTTTAAACACGTTTTATGCTTTGGGGAACGCCCGCTCAGGCGGCTCGGTGAGGCGCTGGAACGAGCGCGAATAACCATAGCGCAAGTAATGGCTACTTGCCGCGTCAGAGACGCTCAGGCATAAGGAAAGCAAATTCGACAAGGACGTACATCTTGCGCCTCATCTACCGTGTATTGCTGTTGATTGCCGTGTTGATCGGCATAGCCCTGGCCGTGGTTGTGTACTACATCGCCAACCCCAAGCTTCCAGACTATGTGCCCGTCGAGCAGGTGCACTATCTGGACCAGTGGGACGCCGCCGACCGCCAGACGTACTATTTCACCCCCCAAGGCACTCAGGTCAAAGGCCTGCGCTATGAATGGTTCACCGCCCTGGAGCTGCCCTTCTCCAAGCAGTCCTTTGCAGCGCCGGAGTACCTGGCACGCTTCGGATTCCTGGTTCAGCCCGGACAGAAAGCCACCGCGCAGAATCCCGGCAACCTGCCAGTAGGGTTCGCCCGACACCAGAACCCAGGCAGCCCGGAACAGTACCTGGACATCACCTGCGCCGCCTGCCACACCGGGGAACTGCGCTTCAACCATCAGGCATTGCGAATCGATGGCGGATCGGCGCAACACGTGTTGCCCTCCAGCGTGCCAACCCTGCGCGGCGGCAGCTTCGGCCAGGCGCTGGTAGCCAGTCTGGCCACCACCTACTACAACCCATGGAAATTCGAGCGTTTCGCCCGCAAAGTGCTGGGCGCAGACTATGACGCGCAACATGAACAACTGCGCAAGGACTTCAAGGCCTCGCTGGACACCTTCCTCCGAGTCGCCTGGAACGACACCCATCGTGGCCTCTATCCCACCGAGGAAGGCCCGGGCCGTACCGATGCCTTCGGCCGCATCGCCAACACCAGTTTCGGCGATGCCATTTCTGCGCAGAACTATCGGATCGCCAACGCCCCGGTGGATTACCCACAACTGTGGGACATCTGGACCTTCGATTGGGTGCAGTGGAATGGTTCCGCACAGCAACCCATGGCCCGCAACATAGGCGAGGCCCTGGGGGTCGGTGCCACCCTCAATCTGTTCGACAGCAACGGCCAGCCCCTCACCGGCGATGCCCGCTACCCGTCCAGTGTTCGGGTTCGCGACCTCAACCATATAGAAGAAACCTTGCAGCGCCTGAAGCCTCCCACATGGCCTGAGGCACTGCTGGGCACTGTCGACAAACCTCTGGCTGCCAAGGGCCGCGACCTGTTCGCCAGCCACTGCGCCGGCTGTCACCTACCGACAGTGAGCGAGAGCAACGGCCGCCCAGTGCAGCAACTGAAGATGCTCCCGGTTTCGGTGATTGGTACCGACCCGAACTCCGCCAGCAACATCGCCGACTTGCGCTATGACCTGAGTGCCCTGCAATGGGACACCGCCGAACTGGCCAAGTCCAACGTCGAACTGCACCCGACGCCCACTGAACCACTTGACCTGAGCCAACTCTCGGCCGCGAAGGGCCTGGCCTATATCACCGCCTTCGTCGAGGAACGTGCCTACCGCGATGCCAAGGTCACTCCCGAGGAACGGCCACGGCTGGATGGCTATGGCCTGCCGATCGGCGTACGGGAGTTGCGTGCCTACAAGGCCCGGCCACTGGCTGGGGTCTGGGCGACACCGCCTTACCTGCACAACGGCTCGGTGCCCAACCTGTATCAACTGCTTTCGCCGCAATCCGAACGCTCCACCACCTTCTATCGAGGCACCTTCGAATACGATCCCAAGCACCTGGGCTATCGCCCGGAAGCCTTCAAGAATGGCTTTGAATTCGATACCCGCATCAGCGGCAACCACAACAGCGGCCACGAATTCCGTGCCGGCCAGCGTGGCAACGGCGTCATCGGCCCTCTGCTGCAACCCGAAGAGCGCTGGGCGCTGCTGGAATACTTGAAAGTGCTAGGCGGACCGCTGGAGTCACAACTGCCATGAAACTCGATCTCGCAAGAAAACGACCGTCACTGCTGGCCAGGCTCTGGCTAAGCCTCGGTGCATTGCTGGGCAAGACTCTGTTGTTGCTGGCCGGCATCGGCCTGCTGGGTTGGGCCCTGGGCAGCGCCTGGTTCGCCTGGCAGCACCGTGGTCCGGTGGCAGTGCAGGAGCAGATTCCCGCCGATGAAGCCGCACGCACCCAGGACATCATCCAGACCGCCGTACGCATCGTCGACCAGCATCGTGAAGGCACGCGCTACCTGCGCGATGCCCACGCCAAGGCTCATGGCTGCGTGAAAGCCGAGGTCCAGGTGCTCAAGGACCTGAATTCGGAACTGCGCCAGGGTGTATTCGCCAACCCCGGCCAGACCTGGCAAGCGACCGTGCGTTTGTCCAACGGCAATGCCTATCCGCAGTTCGACAGCATTCGCGATGCCCGCGGCATGGCGATCAAACTGCTGGATGTTCCTGGGCAACAGCTGATCCCCGCGGAATCGGCGCGACGCGAGCAGGACTTCGTGATGTTCAATCATCCGAACTTCTTCGTCAGCGATGTGGCGGAGTATCAACAAAACATTGCCGCCCAGGCGGATGGCAAGAAAGTCGGCGCCTTCTTCCCTGGCTGGGACCCTCGCAGCTGGCAGATCCGCCATCTGTTCATCGCCTTGGCCACGTTGTCACCAGCACCATCCAGCCCGACCCAGACGACCTACTTTTCGGTCTCGCCCTACAAGTTCGGTAACGCCAACGCCAAGTTCCGGGTCATGCCGGACCCGGACAGCTGCCCGGCCTACAACTTGCCAGCGCAGAACCAGGACCTGCCCAACTTCTTGCGCAGCGCACTGACCCAGCAGCTCTCCACCGATCGGATGCCAGCCTGCTTCGTGCTGCAGATCCAACGCCAGGATCCGAGCCGGTTCATGCCGATCGAAGACACCAGCATCGAGTGGAAAGAAAGCGACGCACTGTTTGAAACCGTGGCCCGATTGACGATCCCCGCCCAGGACTTCGACACTCCTGCGCAAAACCTCGCCTGCGACAATCAATCCTTCAATCCCTGGTTCGGCATTGAGGCCCATCGCCCTATCGGTGGTATCAACCGCTTGCGCAAAGCGGTCTACGAAGCAGTCAGTGACTACCGGCACAGCCGTAACGCCGAGCAGTAAGCCTAGAAACAAGAAAAGCGGCCTGCGGGCCGCTTTTTGGGGTGCCGGATTTGCCTAAAGCCAAACCCCAGATAGCAAAAAGCCCGCGTTAGCGGGCTTTCCGTGATGACCTGGCGTTCAGTGTTCCAGGTTATCGAATATGGCGCAGCGGACGGGACTCGAACCCGCGACCCCCGGCGTGACAGGCCGGTATTCTAACCGACTGAACTACCGCTGCGCGTAGCGTTGAAAGTAAGTGGTGGGTGATGACGGGATCGAACCGCCGACATTCTGCTTGTAAGGCAGACGCTCTCCCAGCTGAGCTAATCACCCTTTACCTTCGTTGCGGGGCGCATTATGCCACAGAAATTCTTAAAGTGTTGATTTAGTTGATAATTTTATCAAAAAAATCTGAATTCCCATGAAATGCCGCACTACCCACAAACTCTTTACAGCAAAAAGCCCGCGCTAGCGGGCTTTCTGTGGTGACCTGGCGTTCAGTGTTCCAGATTACCGAATATGGCGCAGCGGACGGGACTCGAACCCGCGACCCCCGGCGTGACAGGCCGGTATTCTAACCGACTGAACTACCGCTGCGCGTAACACTGAATGCGAATGGTGGGTGATGACGGGATCGAACCGCCGACATTCTGCTTGTAAGGCAGACGCTCTCCCAGCTGAGCTAATCACCCTTCACGTTCGGTGTGGCGCGCATTCTACGGAGCAGCCCCCACTCTGGCAAGCACTTTTTATAATAATTTTTTCAGGCCTTCCAAAGGCTTAGCGAAGGGTTGGCCTGAGCAGCAGCGAAGAGAATAATGCCCTCCTTTGTATAAAGGAGAGATTCACCCCATGTGGTTCAAAAACCTGCTGATCTATCGCCTGACCCAAGATCTGCCTTTTGATGCTGAGGCGCTGGAAACTGCACTGGCGACCAAACTGGCGCGCCCCTGTGCAAGCCAGGAGTTGACCACTTACGGTTTCGTCGCCCCTTTCGGCAAAGGTGAAGACGCCCCGCTGGTGCACGTCAGCCAGGACTTCATGCTGGTGGCAGCGCGCAAAGAAGAACGTATCCTGCCTGGCAGCGTGGTGCGCGACGCGGTGAAGGAAAAGGTCGAAGAGATCGAAGCCGAGCAGATGCGCAAGGTCTATAAGAAGGAGCGCGACCAGATCAAGGATGAAATCATCCAGGCGTTCCTGCCCCGGGCCTTTATCCGCCGCTCCTCGACCTTCGCCGCCATCGCCCCAAAACAAGGGCTGATTCTGGTCAACTCCGCCAGCCCCAAGCGCGCCGAAGACCTGCTCTCCACTCTGCGTGAAGTCCTCGGCACCCTGCCAGTACGTCCACTGACCGTGAAGATTGCTCCGAGCGCGATCATGACCGACTGGGTCAAGACCCAGAAAGCCGCCGACGATTTCTTCGTCCTTGATGAGTGCGAACTGCGCGATACCCATGAAGACGGCGGCATCGTGCGCTGCAAGCGCCAGGACCTGACCGGCGAGGAAATCCAGCTGCACCTGAGCACCGGCAAGGTGGTCACCCAACTGTCCCTGGCCTGGCAGGACAAACTGTCCTTCATGCTCGACGACAAGATGGTGGTCAAGCGCCTGAAGTTCGAAGACCTGCTGCAGGATCAGGCGGAACAAGACGGCGGCGATGAAGCCCTCGGCCAGCAGGACGCCAGCTTCACCCTGATGATGCTGACTTTCGGCGACTTCCTACCGGCGCTGTTCGAGGCCCTGGGTGGCGAGGAGATTCCGCAAGGCATCTGACGCCTTGCTCCAATAGCCGCCCCGCTATAGACGCCACCGCCTTCGGTGGCGTTTTCACATAATAAGGAACAGGTCATGCGAGCACTGGCTGCACTGAGCCGCTTTGTCGGCAACACCTTCGCCTACTGGGTACTGATCTTCGCCGTCCTGGCATTCTTCCAACCCGGTTGGTTCATCGGCCTCAAGGGCGCCATCGTGCCGCTGCTGGGCCTGGTGATGTTCGGCATGGGCCTGACCCTGAAACTCGAAGACTTCGCCGAAGTGGCCCGTCATCCTTGGCGCGTAGCACTGGGAGTGGTCGCGCACTTCGTGATCATGCCCGGGGTGGCCTGGCTACTCTGCCAGGCCTTCCATCTGCCGCCGGAAATTGCCGTCGGCGTGATTCTCGTGGGTTGCTGCCCCAGCGGCACCTCGTCCAACGTCATGACCTGGCTGGCCCGGGGCGACCTCGCCCTGTCGGTGGCCATTGCTGCAGTCACCACCCTGCTCGCGCCACTCTTGACCCCTGCGCTGATCTGGCTGCTGGCTTCGGCCTGGCTGCCGGTGTCCTTCATGGAACTGTTCTGGTCGATCCTGCAAGTAGTGCTGCTGCCGATCGTGCTGGGCGTGCTGGCCCAGCGCGTGCTGGGCCATCGAGTACAACATGCAGTGGAGGTACTGCCGCTGGTTTCGGTGGTGAGCATCGTCATCATCGTCACCGCCGTGGTGGCGGCCAGCCAGGCAAAAATCGCCGAGTCCGGACTGCTGATCATGGCGGTGGTGATGCTGCACAACAGCTTCGGCTACCTGTTGGGCTATTTCACTGGCCGACTCTTCAAGCTGCCACTGGCACAACGCAAATCCCTGGCCCTGGAAGTCGGCATGCAGAATTCCGGCCTGGGGGCCGCCCTGGCCAGCGCCCACTTCTCTCCACTGGCGGCAGTACCCAGCGCCCTGTTCAGCGTCTGGCATAACATCTCCGGGGCCTTGCTCTCGACCTACTTCCGCGGCATGAGGGACAAAAGCGAGCAAAAACTGGAAACACAACGAGTCGGCAACCGAGCTGAAAACTGATCGACCGAGCCGCATTGAGCAGTATACTGCGCAGCGCGAGGACGACCTCGCGACTCAATCGAGTGACTTATTTGTGGGGACGACCCCATCAACCGATGAGGTCAGCATGTCCTGGATCATTTTGTTGTTTGCCGGTTTGTTTGAAGTGGGCTGGGCTGTCGGCCTGAAGTACACCGACGGTTTCAGCCGTCCGCTGCCCACCGCCCTGACCATCCTCGCCATGGCCATCAGCCTGGGCCTGCTCGGTCTGGCCATGAAGGAGCTGCCCCTAGGCACGGCCTACGCCATCTGGACCGGGGTCGGTGCCATTGGCACGGTGATCGCAGGGATCATCCTGTTCGGCGAATCCATGGCCCTGGTGCGCCTGGCCAGCGTGGCGCTGATCATCGCCGGCCTGGTGGGCTTGAAAGTCAGCGCCAGCTGAGCGCCGCCGCACAGTAATGAAAACGCCCGCAATGCTGCGGGCGTTTTTGTATTCACTGCAATCCTAGCGACGACTGCCGCGCAACTGCCCCACCAGCGCCTGCAACTGCGCGGGTTCGGTGGCCTCCACGCTTACGACTGGCCCGGCCACCAAAGTCACTCGTGACCAGAAGCGATGGAAGAACCCTTTGTTCGGGTCGCGACTGAAGAAGCTGCCCCACAAGCCCTGCAGTGCCAGGGGAATCACCGGCACCGGGGTCTCTTCGAGAATCCGTGTCAGGCCGCCCTTGAACTCGTTAATCTCACCATCGGCAGTCAGCTTGCCCTCGGGAAAAATGCACACCAACTCACCGTCACGCAGATACTGGGCAATACGTTTAAAGGCCTTTTCGTAGATTTCCAGATCTTCATGCCGTGCAGCGATAGGAATGGTACCGGCGGTGCGGAAGATAAAGTTCAGCACTGGCAGATTGTAGATCTTGTAGTACATCACGAAGCGAATCGGCCGGCGCACCGCGCCGCCAATCAACAAGGCATCGACGAACGACACGTGGTTGCACACCAGCAACGCCGCCCCTTCATCGGGGATCTGCTCCAGATTGCGATGCTCGACGCGGTACATGGAATGGCTGAGCAGCCAGATCATGAACCGCATGCTGAACTCGGGCACCACTTTGAAGATATAGACGTTGACCGCGATGTTGAGCAGCGACACCACCAGGAACAGGTGGGGAATGGTCAGCTTGACCATGCTCAGCATGACGATGGAAACAATCGCCGACACCACCATGAACAGCGCATTGAGAATATTGTTGGCAGCAATTACCCGGGCCCGTTCATTCTCCGGAGTACGCGACTGGATCAGCGCATACAGCGGCACTATATAGAAGCCACCGAATACCCCCAGCCCCAGCACGTCGAACAACACCCACCAGGCATGCCCGAAGCCCAGCACTTCAAGCCAGCCATGACCATTGACACTCTCCGGGATACCACCGGAATGCCACCACAGCAGCAGGCCGAATACCGTCAGGCCAAAGGAGCCAAACGGTACCAGGCCGATCTCTACCTTGCGCCCCGAAAGCTTCTCGCACAGCATCGAGCCCACCGCGATACCCACCGAAAACACAGTGAGGATCAGGGTCACCACCGTCTCGTCGCCGTGCATCCACTCCTTGGCATAGGCGGGAATCTGAGTCAGGTAGATTGCCCCGACAAACCAGAACCAGGAGTTGCCGACAATCGACCGCGACACCGCCGGTGTCTGCCCCAAGCCCAGACGCAAGGTGGCCCAGGACTGACTGAAGATGTTCCAGTTCAGGCGCATGTCCGGGGTTGCAGCAGCCGCCCGTGGAATGGCCCGACTTGCCAGGTACCCCGACACCGCGACGCCCAGGATGGCAACCGAGACAATAGAGGCGTAATGAGCCGAGGACATCATGATCCCCGCGCCGATGGTCCCGGCCAGAATCGCCAGGAAAGTCCCCATTTCCACCAGGCCATTGCCGCCCACCAGTTCCTCTTCACGCAGGGCCTGGGGCAGGATCGAATATTTCACCGGGCCGAACAGCGCCGAATGGGTACCCATGGCAAATAGCGCCAACAGCATCAGCCAGAGATGGTCGAAGACGAAGCCCACCGCTCCCACGGCCATGATCGCGATCTCCCCCAGCTTGATCAGGCGAATCAGCGCATCCTTGGCGAACTTCTCACCGAACTGCCCGGCCAGGGCCGAGAACAGAAAGAACGGCAGGATGAACAGCAAGGCACAGAGGTTGACCCAGATCGAGCGATCACCCTCGATGCTCAGCTTGTAGAGAATGGCCAGGATCAACGACTGCTTGAAGATGTTGTCGTTGAAGGCGCCGAGGGATTGCGTGATGAAGAACGGCAGGAACCGCCGCTTGCGGAGCAAAGTGAACTGCGAAGGGTGACTCATCTTCCATGTCCCTGAGTGGCGTGGATACTGTTATTGGAATGTCGAATATCGATCCAGGCCACAACCTTACCTATCTTTGGCGATTATTTCCGTAAGCCCGCAATGCACGGCGAAACAAACAGCTCTCCTTTATAGGCCCCCTGGACCGTACGCCTGGCCACGATCAGCCACATCAACGCCAGGGCCGCTACCAACACCGCACCAAATACGCTGAAGAATCCCAGGTGCAAAGTGCTACCCAGCTTCAAGGTGGCCAGCGAATACACACCCAGCGGGAAGGTAAAGCCCCACCAGCCGAGGTTGAAGGGAATGCCCTCGCGCAAGTAACGCCGGGTGATCAGCACCGCCATCAACATCCACCACAGGCCGAAGCCCCATAGGGTCAGGCCCGCTACCAGCCCCAGGCCGGCGGCAATCTCGCCGACGCCGGACAGGCCATTGGCGGCAAAGATCGCCGGTGCATCGCCCCCCAGCACCAGCATGCCCAGGGCGCCGGTACCGATCGGGCCCAGGGCCAGCCAGCTCGAGGCCGCCATGCTTTCGTGGGGCAATTTGTGCAAGGCCATGCGCAGCAGCAGGATAGTCAGGATGCTGAAAGCCACCGGCAGCGAAAAAGCCCACAACACATAGCTGGTACTGAGCATCACCAGTTGGGCGTGAGCATCCGCCAGATGCGGCGCCAGCAAGCCGCCGCTGGCCGCCGCCACTTCAGCCGCCACCACCGGCAGCAACCAGACGGCGGTCATCTGATCGATGCTGTGCTCCTGCCGGGTGAACATCATGTAGGGGATCAACACCCCGCAAGCCAGGGACATGGCCACGTCCAGCCACCACAACACTTGTGCCAGATGCACCACCGCCTCGCCCCAGCGCGGAATGCCGAACAGCAGTAAGCCGTTGATGATGGTCGCCAGCCCCATGGGAATGGTGCCGAAAAACATCGAGACAGTTGAATGACCGAAGATTCGCCGCGCCTCATCGAAGAACAGCACCCAACGGGCGGCATACATCACCGTGAAGAGCACGAACAGGGCAATGGTCAGCCACCAGAATCCTTCGGCTACCTGATGCAGGCCTGGAACCTGGGTCGGCCACTGGGCCAGCGCCAGGGCCAGAACCCCAGTGCCCATGGTGGCGGCAAACCAGTTGGGGGTGAATTGGCGAATGGCTTCACGGGGGTGTTGCAGATGACTCAAGGGCCGGCGGCCGGCTTTGACGCTGTGGGTGCATGGCATGACGTGTCTCCTGTCCTCTGATGAGGTGGAGCCCATGGTAGAACCTAATCGAATATCTATATAACGGGTAATTTCTCTATCTGTTATCTACTGGATAGATATTAAGTCCGAGGCGCTGCCTTCAAACTCGATCATCAGTACCCAGGATGTTCTTTCAGTGGATGAGCCACACGCTCAATTCCCAGGTGCTGTGCAACATGGCGGCACCGGGCGACGCAGCAGTACCAGAAGAGCACCGAGGGATAGCAGGATCAGTACAACCCCATAGCCATCGGTAGTCGCAATCAGGCCGAAGCTGCGGGTCAGGTTGCCCGCCAGCAATGCCGGCAGGCAGAACGCCAGATAACTCAGGACATAAAACGCCGACATCAGGCCCGCGCGCTCATGGGGCAAGGCCAGGGGCATTACGCTGCGCAGCGCGCCAAGAAATCCGCCGCCGAAACCGCTGCCCAGCACCAGGGTGCCAAGGAAGAACAGCATCAGGCTGGCACTGTGCACTGCGCCGAGGATCAGCATCACCCCCACCGCCAACAACCCGGCCCCCAGGCGCAGGACCTTGTCCGCCGGTCGCTGGCGCAGAGAAAAGATCATCACTGCACCACTGAGGGTCAGCACCGCCACCAGAGCGCCACCGGTCAAGTTCGAGGTTGACCCGGTAGCGGCGCGCACCAGTGACGGGGCCAAGGACAGATAAAAGCCGCCCACAGCCCATACCGCCACATCCACCGGCAACGCCAGCCATAACGCTCGCCGCGCTTGCAGCGGTACATGCAATGTGGGCCGCAACGAGGCCCAGGCGCCAGGTTGCGGACTGACACTTTCCGGCAAGCGCCAGACATACAGGGCCTGGACCACGAACACCCCCAACAGCAACCAGTAACTGAGCTGTAGCGGCAACGGCGCGAACTCCACCAGCAAGCTGGCGCCCATGGCGCCGCACGCCATGCCCAGAAGGGGCGCAACACTATTGACCAATGGGCCTTGCTGGCGATCGGTATCCAGCAACGCGGCGCCGAGTACGCTGGTAGCCATGCCAGTGGCAAAGCCCTGCATCCCCCGTGCAGCAATCAGCCACTGCACCCCGCTTTCATTGATAAACAGCAGCATCGCCAGGACATTGAGGAGCAAGGCGGCAAAGATCACCGGCCGCCGCCCCAGGTAGTCCGACAGAGACCCCACCGTCAGCAGGGCGGCCAGCAGACTCAGGGCATAGACCCCGAATACCAAGGTCAGCATCGCCGGAGAAAAATGCAGGGTTTCCTGGTAAAGGTGATAAAGCGGTGTCGGCACGCTGGAGGCCGCCAGAAAACTGAGCAAGGTAATGGCCAGAAACACCAAACTGCGACGGTTGGACACACAGGTGTCGATAGCACCGGACATAGCACGCTCCACTAAAGCTAATATTTTGCTTTTGCGCAGTGTGCTACCGCCCCGGGCTTAAAGCAAATTCTTTGTGTTAAGGTTCGTTCCCATGGCTATTAAAGAAGCTTTACGCCCAGGCGGCCGTAGCGCCCGGGTTCAGGAATCCATCCATACGGCAGTCCGCCAGCTCCTTGAGGAGCAGGAACGCTCGTCCTTGACCGTGCCGCAGATCGCCACTCGCGCCGGCGTCACCCCCTCGACCATCTACCGACGCTGGGGCGACCTGTCAGCCCTGCTGGCCGATGTTGCACTGGCACGCATGCGTCCGGACAGCGAACCGGCCAACACCGGCAGCCTGCGGGGCGACCTGCGAGCCTGGGCCGAGCAGTACCTGGATGAAATGAGTTCGGAGCCAGGACGCAACATGATGCGCGACGTGCAATGCAGCGCGACTCCAGGCTATTGCGTGACTATCCTCAGCGCTCAATTGCAGACCCTCCTCGAACGCTATCAGGACAGTGAAGAACGCCTGCCGGACGTCGATCGCCTGCTGAACCTGATCGTGGCGCCGACCGTGTTTCGCATCCTCTTCTCCGCCACGCCGCTACCGGTGTCGGAACTCCATGAAATGATCGAGCTCGCGCTGCAACCCTAGATCGCCCGAACGACCGTCAGGCCCTGCGACATCAGGCCGCGCTGATACCTTGGTCGACACTGACGCCAACTCAACATCGTGCCAGACTGTCTGGCCGGGCTGACGTGCCCGGCGTCTTTGCTTCGGAGTTTCCATGTCGTTGTCCAGCGGGCTGATCGCCGCCGTTGCCCTGGCCTATATGGCCATCATGTTTGCCATCGCCTTCTACGGCGACCGTCGCAGCGCGCCCCTTCCGCCGCGGGTGCGGGCCTGGGTGTACAGCCTGTCGCTGGCCGTCTATTGCACCAGCTGGACCTTCTTTGGCGCCGTGGGCCAGGCGGCCGAACAACTCTGGGCTTTCCTGCCGATCTATCTGGGCCCCATCCTGCTGCTGGTGTTCGCCCCCTGGGTGCTGCAGAAGATGGTGATGATCAGCAAGCAGGAGAACATCACCTCCATTGCCGACTTCATTGCCGCCCGCTACGGCAAGTCCCAATCCCTGGCGGTGGTCGTAGCCCTGATCTGCCTGGTGGGAGTGCTGCCCTACATCGCCCTGCAACTCAAGGGCATCGTGCTCGGTGTGAACCTGCTGATCGGCGCCGGAGCCGACGCCATGGGTACCCGCGCCCAGGACACGGCACTGATCGTGTCGCTGATCCTGGCGCTATTCACCATTGTCTTCGGCACCCGCAACCTCGACGCCACCGAGCACCACCGGGGCATGGTGCTGGCGATTGCCTTCGAATCCCTGGTCAAGCTGTTTGCCTTCCTGGCCGTCGGCGCCTTCGTCACGTTCGGCCTCTATGACGGTTTCGACGATCTGTTCAACCAGGCCATGCTCGCGCCCCGTTTGGAGCAGTACTGGAAGGAAACCATCAACTGGCCGTCGATGGTGGTGCAGACCGGGGTGGCGATGATGGCGATCATCTGCCTGCCGCGGCAATTCCACGTCACCGTGGTCGAGAACATCGAGCCCCAGGACCTGCGCCTGGCCAAATGGGTGTTCCCCGCCTACCTGGCCCTGGCTGCGCTATTCGTGGTGCCCATCGCACTGGCCGGGCAGATGCTCCTGCCCAGCAGCGTGCTGCCGGACTCCTTCGTCATCAGCCTGCCCCTGGCCCAGGCCCATCCCGCCCTGGCCCTGCTGGCATTCATCGGCGGCGCTTCGGCCGCCACCGGCATGGTGATCGTGGCCAGCGTGGCACTGTCGACCATGGTCTCCAACGACATGTTGCTGCCCTGGTTGCTGCGACATAAAAACGCCGAACGCCCCTTCGAAGTGTTCCGTCACTGGATGCTTTCGGTGCGCCGCGTCAGCATCGTGGTCATCCTGTTGCTGGCCTATGTCAGCTATCGCCTGCTGGGCTCCACCGCCAGCCTGGCCACCATCGGCCAGATTGCATTCGCCGCCGTGACTCAACTGGCGCCGGCCATGCTTGGCGCGCTGTACTGGAAACAGGCCAACCGTCGAGGGGTGTTTGCCGGACTCGCCGCCGGCACCTTTATCTGGTTTTACACCCTGGTCCTGCCCATCGCTGCCCACAGCCTGGGCTGGTCCCTGAGCAGCTTCCCCGGCCTGGCCTGGCTGCACGGCAATCCGCTGGACCTGCCCATCACACCACTGACCCAGGGCGTGGTGCTGTCACTGGCCGGCAACTTCACCCTGTTCGCCTGGGTCTCGGTGCTGTCGCGCACCCGGGTTTCCGAACACTGGCAGGCCGGACGCTTCATCGGCCAGGAAATCAGCGGTCGCCTCAGCTCACGTTCGATGCTGGCAGTGCAGATCGACGACCTGCTGAAACTGGCCGCGCGCTTTGTCGGTGAAGAGCGTGCCCGCCAGAGTTTCATCCGCTTCGCCTATCGTCAGGGCAAAGGCTTCAACCCGAATCAGAACGCCGACGGCGAATGGATCGCCCATACCGAACGCCTGCTCGCCGGTGTCCTTGGCGCCTCCTCGACCCGCGCCGTGGTCAAGGCCGCCATCGAAGGCCGGGAGATGCAACTCGAAGACGTGGTGCGCATCGCTGACGAAGCCTCTGAAGTGCTGCAGTTCAACCGCGCACTGCTGCAAGGCGCAATCGAAAACATCACCCAGGGCATCAGTGTGGTGGACCAGTCGTTGAAACTGGTGGCCTGGAACCGTCGTTATCTGGAGCTGTTCAATTACCCCGAAGGCCTGATCAGCGTTGGCCGACCGATTGCCGACATCATTCGCCACAACGCCGAGCGCGGCCTGTGCGGCCCCGGCGAAGCGGAGGTCCACGTCGCCCGACGCCTGCACTGGATGCGCCAGGGACGAGCCCATACTTCCGAGCGGCTGTTCCCCAACGGCCGGGTCATCGAACTGATCGGCAACCCGATGCCCGGTGGCGGCTTCGTCATGAGCTTCACCGACATCACCCCGTTCCGCGAAGCCGAGCAGGCCCTGACCGAGGCCAACGAGGGCCTGGAACAACGGGTGGCGGAACGCACCCATGAACTGTCGCAACTCAATGCTGCGCTGACCGAAGCCAAGGGCACGGCGGAAGCGGCCAACCAATCCAAGACGCGCTTTCTAGCGGCCGTCAGTCACGACCTGATGCAACCCCTGAACGCTGCACGGCTGTTCTCCGCCGCCCTTTCACACCAGAATGACGGACTCTCTGTCGAAGCCCAGCAGCTGGTGCAGCACTTGGACAGCTCACTGCGCTCTGCCGAAGACCTGATCAGCGACCTGCTGGATATCTCGCGCCTGGAAAACGGCAAGATCACCCCCGATCGCAAACCCTTTGCCCTCAACGAGCTATTCGACACCCTGGGGGCGGAATTCAAGGCCCTGGCCCATGAGCAGGGCCTGCAATTCCGGGTGCGCGGTAGCCGTCTGCGGGTCGACAGTGACAGCAAGTTACTGCGGCGGGTGCTGCAGAATTTCCTGACTAACGCCTTCCGCTATGCCAAGGGCCCGGTCTTGCTGGGAGTGCGTCGTCGGGGCGAATCATTGAGCCTTGAAGTCTGGGATCGGGGACCGGGTATCCCCCGGGATAAGCAGCAGGTGATCTTCGAAGAGTTCAAGCGCCTGGACAGCCACCAGACCCGCGCCGAAAAAGGCCTGGGACTGGGCCTGGCCATCGCCGACGGCCTGTGCCGGGTCCTCGGCCATCCGTTGCAGGTACGCTCCTGGCCCGGCAAGGGCAGCGTTTTCAGTGTCAACGTCCCCTTGGCCCGCAGTAGCGTGGTCGCGCCGGGCAAAGCGGTGGAACTCAACGGGCAGTCCCTCAACGGCGGGCAGGTGCTCTGTGTGGACAATGAAGACAGCATCCTGATCGGCATGAACAGCCTGCTGACACGCTGGGGTTGCCAAGTCTGGACTGCCCGGAACCGCGAAGAGTGCGCGGCGCTGCTCAAGGAAGGCATCCGCCCGCAATTGGCGCTGGTGGACTACCACCTGGACGATGGCGAAACCGGCACCGACGTCATGGCCTGGCTACGCACTCAGTTGGGGGAGCCGGTGCCTGGCGTGGTGATCAGTGCTGATGGGCGTCCGGAGATGATCGCCCAGGTGCACGCGGCGGGGTTGGACTATCTGGCCAAGCCTGTAAAACCGGCAGCCTTGCGCGCCCTATTGAGTCGTCATCTGCCTCTGGGCTGAGCCAGTGCCGGGCTACTCCGGCAACTCCAACTCTCGCCCGTCGGCATCGGTCATGGCCCGCTCCAGCAAATCTGCCGGCAAACTCTTGCTGGCCCGGGCCCCCAGCAACTTGAGCTGCTCACTGCGGCTGACCAGATTGCCCCGACCTTCGGTGAGCTTGTTGCGCGCGGCAGCATATGCCTTGTCCAGTTGCTGCAGGCGGTTGCCGACTTCATCCAGATCCTGGATAAACAGCACGAACTTGTCATAGAGCCAGCCCGCCCGTTCGGCGATTTCACGGGCATTCTGACTCTGGCGCTCCTGCTTCCACAGGCTGTCGATTACCCGCAAAGTAGCGAGCAAGGTGGTTGGGCTGACAATGACGATATGCCGGTCGAACGCTTCCTGAAACAGGTTGGGCTCGGCTTGCAGGGCTGCCGAGAATGCAGCTTCGATGGGCACGAACAGCAGTACGAAGTCGAGGCTGTGCAAGCCTTCCAGACGTTTGTAATCCTTGCCGGCCAAGCCTTTGACGTGATTGCGCAGGGACAGCACATGTTGCTTCAGGGCCGCTTGGGCAATCTGTGGATCGTCGCTGCCGACATACTGCTGGTAGGCCGTGAGGCTGACCTTGGAGTCCACCACCACCTGCTTGTCACCCGGCAGCATGATCAGAACATCGGGCTGGAAGCGCTCACCGTCCGGCCCTTTGAGGCTGACCTGGGTCTGGTATTCGCGTCCCTTCTCCAGGCCTGCGTGCTCCAGCACCCGCTCAAGAATCAGCTCCCCCCAATTGCCCTGGGTCTTCTGCCCCTTGAGGGCGCGGGTCAGGTTAGTGGCTTCATCACTCAAGCGCAGATTCAGTTGCTGCAAACGCTCCAGCTCCTTGGCCAGGGAAAAACGCTCGCGGGCCTCGGCCTGATAACTCTCTTCGACCCTTTTTTCGAACGACTGGATGCGTTCCTTGAGCGGGTCCAGCAACTGCCCAAGTCGCTGCTGGCTGGTCTCGGCGAAACGCTGTTCGCGCTCATCGAAGATCTTGCCCGCCAGCTCGGCGAACTGGGCCCGAAGCTCGTCCCTGGACCCTTGCAGATCGGTAAGGCGCTGCTGGTGGCTTTCCTGCTGCTCTCGTAGCTCAGCCTGTAACGAGGCAGCCTGGGCATCCAGACGTCGCAACTCGTTCTCTTTGGCAGCACGCTCCAGGTTCCAGGCGTGAGCAGCGTCACGGGCGTTGTCCCGTTCAATCTGCAGCAACTCGACCTCTCGACGCACAGCCGCCAGGTCCGCCTGCTTCAAAGCATTGGCCTGACTCAGGTCACTGACTTCATCACGACTGGCATCCAGCTGTGCCATGAGTCCTTCCTGGGCCAATAGGGCCGTAGCCAGACGCTCTTCCAGCAGTGATAGCTCGGACTGGTTGGAACTGGCGCGACGCTGCAGTTGCCAGGCCAGCACCAGTAACGGCAGCGCCGCTCCCGCCAGGCCGAGCAGCAGGCTGGTCAAGTCCATAGCCATAGCAATTCCTGTCAGCGAAATAAGGAACGAAGGTTAACCAAGCCACCGGGCGTTGGACAGCCTCAGTCTTCGATACGGCCCAGCTCCAGTTGAGCACGACGGTCACCGGCGCGGGCTGCCTGGCGCAACAGGTCGTGACCGATACGGCGGTCCCGGGCGTTGCCACACTCGCGGCACATCAACTGACCCAGGCGACTTTGCGCCGCGACCACGCCTTCCCGGGCCGGCTGCTTGAGTAAACGTCCGGCAAAGTGCTTGACGTTAGGGTTGTGTCCCAGGCGCGGGCTGTCCAGCAACCACAGAGCCACACGCAAGGAGAAACGCTTGGGTTCGGTAACACTGTCAGGGAGGGCGGTAACAGAAGGTGATACTGAGCGAAACTTCATAAAGCACTGTGGGGCAGATCGGAAGGCGCGCCACTCTACTCCTTTTTTCGCTCGGGTAAAGTCAAAAAAGAGCCAGCACGCCCGTCCTAGAGCAAGCGCTTGGGACAATCCACAGAAGCTGTGGATAAGTCAGTGGACAACCCCTCTACAACCCTCTCAAAGCCCCATGAGACGGGCTCTTCAGTCAAACTGACGATTTTTTCACCAGTAAAAAAAGACGATGTTTATCATTGACTTAAATTCTCGAGACAGGCTATGGAGCAAGCCTTGGGGAAGGTGACAACCCGGTGACATGTGGCACAACAAGTGTGCACAACTGGACGGAAATTGACGTCGGCAATGCACCACTTTCGTACACCCCGCCGTGTCGGAGGTGACACAATCGTCACCCCGTGACGTCGTTGCCCAAGGAACATTTTTCCTAGCACACTTGCATTCCCACCTTCAACCCGATAGACTCCGCCCCGTTAGTACCAAGCTGAAAGTCAATTCTGGTCGAACAAGTCCCGCCGACACCTCTCCTAACGAGAACAACGTCGAACATCAAGGACCGACCACCTCGCTGGTTTCCAGGTAATTCTCAAACTGACACAGCCCTTGAAACGAAATCAAAGGCCGTGCCCAAGTTACTTACTCTGACCGAACCAACCTGCAAATTGATCAGGATCTCCACCCTGGGCCCAGAACCTTTGCCCTTGCTGTGTTGCCTGCCCTCCTAAGTACCTACCTGCCAGCCCCTAGCGCAACCTTATTAAAGCGCTGCAACTGGCTGCTTTGTTCCAGTCGGGTTCTTCGTCTGACCAATAGTGGTCGACGTTACTGGAACGTTTTAACGTTGCACGGTTCTTAACCGTGTCATTTGTAGGAACACCTAATAATTATGTCTACTCAAATCCAGACTCAGGATGCCATTCGCACCCTAACCCACGCTTTTGCGCCGTTGAACTGCCTGATCATGGCCACTCGCAAAGGCTGCTTCAGCTTCACCCTGGTCAATGAACACGGCATCGCCCGTCACAGCGAACGCCTGTATCCCGATCAATACTCCAGCGCCGAACCGCTGCAGGCAGTGATCGAGCGTACACGCCAGGCCTTGGTGGCCTGATACGCCAGAGTGCTGAAAACCCAAGAGCCTCGCCTGATCGCGGGGCTTTTTATTGCCTGTGATTTACCAATCCACTCCTCCAACCAAAGTACCAATAGGTATAAGGCTTATAACAAGAGCTCGGAAATGTTTTAAAAACAGGCCTTTACAACATAGATATGACACTACACTTCAAGTCAGGCGGCCCGCGCCGCTTCCGGCAAACCTGATCCTTTCATTGCTGCCAAGCACCTTCGGGTTTCGCCGGCCACCTCCCCCCTCGAGGGCATTATGGGTATCGCCGCCAGCGAGTTGTGCCGCTATGTCATTCGCCCGACGCTGATGTACCTGGGCAGTCATAGCAAAACCGCTGAAGCCTTGTTGCTGGGCATTGCCGCCAGTCAGTCGGCGCTGGGCTCGGCGCTGCACGATCGCCGCGGCCACGGCCTGTACCGCATCACTGAAGTGCGCCACCAGGACCTCTGGGATCACTACCTGGCGCTGGACCCGGAACGGGCCAGCCTGGTGAGAGGACTGGCCAGCCAACATGCGTTCCTCGCCGGACCGCACCTGGAACTGACCGTCAATCTGCGTTATGCCACCGCCATCGCCTGGTTGCTGGTGGAACAACAGCACACTCCACTCCCCGCAGCCGACGATCTGCTCGGCATGGCCCGTATCTGGAGGAAGACCTTTCAACCACAAGGACGTTTGAGAGATTTCGCCTGCGCCTGGCAAACCTGCGTTTCACCGTTGAGCCAGCTCGCCTGCTGACACCGACCTTCACAAAATCGGAGAAAAACCCCGATTCTGGTCGGATTGTCCTACAAAACCGCTCTAAATCAACTGTTACAGCCTATAGCGCCGTAGCCGAAATGTTGGTAGTTTTCGCCTCGGTGATCACCAGGAGTTCTAATAATGAAAAAATTCATGCTCAAATCCACCATCAGTCTCGCGGTTGCACTTGCCTCTACCCAACTCTTCGCCAGCGGTTTTGCTCTTAACGAACAAAGCATCAGCGGCATGGGTACTGGCTTTGCTGGCCGCTCTTCCGCTGCCGATGATGCAAGTACTGTATTTGGTAACCCTGCCGGTATGTCGCGCCTGAAACGCCAGCAAGTCACTGGCGGTATGGCGGCTATCGATGCGTCCACCGACCTCAGGAACACCAGTGGCAGCCGCCAGGGCACCAACAAGGGCGATATGGTGCCCTTAACTGCCGTGCCTATGGGCTTCTACGTCAAACCAATCGATGACCAATGGGCGTTCGGCCTGGGGGTCTATGCTCCATTTGGTTTGGTCACCGACTATGAAAGCAGCTTCCAGGGACGTAACTTCGGCAGCAAAAGCGAAGTCAAGGTCGTAACGTTCCAGCCAACCGTAAGCTACGCCTTCAACGATAAGGTTTCGATCGGTTTTGGCCCGACCATCAACCGTATTTCCGGTGTATTGGAATCAGCCTTGACTACCCCTTTTTCGCCCAATGACGGCAAAGTCAAAATCAAGGGTGACGACGTTGGTTATGGCTACAACATCGGCGTGCTGGTCCAGGCTACCGACACCACCCGCGTGGGCCTGACCTACCACTCGAAAGTGAAATACAAACTGGAAGGCCACACTGATGTCACCGCCGGTGCCGGCACCAACCCAGGCATCCTGAAAAGCAACCGCTACGACGCCTCCCTGAAAATCGACACTCCAGAGTCCTACGACCTCTCGGTCACCCAGGAACTGAACGATGCCTGGAAACTCTATGCCGGTGCCACCTGGACCCGCTGGAGCCGCCTGAAAGACATCACCGTCAACAACGAGGGTGTCACTGCTGCAACAGGTGGCGCACTGGCCCCGACGCTGAAACTGGGCAGCATCCAGGAAGAGCAGAACTGGCATGACACCTGGGCTTACGCCATCGGTACGTCCTACCAGTTGAACAAACAGTGGGTCTTGCGTACTGGCCTGACCTTTGACCAGGCGCCAACCAACAACACTGACCGTTCACCACGCATTCCTACCGGCGACCGGACCATCTTCAGCCTGGGTGCCGGCTGGAGCCCAACCGAAGACCTGACCATCGATGTTGCCTACTCCTACCTCAAGGAAGAGAAAGTCAACGTCAACCGCAGCAATGCCCTTGGCCAGACTTACAACGCCCAGTACGACAACAGCGCGAACGGTTTCGGCGTAGGTGCAACCTACCGCTTCTAAATCGTTAAGAGGCCTGTGCCTCTAGAACCGAAAGAAAAAGCCCCGCCTCTCAAGAGGCGGGGCTTTTTCATGTGCTGATCCGCAAAACTCAGGATTTGGACGCCAACGCCTTCTCCACCGCCTCAATGAATTCCGGGTTATCCGGCTTGGTCAGGCTGGAAAAGCTGGCAATCACATTGCCCTGGCGATCCACCACGTACTTGTAGAAATTCCACTTCGGCGCATTGCTCTGCTGCGCCAGGACCTTGAACAGATGCACCGCATCTGCCCCTCGAACCTTTTGCGGCTCGGTCATGGTGAACGTCACGCCGTAGTTGACGTAACAGACCTTGGCGGTTTCAGCGCCATCCTTGGACTCCTGCTTGAAGTCATTGGACGGAACACCCACTACTTCCAACCCCTGATCCTTGTAACGCTGATACAGCGCCTCTAGGCCTTTGAATTGAGGGGCAAACCCGCAAAAACTCGCGGTATTGACCACCACTAGCGGCTTGCCGGCAAAGCGCTGGCACAGATCGATGGATTCCTTGGCGTGCAACTTGGGGACAGAACCCTGCAACAGCTCCGGGCACTCTGCAGCCCAAGCCGAACCTGCGAAGGTTGCGAGTAATGCCGGAACAACAAACCAGCCCTTAGCCATGTCCAGTGTCCTTGAATAGTTGTCAGACACCGACGTTACTCGCCCCCTCGCCCGCCTAGCAAGCACCCATGCCCAACTGCATCAGCGCCAGCCCGCCACGATGCCAACCCCACCAGGCCAGCAGCAACAACAGGCTGCCGACTCCCAGGCCAATCCCCCAACCCAACCATGGTTTCATGCTGCACTCGCCTGCAAGCGCGCCACCGGCCGCTCGCGTACCGGCCAGTTGAGGGCCGCAGCCAGCAAGCTGAGAAGAATCGCCACCTGCCAGATCAAGTCGTAACTCCCGGTACGGTCATACACCACTCCCCCCAGCCAACCGCCAAGAAAGGACCCCAACTGGTGGAACAGGAACACAATGCCGCCGAGCATGGACAGGTTCCTGACCCCGAACAAGGTAGCCACTGTGCCATTGGTCAAAGGCACGGTGGACAACCAGAGAAAGCCCATCGCCATGCCGAACAGGTAGGCGCTGGTCTGCGTCACGGGCAACCACAGGAATAGACCAATCACCACCGCCCTCAACAAATACAAGCCAGTAAGCAGACGTGGCTTGGACATCCGCCCGCCCAACCAGCCCGCTGTGTAAGTGCCAAAGATGTTGAATAAGCCGATCAGCGCCAGCACCGTGGTTCCAACTGTCGCCGGTAGATGCTGATCCACCAGATAGGCCGGCAGATGCACGCCGATGAACACCACCTGGAAACCACAGACAAAGAAGCCGAACGCCAGCAACCAGAACCCCGAGTGAGAACAGGCTTCACGCAGGGCCTCGCCCAGGCTCTGTTCATGCCCCAGCACCGGCAGCGGCTTGTCCTTGAGCATGCTGACCAGCGGCACGATCAGCGCCACCAGCAGGCCCAGCACCAGCAATGCCGTCGACCAGCCCAGCCAGCCGATCAGCCCCAAGGTTCCCGGGAGCATGGCGAATTGGCCGAAGGAGCCTGCGGCACTGGCGATCCCCATGCCCATGCTGCGCTTTTCCGGCGGCAAGGCACGACCGACCACCCCGAGAATCACCGAGAAGGAAGTTCCGGACAAACCGATGCCAATCAGCAACCCGGCACTCAGGGACAGGCTCAGCGCCGAATCCGACAGCCCCATGCACACCAGTCCCACGGCATACAACACGCCACCGACCAGCACCACCTTGGCCGCACCAAAACGGTCGGCCAGGGCCCCGGTAAACGGCTGTGCCAGGCCCCAGATCAGGTTCTGCAAGGCAATGGCAAAGGCGAAGACTTCACGGCCCCAGCCGAACTGCGCGCTCATGGGTGGCAGAAACAGGCCGAAACCATGCCTAACCCCCAGCGACAGCGCCAGGATCAATGCGCTGCCGAGAAGTACCCAGCCGCAGGTGCGCCACATCGATGACATTTTTATTCTCCAATTGCGGGTATATACCCGCTTGTAGTCGAACGAAGCGCCTTCAGGCGAGTTCGCTCAGCAAGGCCAACAAGGTTTCACGCTTCTCCACCCCAAGCCGATCGATCAGCCGCTGCTGGGCTGCTTCCCAGGCCGGCAAGGCTGCCACCAAGCGCTCATGCCCCGCCTCGGTCAGTTGCACCAGGCGGTTGCGCTGGTCGTCACCTTCCATCAACCGGACCAGGCCCGCAGCCTCCAGGACCCGCACATTACGCCCCAGCGTACTGCGGTCCAGGCCCATGGCGTCCGCCAGGCTGGAAATGCTCGGCTGATCGAGACGCAGCAGATTGTTCAGCAAAGAATACTGGGCAACGTTAATCCCGAAGCCGTCGAGGGCGCCGTCGTAATACCTGCTGACGCCACGAGCGGCACGACGCAGGTTGGTGCACAAACATTGAGAGGGAAGCATGATGCGTGTATATACCCGCTATTAATCCAAGGCAAGAAATTTCAGAAAAAGCAGCTACTGCAGACCTTGCTCAAATAAGCACCATCACCAGCAATACCGCCGTCTCCAGCAACTCCAGCAGAGCCCCCGCCGTATCGCCGGTAGTGCCGCCCAAGCGCCGAATCATCAACTGGCGCAACCAGAAGAACAGCAACACCGCCAGCAGCACCACCCAGAGTCCGCTGTAGCCTCCCAGCAGCAAACAGACCAGGACACTCAAGCCCAGCACCTGTCGCCCTGCCAGTGGTGGCAGATGATCGGCCAGCGCCTGACCCAGGCCACCCGCACGCACATATGGCGTGCAAAGGAACAATCCCAGCAATGAGGCACGCCCAATCAGAGGTGCCAGCAACAAGGCAACGCCCTGCTGCTGTTCGATCAGCGCTACCAGTGCAGCGAACTTGAGCAACAGCACCAGCACCAACGTCACCACAGCGATGGGCCCGCTCCGGGGGTCTTTCATGATGCTCAAGGTGCGCTCTCGATCACCGAAGCCCCCCAGCCAGGCATCGGCACTGTCTGCCAAACCATCCAGGTGCAATCCCCCGCTGAGCAAGACCCAGGCGCTCAGCAGCAACGCCGCGTGTAGCAGCAAGGGGGTGCCCGCTAGCACGGCGTCCAGCAACCACAACAGCACACCGAACAACAGCCCCACCAGCGGATAGAACAGCAATGAGCGCCCCAGCTCTTCAGGCTGAGGCATGCCCGGCAGGCGAATGGGCAGGCTGCTGAGAAACTGCAGGGCAATCCAGAATGGCAGCATCTCAGCCCTCCTCACTCAATTGCCCCGTAGCGGCGACTTTCAAGCTGAACAACGCACCGTGGCTGACTTCCACATTCAGCAACTGCTCCCGAGGCAGCCCCCGCGCCCGGGCCAGCAACAGGCGCATCACCCCACCATGACTGATCAACAGCACCCGCTGCCCGGCACAGTCCCGGTACAAGCCCTCGATCGCCCCCAGCACCCGCTGGGAAAAGTCCGCCACGGGCTCTCCCTGGGGCGGAGTAAAGCTATAGGGATCGGCCCAGAATCGGCCCAGATCATCGGCATTGGTTTCCATCAGCGCCGCTGCGCTCTGCCCCTCCCAGGCCCCAAAATGCAACTCCTGCACATCAGGCTGCAGCAGCAGGGGCAACTGCAACTGCGCAGCCAGTTGCTCGGCAAAACGCGAGCACCGCTGCAAGGGTGAACTGACGATCAGATCCCAACGCCCGCGCCCCTGAACCCCGTCACGCATCTGTTGCCAGCCCCGCTCTGTCAGGGCGTCGTCCAGACTGCCACGCAAACCACCGCCCAGTTCGGTTTCACCGTGGCGCAACAGGTCCAGATACAGGGTCATGCCGGGCGGTCCGCCACGGCCGCCTCGGCGAAGGTCGCCATCTGCCCGTGCAGATCACAGGCCAGGCGCAGCAATGGCACCGCCAGCGCGGCACCGCTAGCCTCCCCCAGACGCAAGCCCAGATCCAGCAACGGGTCGGCTTGCAGAGCGCCCAGCACATGCCGGTGCCCGGGCTCGGCCCCTTGATGCGCAAACAACAACCATGGACGGCACGCCGGATTCAGGCGCACCGCCACCAGGGCCGCGACACTGCAGATAAACCCATCAACCAGCACTGCGATTCCTTCCTGAGCGCAGGCCAGATAGGCCCCCACCAACGCAGCCACTTCAAAACCACCGAGATTGAACAGCGTCTGCAAGGCATCGTCGCGGGACCGAGCATGCAGGGCCAAGGCCCGCTCGATGACCTGGGCCTTGTGATTGACCCCTTCTGCATTCAAGCCGGTGCCCGGTCCGGCCAACTGCGCCACCGGAATGTCCAGCAAGGCACAGGCAATGGCACTGGCGGCAGTGGTGTTGCCAATGCCCATCTCACCGCCGATAAACAGTTGGGCACCCTCGGCTCGGGCGCGCAACGCACTGTCGCGGCCTGCTTGCAGGGCCAGCTCACCCTGAGCCGGGGTCATGGCCGGCCCCTGGACAAAGTTCTGCGTACCGGCCCCCAGGTTAAGGTGGCGCACACCCGGCAGGCTCAATCCGGATGACACTGTCCCCAGGTCCACCACCTCCAGTTGTGCCCCCAGTTGCCGTGCCAGCACGCTGATAGCTGCGCCGCCGCTGACAAAGTTCAGCAGCATCTGCCCAGTCACTTCCTGCGGGTAGGCGGATACGCCCTCGGCGACCACCCCGTGATCCCCGGCGAAAATCGAAATCCATAACCGCTCAAGGCCTGGCTTGAGCTGTCCTTGCAGACCGGCTAGACGTACCGCCAAGGGCTCCAGTTGGCCAAGTGACCCAGCCGGCTTGGTCAATTGCTGTTGACGCGCCAGGGCTTGCTCGACCATCCGCGCATCGACCGCCTTGCACGGGTTCAGCCACCAGGAGTTACTCATAACGCAGTTCCTTTCAAAGTCAGGGGCAGGCCGGCCACCGTCAGCACCACACGCTGACAACGTTCGGCCAGGGCTTGATGCAGCCAACCGGCTTCATCCACGTAGCGGCGAGTCAATTCGCCCAGGGGCACGACACCCATTCCAGTTTCGTTGCTGACAAAGATGATCTCCCCCGGCAGCGTCGCCACACACTGCAACAAGGCCTCACGCTCGAGCACCAGGCGCTGCTCGTCCTCAAGCATCAGCAGATTGGTCAACCACAGGGTCAGGCAATCCACCAGCAGACAACGCCCGGTGCCAGCGGCCTGCTGCAGCACCCGGGCAAGCTCCAGCGGTTCTTCGATCAACCCCCAATGGGACGGGCGGCGCTGACGATGATGGGCAATACGTTGATTCATCTCGCCATCCAGTGGCTGGCTGGTGGCGATGTAGGTCACCTCAAGGGCGCTGTCGGTGGCCAGTTTTTCCGCCAGGCGACTCTTGCCGGAACGGGCACCGCCGAGAATCAGTTGCAGCATGCTTGAGCACCTTTGAAAAGTGAGTCCACCGCGGCTTACAGGCCACAGAGCTTGAGCAGCGCGGCGGTATCCAGATGACGCTCCACCAGATCCGCCAGACGCTCGATATCGCGTTCGCGCAAGGCGTGATAATCCACCTCCTGCACATCCTGCAGCCCCGCCCAGCGCAACAGCGCACCACAGGCTGCCGGAGTCTCGAACAGACCATGCAGATAGGTGCCGAGGATCTGCCCATCGACACTGCAAGCACCATCGCTGCGCCCGTCCTCCAACTGCACCGCAGGCTGCTCCAGGGCTGGGCCGCGAGTGACGCCGGCGTGAATTTCATAGCCACTGACCGGCGCATTCTCCAGGGTCAGGTTGCCGCTGACGTTACGCAGCTGCTTCTCTGCTTCGAGCACGGTCTCAAAATCCAGCAAGCCCAGGCCCGGGCTGGAGCCCGCCGCGCCCTCCAGACCCAGTGGGTCGTGCAACTGCTTGCCGAGCATCTGCAGACCACCACAGATACCCAGCAGCTTGCCGCCATAACGCAGGTGCCGGTCGATGGCCCGATCCCAGCCGTTGGCTCGCAGATAGGCCAGATCGCCGCGTACGCTTTTCGAGCCGGGAAGAATGATCAGGTCGGCGGCGGGAATCACCTGCCCGGGGCCGATGAACTGCAAGTCCACCTGAGGATGCAGGCGCAACGGATCGAAATCCGTGTGATTGCTGATGCGCGGCAGCACCGGCACCACCACCCTCAGCACTTGCTCGACCTTGCCGGCCTGGCGCTGGTCGATGCCGTCCTCCGACTCCAGATGCAGGTCCATGACATAGGGCAGCACACCAATCACCGGCTTGCCGGTACGGGCCTCCAGCCAGTCCAGGCCCGGCTGCAAAAGCGCCAGGTCACCGCGGAAACGATTGATGATGAAGCCCTTGACCCGCGCCTGCTCGCTGGGCGAAAGCAGCTCCAGAGTCCCCACCAGATGGGCGAACACCCCGCCACGATTGATATCAGCAATCAGCAGCACCGGACAGTCCACCGCTTCGGCAAACCCCATGTTGGCGATGTCGCCAGCCCGCAGATTGATCTCTGCCGGAGAGCCGGCCCCTTCCACCATCACCACGTCATAAGCGCCTCGCAGACGCTCATGAGAAGCCAGAACCGCCTGCATGGCGATGGCCTTGTAGTCGTGATAGGCCACGGCATTCATGGTGGTGACGGCCCGTCCGTGAATGATCACCTGGGAGCCGGTGTCGCTGTTGGGCTTGAGCAGCACCGGGTTCATATCGGTGTGGGGTGCCAGGTTGGCCGCCTGGGCCTGGACCGCCTGGGCCCGGCCGATCTCGCCACCGTCGGCGGTCACCGCACTGTTGAGCGCCATGTTCTGCGGCTTGAACGGCACCACGCTGACGCCCCGGCGCAGCAACCAGCGACACAGCGCGGTCACCAGCGTGCTCTTGCCGGCATCCGAGGTGGTGCCCTGTACCATTAGCGTGCTCATGGATAGTCCTTGCGATAAGCCTGCAGCGCCTGTTCCAGGCGCGCCCAATCGGCCTCGTCGGCGGGCAGGCCGAAGCGCAGACTGCTGTTGTGGGCGAACAGCCGCAGGAGAATGCCGCGCCGCGCCATGAATTGATAAAGCCGCTCGGCCTCGGCGGTGATCAGCCATTGAAACAGCGCACAGCCGCCCTGAGGCTTGAAGCCGTAGCGCGCAAGAATTTCACTCAAGCGCTCGCTGGCCTCTTCACTGCGCAGACGTTGCCGGGCATGCCCCTCGACATCCCGCAGGCAAGCCTGCCCCAGCACCCGGGTCGGCCCGCTGACCGCCCAAGGGCCAACCTGCTCCGCCAACAGCCTGAGCAACCGGCGCTCAGCCAGGACAAAACCCAGGCGTACGCCAGCCAGCCCGAAGAACTTGCCGAATGAACGCAGGACAATCAGCCCCACCTGATGGGCATGCCGGGCCAGACTCAGTTGCGGGGTGTTATCCATGAAAGCTTCATCCACCACCAACCAACCACCGCGCTGGGCCAAGCGGGCATGCCAATCCAGCAGGCGCTCGGGCGTGAGGCTCAAACCAGTGGGGTTGTTGGGGTTGACCACCACCAGCACATCGAGGCTGTCGAGAAAGAAATCCACTTCCTGCTCCAGCACCTCACGCACCCGGTAGCCACTGCGCCGCCAAGCCTCGGCGTGTTCGGCATAACAGGGTGACAAGACCCCGACCTTGCCAGCCCGCCGCAGCCGCGGCAGCAATTGGATCGCCGCCTGGGAACCGGCCACCGGCAGCACCTCAGTCGCGCCGTAGTAGGCGCAGGCCGCCTGTTCCAGGCCATCATCGGTTTCCGGCAGACGTGCCCAGGCACGCAGGGGAATGGTCGGCAAGGGAAATGGCCAGGGCGCCAATCCGCTGGACAGATCCAGCCAGGCCTCTTCGCCGATTCCGTGTTCCTGGGCCGCCTTGCGCAACCTTCCGCCGTGCTCAAGCATAGAATTCAGCCCCCAGGCACAAAATCAACAACCACAGCCAGACACCCCGCTGCACCAACTGCCAACCGCGATCGATGGAGTCGGCACTCGCCGGCTCGCCTTCGCCCAGTTGCGGACGCTGGTGCAACTCACCGTGATAAATCGCTGCGCCGCCCAACTCGACCCCCAGGGCGCCCGCTCCAGCCGCCATCACCGGACCGGCATTGGGGCTGTCCCAGGTCGGCCCCTGGCGCCACCAGCATTTGAGCGCCAGGCGGGTCTTGCCCAGCAAGGCATAGGTCAGGGCCACCAGGCGCGCAGGAATATAGTTGAGCAGGTCGTCGATTCGCGCCGCCGCCCAGCCGAAACGCTCAAAACGCTCGTTGCGATAGCCCCACATTGCATCCAGGGTGTTGCTCAGACGATAGAGCACCACCCCCGGCGCACCGGCCACGGCAAACCAGAACAAGGCGGCGAACACGGCATCGCTGCCGTTTTCCAGCACCGACTCAGTGGCTGCCCGCGCCACTTCGGTGGCGTCCAGTTCACTGGTCTGACGGCTCACCAGAAAACCGACCCGACGCCGGGCTTCATCCAGGTCTTCACTGCGCAAAGCCTGAGCCACCGGCTCAACGTGCTCGCCGAGGCTGCGCAGGCCCAGGGCGCAATACAGTGCAATGATCTCCACCACCCAACCAATGTAGGGCAGCCAGGACAGGGCCGTGGCCAACAGGGTCAAGGGCAGCACCGCCAGTACCCAGGCGGTGACCCCATGACTGCGCCAGCCTCGGCCGGCGGCGTTGAAACGTTGCTCGATACGATCCGCCATACGGCCAAAGGCCACCAGCGGATGCCTGCGCTTGGGTTCGCCCAGCAGCGCATCCAGCGCCACCCCGGCGACACTCAGCAACGCCACACTCATTGACTCACTCCCCAGTAATTCTCATACAGCAACTCACTCAATGGCCGGGGTTGCGCCCAACCCTGCAGCGCCAGCATCGGCGCCGGATAGAACTCGGTAACCGGGCCCAGGCACAACACGGCCAAGGGTTTGGCACCGGCGGGCAATCCCAGCAGGTCGGCCAGGGCCTGGGGCTCGAACAGCGAAACCCAGCCCATGCCCAGGCCTTCGCTGCGCGCCGCCAGCCAGAGGTTCTGAATGGCACAGGACAGCGAAGCCAGGTCCATTTCCGGCAGAGTGCGCCGACCAAAGACATGCCGCTCACGCCCATCCATCAACGCCGCCACCAGCACCTCGGCACAGTCATTGATGCCTTCAACCTTGAGTTTCATGAACTCGTCGGAACGCTCTCCCAAGGCCTCGGCAGTGCGCACCCGCTCCTCCTCCACCAACTGCTGGATTCGTCCACGTAACGGGCGATCGCTGATACGAATAAAACGCCAGGGTTGCATCAACCCCACGCTGGGTGCCTGATGCGCCGCCTCCAGCAAACGCCGCAGCAGCTCGGGCGCGACACTGCCACCGGCGAAGTGACGCATATCCCGGCGCTCGGCAATGGCGCGATAAACCGCCTCACGCTCCGCCGTAGAAAAATCCTGCTCACTCACCTACCGCATCCTCTATAGGAGCTGGCACGAACAAAGCCGCCACCGCCGCCGGGTTGGACGGAAAATAAAAGTGCACATAGGAGGCAGTCATCCGCCCATCGCGATACACCGCTTCCGCACCACGGCCACCATTGGGGCTGATGCCGCGGGCAATCGGCTCGAGTTGCGTGCTGGTCAGGGAATGATGATAAGTGTGACCACGCAAGCTGCCTTCCGGTAACTCCACCGCTTGCAAGGCCAGGGCCGCGAGGCGCTTTTGCATCACGGCATCACCGGGCAGCAGCCCCAAGAGATTGGCACGCTGCCCTTCGACGTCGGTCAGGGAGTCCAGCAAGTACAACATGCCGCCACACTCCGCGAGCAACGGCTTGCCCGCACCATGATGGGCACGAATGGCACCCAGCATCGCGGTGTTTTGCGCCAGTGCCTGGTGGTGCAATTCAGGGTATCCACCGGGTAGATACAGACTGTCCGCCTCCGGCAGCTCAGTGTCATGAATCGGCGAGAAGAAGCTCAACTGCGCGCCCATGGCCCGCAACAGATCCAGGCTGGCACCGTAGGTAAAGGCAAACGCCTCATCCCGCGCCACAGCGATTCGCACACCCGCAAGCAAAGGCTCGCAGGGTACCGGCGTTGGTGCGGCAAAGCTCACTGCCGGCGGCAGTGCCACTTGGCAACTGCTGGCCAGGGCTTCAGCGGCAGCATCAAGACGCAGGTCCAGATCATTCAGCTCGCTGGCCTGTACCAGCCCCAAGTGGCGGCTAGGCAACTCGATGTCAGTCTCCCGGGACAAGGCACCGTACCAGCGCACCCCCTCGGTGAGGCTTCCTTCGAGCAACTGCGCGTGACGCAAGGTGCCTACCCGATTGGCCAGCACCCCGGCGAACGGCAGGTCCGGCTGATAGCGGGCCAGTCCCAGGGCCAGCGCACCAAAGGTCTGGGCCATGGCGGTACCATCGATCACCCCCAGCACCGGGACGCCGAAATGCCGCGCCAGATCGGCACTGGAGGGCGTGCCATCGAACAGCCCCATGACCCCTTCGATCAGGATCAGGTCTGCTTCGCCCGCAGCCTCCCACAGCAAGCGACGGCTTTCCTGCTCCCCGACCATCCACATGTCCAGCTGGTACACCGGAGCACCGCTGGCACGCTCAAGAATCATTGGGTCGAGAAAATCCGGACCGCACTTGAATACCCGCACCTTGCGCCCCTGGTTGCGGTGCAGGCGGGCCAGTGCCGCGGTCACGGTGGTCTTGCCCTGGCCGGAAGCCGGTGCGGCGATCAATACCGCCGGGCAATGACGAACATCGGTCATGAATTCACACTCACAGCTCAACACCTTTCTGCGCCTTGATACCGGCCTGGAACGCATGCTTGACCATGCCCATTTCAGTGACGGTATCTGCCAGCTCGATCATCTCCGGCTTGGCGCCGCGGCCGGTCACCACCACATGCTGCATGGGTGGCCGAGCCTGCAGATCACTGAGCACCTGGTCCAGATCCAGGTAGCCGTGCTTGAGCGCGATGTTCAACTCGTCGAGTACTACAAGACCAATCTCCGGGTCGCTCAACAGCTCCCTGGATACGGCCCAGGCCGCTTCGGCCGCAGCAATGTCGCGCTGGCGATCCTGGGTCTCCCAGGTGAAGCCCTCACCCATCACGTGAAACCGCACCTGCTCTGGAAAACGCCGGAAGAACAACTCTTCCCCGGTGCTGTTACGGCCCTTGATGAACTGCACCACACCACACTGCATACCGTGGCCCATGGACCGCGCCAGCATGCCGAAGGCCGAACTGCTCTTGCCCTTGCCATTGCCAGTCAGCACCAGCAACAGACCACATTCGTTGGGCGAGTTGGCGATGCGCTCGTCGATCACGGCTTTCTTGCGCAACATGCGCGCCAGATGGCGCTCGTCACGATCGGGGGATTCACTCATGGGGCAGCTCTCCGTTGGGGCTGGGGAACGGCGGGCAGGAAAAGAAAGAGACGGCGCTAGCCTGGCATCGCCCACCGTGATGCCGTTGGATGGATCAGGCCGGTCTCCGGGCTCATGAGGGGCATCGCTGCCGGGCTGCGCGCCTTCCCATGTCATCGACACAGTGGCATGTGGCACAGCCTTGACTCATCTACCGTTGCGGGGGCAGCGCCGGAATCGTTGCCGTGTCCATCGCTGGAACAGGCCCTGACCGGCTTCCCTGTTTCACTCTGTCGACCGTGGGCCACAGAGCACCTGAAACAAGTCGCGAAGGTTAGAGGGTTGGGGGTGGAGCGTCAATTAAAGCCAGCCGTCGCACACCACACAAAACTGCACCGCATCAACAAACTGACGCCAATCTTGTGCCACACTCAGAGCGGTGATATCAAAAAGCCATAATTCAGGACCCAAGGTCCTGCCGCACAACAATAAGGAGTGAGCTCGATGCAAGGCATGATCATCAGCAATCCAAAGCTGGAATTCCTGCGCCCGATGCTGGAACGCTGGTTCGATTGCATTGACCGCTACAACGCAGTCCGCGGCGATAGCGAAACCCCGTACTGGTTCGATGAAAAGGCCAACCTGGGATTACTTTCCGCGGCTGCCTGGATGGCGGAGATGATCAGCCTGGAACACAGCCCCAGCAAGAAGCAACAGGAAGACGGCGCCCGCAACGCTCGTACCGACCTGTACCTGGCCACCAAGGACGAACGCGCCTATATCCAGACCACCCAGCGCTGGCCGCGGGTCAACAGCCTGCACCTGACCCAGCCATTGCTGGACATTGCCAGTGACGCCAGAAAGATCAGCTACCCCAGCGACCTGAGGCTTGGCTGCCTGTTTGTCGCCCCGCAAAAAGCCCAGCACAGCGCCTCTCCCGAAGAACTTCAGGACATGCTGGACGAACTGCAAAAGGAGCACTGCTGCGCCGTAGCCTGGTACTTCCCCTACGCCTACCGCAAGCTGCATAACGAAAGCGGCCACTACCATCCTGGGATTGCCGTACTGTTCAAGGAGGCCCGCTGATCAGGCGGAACCATCGACTGGCTATGCTCCTCTATGACTACGACGTTCGTGCACTCATAGGGAAATCAGCATGCTCAAGCTTCAACACACCTTGCTTATCGCTATCGCCGCCGGCCTCACCGCCTGCGGCGAAACCTCAAGCCTGCAAGTCTCGGACGGCACCGGACCGAACCCCAAACTGCCGCAGCCCAATCCCACGCTGATCCCCACGGTCAATATTGCCCCCGCCATCGGCTGGCCACAGGGCGCAAAACCAACAGCAGCAGCCGGCACACAGGTTGCCGCCTTCGCCGAAAACCTCGACCACCCACGCTGGCTGTATGTATTACCCAATGGCGATGTATTGGTAGCTGAAACCAATGCACCGCCCAAGCCGGATGACAGCCAGGGCCTTCGCGGCTGGATCGCCGGAAAAGTGATGGGCCGTGCCGGCGCAACCGTCCCCAGCGCCAACCGCATTACCCTGTTGCGGGACCAGGATCACGACGGCGTGGCGGAAACCCGCAGCCTGTTCCTGGAGAACCTCAACTCCCCCTTCGGCATGACTCTGGTGGGCAATGATCTGTATGTAGCGGACACCGACAAGCTGCTGCGCTTCCCCTATCAGGCCGGTGACACCCACATCAGCGCAGCCCCCACCAAGGTGCTTGACCTCCCCGGCGGCACACTCAACCACCACTGGACCAAGAACGTCATCGCCAGCAAGGACGCAAGCAAGCTGTATGTCACCGTCGGCTCGAACAGTAACGTTGGGGAAAATGGCCTGGATAAAGAAGAGGGCCGTGCAGCCATCTGGGAAGTGGATCGAGCCAGCGGCAAGCATCGCCTGTTCGCCACCGGCCTGCGCAACCCCAACGGCCTGGCCTGGGAGCCGGTCAGTGGAGCGCTATGGACCGCTGTCAATGAGCGCGACGAGATTGGCAGCGATCTGGTTCCGGACTACATCACCTCGGTCAAGGACGGGGCTTTTTATGGCTGGCCCTTCAGTTACTACGGGCAACACGTGGACGTGCGGGTCAAGCCACAAAACCTCGAACAGGTGAGCAAGGCAATCGCCCCGGATTATGCCGTGGGCCCACATACGGCTTCACTGGGCCTGACCTTCGCCGAAGGCAGCAAACTTCCCGCGCCCTTTACCGAAGGTGCCTTCATCGGCCAGCACGGCTCCTGGAACCGCAAGCCCCACAGCGGCTACAAGGTGATATTCGTGCCTTTCCGTGCAGGCAAACCCCAAGGACAACCGATCGACGTACTCAGCGGCTTTCTCAATGCCGATGAAAAAGCCCTGGGACGCCCGGTCGGGGTAGTCATCGATCAGCAAGGGGGGCTATTGGTCGCCGATGACGTCGGCAACAAGATCTGGCGGGTATCCGCCGCCAAAGCACCCTGAGTTCAGCGCTTGCGGCACAGGGTCAGGCCATCCCCCAGGGGCAGCAGTGACAAATCGATGCGCGAGTCATCCTTCAAAGCGCGATTGAGCGCCTGGATGGCTCGGGTATCCTCACTGGCGGCATTCGCCTCCAGCACTCGCCCGCTCCATAGCGTGTTGTCGAACAGCACCAGGCCCCCGACTCGCAGTAAACGCAGGGCAAACTCCAGATAGGCCGGATAATTGGCCTTGTCCGCATCGATAAAGATCAGATCGAAAGACTCAAGCTGGCCCGCCTGCTCCAGGCCAGCCAGGGTCTGCAGCGCGGGCGCCAGGCGCAGGTCAATACGCTGGTCGACTCCCGCATCCTTCCAGTAACGACAGGCGGTGGCATTGTAATCGCCGGGAATATCACAACAGATCAACAAACCATCGTCGGGCAGCGCCTGGGCCATGCACAAGGCGCTATAGCCGGTGAAGGTCCCGACCTCGAGGATGCGGCGAGCACCGATCAGCTTGATCAGCAGCGCAAGGAACTGCCCCTGCTCCGGCGCCACCTGCCAGCGCGCATTGGGCAGCGCCTGGGTTTCGTCACGCAAACGACGCAATAAGGGCGTCTCACGCAGTGAAACGTCCAGCAGGTACTGATAAAGGGCATCGTCGAGGTTGAGGGTACGAGCAGTCACGAGCACCTCGACCGGAGAAGTGTTATGGGTTGTGCGCCAGATGTTCCGGCTGCAGTACACGCTTGGCGCTCAGGTAGGCCTTCTGCCAATAGGCTTTGGACAGACTGTCGAGCTTCACGGTGCCACCTGTGGCCGGGGCGTGCACGAAACGCCCTTCGCCAACATAGATCCCGGCATGGCTGACCTGAGAACCGCCATTGGTGGCGAAGAAGATCAGGTCACCGGTCTGCAAGGCATTCTTGCCCACATCCGGCGCCTGCATGCCGATCATTTCCCGAGTCGAGCGCGGCAAGGAAATACCCGCCGCATCACGGTAGACATAACCAATCAAACCGCTGCAATCGAATCCGGAGTCCGGTGTATTGCCACCCCAGCGATAGGGCGTGCCTACCAGACCCAAGGCGCGAAACAGCACGTCTTCGGCAACCGGAGAAAAGGCCTGGGAGGAATTGAATACCGGAGCACGTACCACAGGCGCCGGAGGCGGTGTACGACTGGCGCAAGCACTGAGCAGTGCAGCGAGGGCAATAAGCGCGAAACGGGCCGAGGTCGACATAAGCTGAACAATCCTGATCGGGATGCGGCTTTCTCTGCCGTGGTACTGAAAACAAAACCGCGTAAGCAGGGCTTACGCGGTTAGTTTCAACAATAGATCAGGATTCTAGCGCCTACACGCCAAACTTCAAGTAAGACTTTAACTTCGCCCTACAAACAGTCAGCTTATTTACGTGCAGTGACCACAGTCGGTGCCATGGCGAGGGCTCGCTTGGCTTCGATGAAGGTCTTGCTCCAATAGCTGTCACCCAGACTGTCTACTCGCACGCCGCCACTGCGACGGCTGCTGGAGTGGATGAACTGATCATCCCCCAGATAGATACCGGCGTGACTGACGCGCCCGCGACCGTTGGTGCTGAAGAACAGCAGATCGCCCGGCTTGAGGTTGTTACGCGCTACCAGAGGAGCTTTGACGTTGATCATTTCGCGAGTGGAGCGCGGCAGGTTCATGCCCGCCTCTTCGCGAAACAGATAACCAATGAAACCGCTGCAATCGAAGCCGGCTTCCGAGGTACCGCCGAAACGGTAACGGGTACCGATCAGGGACATGCCGCGCTCAAGGATGCTGTCAGCCAGAACTGGCAACTGGTAAGGCTTGCTATCAGAGAACTCTGCCAGTTCCTTTTCAGTTGCCAGCTCTTCCTGGTAAACAGCGGAAGACTGGTTTTTTGCGGAGACTTGAGCCTGTTGCACGGGTTGCTGCTGAGACACAGGGGTGTGAGAAGCGCAACCAAACAACAGGGTAACGAGTGCGAGAGGCACGAGGGGTGCGAAGCGATTTAGCATGGGCACGACCGTGGCTTGAAATATAAAGAAGACGCGACTATGCCTTCTATCGCCCTCATTTGCAAATTCAATCGATCAGAATGTGACTTATGAGTTTCTTCCGTACATCTAAGGCTTTAAGCCCATTTTAAGTCCGCCCGCCTCTGGAAACCCTTCCAAAGGTGCGTTTTCTGACGCCTGAAATATGCCGAACGCCTTCCAGAGAAGCGCTGCAGGCCTTGGTTTTACCAGCCCAGAGTCTCTTTCAGGAAAGGAATGGTCAGCTTGCGCTGAGCTTGCAATGAGGCCTGATCAAGACGCTCGAGCAACTCGAAAAGTGCACTCATGCTGCGAGTCCCGCGAGTCAGAATAAAATGCCCGACTTCATCGGTCAGATGCAGCCCACGACGGGACGCACGCAGTTGCAGGGCACGCAATTTATCTTCATCAGAGAGCGGACGCATCTGAAATATCAGCGCCAGGGTCAGACGGGACTTCAAGTCCGCCAGTTTCACCGGCAACTCTCGAGGTGAGGTCGAGGCCGCGATCAGCAAGCGTCGACCACTGTCACGCAAGCGATTGAACAGATGGAACAGTGCTTCTTCCCAATCGGCCTTGCCGGCCACCGCCTGCAGATCATCCAGGCAAACCAATTCGTACTGCTCAAGATTGTCGAGAATCTCGATACCACGATCCAGCAACTCTGCCAGCGGCAGGTAAACCGCAGGCTCCCCCAACTGCTCGAAACGCAAACACGCCGCCTGCAGCAAGTGCGTACGGCCTACGCCGTCCTTGCCCCAGAGGTAGATCAGGCTTTCGGTCCAACCGGCGTCGGCTTCGCATAGGCGCTCGACGTAGCCGAGTGCAGCGGCATTGGCGCCTGGGTAGTAGTTGATGAAGGTGGCGTCATCACGCAGACGCACACCTAGGGGCAGCTGAATCGGTTTCATGCTGACTGAACAGTTCCAAAGGAACCGTTAGTGGCCTCTGTGTAAAGTTTGCAAAGTTTATACCCGTGACGCCGAGCGCACAATGCAGCAGACCACAAGCAAAATCAAAGGTTTGCGTCAGCCGAAACGGGGCAAAGGGGATTCTTTGACAACCCGGACAGCAGCAGATGGACAGTCATGGATGGGCGCCCACCCGGAGCGCCCCTGCTCGCCGAGCCTTTTGCCCGCCTACAGTTCGGGGTCTTCAGCACCACTGTAGATGTCCGAGTCCTTGTACAGGTCATGCACATGGCGTACGAGCACCATGATCACCGCCGCCACCGGCAGCGCCAGCAGCACCCCGGTAAACCCGAACAGCTCACCACCCGCAAGAATGGCAAAGATTACCGCCACCGGATGCAGACCAATGCGATCACCTACCAGCAACGGCGTCAGCACCATCCCCTCCAGCGCCTGCCCGACCATGAATACCGCAACGATGCCGAGCATCGGGTACAGGTCGCCACCAAACTGGAACAGACCAGCAATCAGCGCAGCTCCAATGCCTATGACAAAGCCCATGTACGGCACGATCGCTGCCAAACCGGCAATCAGGCCGATCAACAGGCCCAGCTCGAGCCCTACCAACATCAGCCCTGCCGCATAGATCACCCCCAGAGCCAGCATCACCAGCAATTGCCCGCGGACAAATGCCCCCAGCACCTCATGACACTCACCCGCCAGGGACATCACCCGCTCCTCGCGATTGCGCGGCAACAGGCTACGGATCTTGGCCATCATCAGATCCCAGTCCCGCAGCAGGTAGAAGCTGACCACCGGGATCAGCACCAGGTTGGCCAACCAGCCGATCAGCGCCAACCCCGAAGCAGTCGCCTGGCTCAGCACCACACCCACGATGTCCGTGGTCTGCCCCATATGCTCGCTGATGGCAGCCTTGACCTTGTCGAACTTCCAGAAGCCATCCGCCAGCCCCAGCCGGGACTGCACCCAGGGCATTGCCGAGTGCTGCATCCAGTCGAGCATTTGCGGCGCCAATTCATACAATCGCAGCAACTGCTTGGCCAGCATCGGCACCAATACCAGCAGCAGCGTCATCACGATCAGGGTGAACAGCGCAAACACAGCCACCACACCCCAGGTACGGGACAGCCCCCATTTTTCCAGGCGATCCACCAAGGGGTCGAACAGATAGGCCAGCAACAGCGCCACCAGGAACGGACTCAGGATCGGGTGCAGCAGGTAAACCAACCCACAAACCAGAAGCACTCCACCCAACCAGACCCAACGACGCGTATCAGCCATAAACCACTCCTGCTTCTATATAGAAGGAAATCAACCTGCTACCAACGAAAACGCAACTGTGCCGGTGTCGCAGGCGCTGCGACCGGCGCGGTGCCTTGCCCGCCTTGCACAGACACCTGGGGAGCCGGCACCTCATCAGCCGGGATCTCTTGCAGCTTGGCCAGGGACAACTGCGCCCGCAGTTGCTCCGCGCTGCCATTGACCCGATAGACGACCCGGTCACCGTCGATACTCTGCAACTGCGCACCGAAAGGCTCCAAAAGGTGCCCCAAGGCGGCATAGTGCTCCAGGGTCATGCCCTGCACTTCCAGCAACTGCTCGCTGGAAACACCGGGACGGGTAACGAAACGCGGCGCCAGACGCTGACTCACCGCAAGCAATACGCCATCTGCCAGGGCGGCGGTATCAGCCCCCTGAACAGTGCCCTGCTCTTTCTGATCGCCAAGCCACAACCGCCACTTGGCCTGCCATTGGCCACCCTCTTCACGAGCATGTACCGCCAACAGCGCATCTGCGCCATAGCGCTCAGAAGCTTCACGCAGCGGAGCTGGATCGGCGCCTTCGAGATTCGGCGCCGTCGCGACGATCTGCTCATCCAGGTCGCCAAGAGGCAAACGCAAAGGCAAGCCACGATGCTGAGCGGCTCGCCGCAGGGGCGCGGCACTGGCCTGGCCATCCCCGACCAGGCTCGAGCCTTCGGTTGAGTCACTCAGCCACCAACCGAGGATCGACGGCCGGTTGCTTCCCCACAACGGCAGCCCCGCCTGACGCAGGGCGCGATCGGTACTGACCGGATCAAAGTCCACCTGCAAGCTTTCCGGAGGCCCGGCGTCATAACCGTACTGGCTGATGATCTGCTGCGGATCCTTGCGGATCGCTGCCAGACCGGGCCCCTGCGCAGCCTTGGCGTCACCAGTGAGACGCAGCACCAGGGTTTCCAGTGCTCGCTGGGTGGCCTGGTTGCGCTCTTCGGGCGACTGGCTGCTCACCGGCTCACGCACCTGATACAAGCCATTGAGGGTTTCGGCATGACTCGCCAGGCTGACCAATGACAAACAGCCCACAAATAGAAATTTACCCAGACGCATGGAAGATTCCCGACGACAAAAAACGATTGAAACAGTACCCATGAACCGCTGCGAGCAAGGCTGTGACCACAAGCCCCGGCAAAACATTCACCCGTCGCCCGATTGTTTTCGCACTGTCATAACGATAGCCACTTGAGCGCTATACCTTATACAGGCATGGGCAGGGGCACCAACACGGCCAATCGCAGTTTTTTTTAACCGGATATGCCTCTACCCGTCGGCCCGAGGATGGCCGCTGCCCCTCAAGCCTGATAAAATCGCGCGCCTTCGCAGACCGGCATCAGCTGGGCACCCTGAAACCCTTTTGCAGTGTTTCAGCAGGCTCTCTGGTTCGGTCGATACCCCCTGAATCCCCCCTAAAGGCCTGGATCATGAGCAAGCAACCCTCCCTGAGCTACAAAGACGCCGGTGTAGACATCGACGCCGGTGAAGCATTGGTCGAACGCATCAAGAGCGTCGCCAAGCGCACTGCGCGCCCGGAAGTCATGGGCGGCCTGGGCGGTTTCGGCGCCCTCTGCGAAATCCCGGCCGGCTACAAGCAGCCTGTACTGGTTTCCGGTACTGACGGCGTCGGCACCAAGCTGCGCCTGGCCCTGAACCTGAACAAGCACGACAGCATCGGCATCGACCTGGTGGCCATGTGTGTCAACGATCTGGTGGTCTGCGGCGCCGAACCGCTGTTCTTCCTCGACTACTACGCCACCGGCAAGCTCAACGTCGACACCGCAGCCCAGGTAGTGACCGGCATCGGCGCCGGCTGCGAACTGTCCGGCTGCTCCCTGGTAGGCGGCGAAACCGCTGAAATGCCAGGCATGTACGAGGGCGAAGACTACGACCTGGCCGGTTTCTGCGTCGGCGTGGTGGAAAAAGCCGAAATCATCGACGGCTCGAAAGTCGCCGCCGGTGACGCCCTGCTGGCCCTGCCTTCTTCCGGCCCGCACTCCAACGGCTATTCGCTGATCCGCAAGATCATCGAAGTATCCGGTGCCGACATCGAAAGCATCCAGCTGGACGGCAAGCCACTGACCGACCTGCTGATGGCCCCGACCCGCATCTACGTGAAGCCGCTGCTCAAGCTGATCAAGGACACCGGCGCGGTCAAGGCCATGGCCCACATTACCGGCGGCGGCCTGCTGGACAACATCCCGCGCGTACTGCCAAAAGGCGCCCAGGCGGTGGTCGATGTGGCGAGCTGGAAACGTCCGGCGGTCTTCGACTGGCTGCAAGAGCAAGGCAACGTCGACGAACACGAAATGCACCGCGTACTGAACTGTGGCGTGGGCATGGTCATCTGCGTCGCCCAGGACCAGGTCGAAAACGCCCTGAACGTTCTGCGTGAAGCTGGCGAGCAGCCTTGGGTCATTGGCCAAATCGCCACCGCAGCCGAAGGCGCGGCCCAGGTTGAGCTGAAGAACCTCAAGGCCCACTGATGCAAGAGCGGATGTCGCCGACCTGTGATGTTGTGGTGCTGCTGTCCGGCACCGGCAGTAACCTGCAAGCCCTGATCGACAACGCGCGGACCGACGACAGTCCGTTTCGCATCGCTGCCGTGATCTCCAACCGCGCTGACGCCTATGGCCTGCAGCGCGCCAAGGAAGCGGGTATCGCTACCCGCTTCCTTGATCACACCACCTTCGAAGGCCGCGAGGCCTTCGACCAGGGGTTGATCGAGCTGATCGATACCTTCCAACCAAAACTGGTGGTACTGGCCGGGTTCATGCGCATTCTCAGCGCTGGATTCGTCCGCCACTACCAGGGCCGCCTGTTGAATATCCACCCCTCGCTGCTACCCAAATATAAAGGGTTACACACTCATCAGCGGGCGCTGGAGGCCGGAGATACCGAGCACGGTTGCAGTGCGCACTTCGTCACCGAGGAACTCGATGGCGGGCCTCTGGTCGTACAGGCTGTGATCCCGGTAGAGTTGCACGACTCGCCGCAAAGCCTGGCGCAGCGAGTGCACGTCCAGGAACACCGGATTTACCCCATGGCCGTACGCTGGTTTGCCGAAGGTCGGCTGACGCTCGGCGATCAGGGTGCTTTACTGGATGGTCAATTACTGGCCGCCAGCGGCTATTTGATTCGAACCTAGGAGATTTTATGCGTCGCGCCCTGCTCTTCGCTTGTGCTCTGTTCGCCCTGCCGGTTGTGCAGGCGGCAGACCTTCAACCGTTCTCCGCCAGCTATACCGCCGACTGGAAGCAGTTGCCCATGAGCGGCACAGCTGAACGCAGCCTGGAAAAAACCGCCAACGGCACGTGGAAACTCAGCTTCAAGGCATCGATGATGATCGCCAGCCTGAGTGAAGAAAGCACCCTGACCCTGGACAAGGACACCCTGGTGCCCCAGTCCTATCACTTCGAACGCGGTGGTCTGGGCAAGGCCAAGAAAGCCGACCTGGACTTCGACTGGAGCGCGAAGATGGTCACCGGCACCGACCGCGGCGATGCGGTCAAGCTGCCTCTGAATACCGGCATGGTGGACAAATCCACCTACCAGCTGGCCCTGCAGCATGACGTAGCCGCCGGCAAGAAGACCATGAGCTATCAAGTGGTCGATGGCGGTGAAGTCGACACCTATGACTTCCGCGTCCTGGGCTCGGAGAAGGTCGACACCAAGGCCGGCCAGATCGATGCGATCAAGGTCGAGCGCGTGCGCGACCCGACACAGAGCAAACGCATCACCGTGATGTGGTTCGCCAAAGACTGGGATTACCTGCTGGTACGCCTGCAACAGGTGGAAACCGACGGCAAGGAGTACAACATCATGCTCCTCAACGGCACCGTCAACGGCAAGACAGTCAAAGGCAGTTAAGCCGCAGCACGATCAAAGCCTCGCGAAAGCGGGGCTTTTTTTTGCGTGAAATGTCACTCCATGTCCGCCTGCCAGACGCAGGGGCAAGCCCTCCAAGATGAAACTTTTGTCATGAAACTTCGCCGACTGCGGCGAAATGTCACGGTTTTCGCGGGCTGCGGGATTGTCGCCGATCCTGCAAAGGTCTGTTGCAGATCCAGACAATTTACTTAGCAAGCTAACAAAATATATAAAAGAGCCCTGCACACGCCTTGCTGCAGATCAACCGAGATTGGAGCTAGCAGATGACTGTAAAAGTAACTGAACGCGACGATTCACATATGTCCCATGAAGGCGTAGCCGCGGGTGTACGGATCTGGGATGTACATCAACAAGACATGCTGGTGGGCATGTTCCATTCCGAGAGCGACGCCCACAGCTACAAGGCTGAACTGGAAAAACTCGAGCAGAACCGCGCGCCTCAGAGTTCCTGACTCAACGTCAGCGCAGGAGCGCCGGAATCTCCACGCGGATTCCCACCCGCCCCCCCCATAAACGACCAACCCCGCCATGAGCGGGGTTGGTCGTTACAAGATGCTTACCACATCAGATCATCAGGGATCTGATAGGCCGCGTATGGATCATCCTCATCCGGCGCCTCGGTGGGAGTATTGAGCTGTACGATACGCCGCGGATCGCGCTCCTGAATCTTAAGCGCCGCCTCCCGCGGAATCACCTCGTAACCACCACCGTGATGAACGATGGCCAGGGAGCCACTGCTGAGCTTGTTGCGCATCAGGGTGTTCACCGACAGACGCTTGACCTTCTTGTCGTCGACGAAGTTGTAGTAATCCTCGGTGTTCAGCTTGGGCAGACGCGAGACTTCGATCAGCTGCTTGATCTGCGCTGCACGGGCCTTCTGCTCGGCCTTCTCCTGCTGCTGACGATTGAGCTCCTGGTCACGCTTGACCTTCTCGGCCATGGCTTCCTGGGCTGCGCGCTGCTGGGAGTCATCGAGTTCGATCTGGCCTTTATGGGCCAGGCGCTGCTGCTTCTGCTTGTCTTTGCTGACCTGCTTGGCCTGCTTTTGGTTGACCAGCCCTGCTTTGAGCAACTGGTCGCGAAGGGAAAGGCTCATGGTGCTTACTCACTTAGGCAACGGCCTCAGCCACAGCTGGGCAAATTCTTTTCCTGACGCTTGGCTTCACCCCACAGGGCATCCAAGTCTTCGAGGGTGCAATCTTCCACGGGACGACCGGTGTCGCGCAATGCCTGCTCGATAAATCGGAAGCGCCGATCGAACTTGGCATTGGCACCGCGCAAGGCGGTTTCCGGGTCGACCTTCAGGTGCCTGGCCAGGTTGACCACGACAAACAGCAAGTCACCGATTTCATCGGTGATGGCCGCCGGGTCGTTGTCGGCCATGGCCTCCAGCACCTCGTCCAGTTCTTCACGAACCTTGTCCACCACGGGCAGGGCGTCCGGCCAGTCGAAGCCGACCTGCGCCGCGCGCTTTTGCAACTTGGCCGCGCGGGACAGGGCCGGCAGGGCCACCGGCACATCATCGAGCAGGGACAACTGCTGCGGAGCGTCGGACTTCTCTGCCCGCTCCTCGGCCTTGATCTGCTCCCAGCGTTCCTTGACCTGCTCCTCATCGAGCCGCGGGATATCCAGCGGCGCGTACAAGTCGCCAGTAGGGAATACATGGGGATGCCGGCGAATCAGCTTGCGGGTGATGCTGTCCACCACCCCATCGAATTCGAAGCGCCCCTCCTCCCGGGCCAGCTGGCTGTAATACACCACCTGGAACAGCAGATCGCCCAGCTCACCCTGCAAGTGGTCGAAGTCGCCGCGCTCGATGGCGTCGGCGACCTCATAGGCCTCCTCCAAGGTATGGGGAACGATGCTGGCGTAGTTCTGCTTGATGTCCCACGGGCAACCGTATTGCGGGTCCCGCAGGCGCGCCATCAGGTGGAGCAGGTCTTCAAGGCTGTACATCAGTTCATCCATTTCATGCGGGCATCACGGGGTTCGATTGCGCCGGGTCTCGATAATGTTCGGCAGCTGGGAGATGCGCCCCAGCAAACGTCCCAATGCATCCAGGCCCGGAATTTCGATGGTCAAGGACATCAACGCCGTGTTGTCCTCCTTGTTCGAGCGCGTATTGACTGCCAGTACGTTGATCCGCTCGTTGAGCAGCACCTGGGACACGTCACGCAGCAGGCCGGAACGGTCGTAGGCGCGAATGATGATGTCCACCGGATAGGTGAGCACCGGCACCGGCCCCCAGCTGACCTGGATGATCCGCTCCGGCTCGCGACCGGCCAGTTGCAGCACCGAGGCACAGTCCTGGCGGTGAATGCTCACGCCACGACCCTGGGTGATGTAACCGACGATCGCATCCCCCGGCAGCGGCTGGCAGCAACCCGCCATCTGGGTCATCAGGTTGCCCACGCCCTGGATCTGGATGTCGCCACGCTTGCCCGGCTTGTAGCCGGCGGCCTTGCGCGGGATCAGTTCCAGCTGTTCATTGCCGCGCTCGGGCTCCACCAGTTGCTGGGCCAGGTTGACCAGTTGCGCCAGGCGCAAATCGCCCGCACCCAGAGCCGCGAACATGTCCTCGGCAGTCTTCATGTTGGCCTTGTCGGCCAACTTGTCGAAGTCCACCTGAGGCAGGTCGAGACGATTCAGCTCGCGTTCCAGCAGGGTCTTGCCGGCGGCGACGTTCTGATCGCGAGCCTGCAGCTTGAACCAGTGGACGATCTTCGCCCGCGCCCGGGAAGTGGTGACGTAACCCAGGTTCGGGTTCAGCCAATCGCGACTCGGGGTGCCGTGCTTGCTGGTGATGATCTCCACCTGCTCGCCAGTCTGCAGGCTGTAGTTGAGCGGCACGATGCGCCCGTTGATCTTGGCGCCACGGCAGTTGTGGCCGATCTCGGTGTGCACCCGATAAGCGAAGTCCAGCGGCGTGGCGCCCTTGGGCAGGTCGATGGCGTGGCCGTCGGGGGTGAAGATGTACACCCGATCCGGCTCGATATCCACCCGCAGCTGTTCGGCCAGGCCACCGATGTCCCCCAGCTCCTCGTGCCATTCCAGCACCTGACGCAGCCAGGAGATCTTCTCTTCGTAATGGTTGGAGCCGGACTTGACGTCGGTACCCTTGTACTTCCAGTGGGCGCACACCCCCAGCTCCGCTTCCTCGTGCATCGCGTGGGTGCGGATCTGCACTTCCAGCACCTTGCCCTCAGGGCCGATCACCGCGGTGTGTAGCGAGCGATAGCCGTTTTCCTTGGGGTTGGCGATGTAGTCGTCGAATTCCTTGGGGATATGCCGCCACAAGGTATGCACGATGCCCAGTGCGGTGTAGCAGTCGCGCATTTCCGGCACCAGCACCCGCACGGCGCGCACATCGTAGATCTGGCTGAACTCCAGACCCTTGCGCTGCATTTTGCGCCAGATGGAGTAGATGTGTTTGGCCCGCCCGCTGATGTCGGCGTTGACCCCAGTGGCCTTCAGTTCGTTCTGCAGCTGGTTCATCACGTCGCTGATGAAGCGCTCGCGATCCAGGCGCCGCTCATGCAGGAGCTTGGCGATCTGCTTGTATTGCTCGGGCTCCAGGTACCGGAAGGACAGGTCCTCCAGCTCCCACTTGATATGGCCGATCCCCAGGCGATGAGCCAGGGGCGCGTAGATGTCGAAGACTTCCCGGGCCACTCGATTGCGCTTCTCTTCGTCGGCGCTTTTCACCGCACGAATGGCACAGGTCCGCTCCGCCAGCTTGATCAGCGCCACCCGCACGTCATCGACCATGGCCACCAGCATCTTGCGCAGGTTCTCAACCTGGGCCTGAGTGCCGAGTACCAGGGACTGGCGAGGACTGAGACTGGCGGTGATGGCAGCCATGCGCAGCACACCATCGATCAGCTTGGCCACCACCGGACCAAAACGCTGGCTGACCGCTGGCAACTGGATCTGGCCCTCGCGGACGCCGCGGTACAGTACCGCGGCGACCAGGGAATCCTGGTCCAGCTTGAGATCAGCAAGGATCTCGGCAATCTCCAGGCCCGTGCTGAAACTCGACACGTCCTCGGAGCTCAGGCCTTTGGCGGCAATGTGTTGTAGCTCGGCCTCACGAGCGAACTCGCAGGCCTCTTTCAAGGCTTCACGGTCCAGTACCATGTCGACGCTGACCGTATGATCAAGCCATGCCTCGAGATTGATACTGCCGTCGGTGTTGATCGGCTGGTGCGCTCTCACCTGAACCATCTTGCTTTACCTTCCCTACGACGCACATTCAATGCGTCAAATCGCTGATCTTCAACGCTCGGGCACAGCTCGCAGGGCCAGCGAACCACACCAGAAAGATCAGTCGGATTAGACAAGCCATCCTAGCTCGCTTCGAATAACGCCATGGCCTCGACATGCGCCGTCTGAGGAAACATATCGAGGATCCCGGCACGTTTTAACCTATAGCCCTGCTTTATCAGTTCGACCGTGTCACGAGCCAAAGTTGCCGGATTGCATGACACGTACACCAACCGCTTGGCACCCAGGCTCGCCAAGTGGCGGACCACCTCGAAAGCACCGTCGCGGGGTGGGTCCAAGAGTACCGCAGAAAAGCCTTCATCAGCCCACTCGGCAGCACTCAGAGGTTGGGATAAATCGGCTTGAAAAAAGCGCGTGTTATGCAAATTGTTGCTGGCAGCATTTTCAGCGGCCCGCGCCACCATGGTCGCCACGCCTTCCACTGCCACCACTTCCCGCACCTGCCGAGCCAGCGGCAAGGCGAAGTTGCCCAGGCCACAGAACAGATCCAGCACCCGCTCCTGAGCTTGCGGCGCGAGCCACTCCAGAGCCTGGGCCACCATCGCTTCATTGACCCCCGCATTGACCTGGACGAAGTCACCCGGCCGATACGCCAGGTGCAGATCCCAGGTCTCCAGGCGATAACCCAGTGACTGCGATGGATCAAAGGGGTGCGGCTCGCCTTCACCGTGCAGCCACAATTGCGCCTGATGGAAATCGCAGAAGTCCTTGAGGATCGCCAGGTCGCTCTCGGACAACGGCGCCATATGGCGCAACAGCACCGCTAGCGCCGAACCACTGAACAACTCCACATGCCCCAGTGCCTGAGGCTTGCTCAAGCGCCGCAGCATAGCGGGCAAACGGTTCATGACAGGTTGCAAAGCCTGTACCAGCACCGGGCAATCGTCGATGGCGACAATGTCCTGGCTACCGGCAGCACGGAAACCCACCTCAAGTTGCTTGCCCTTGGCGTCCCAGCGCACCGCCACCCGGGCGCGACGCCGATAGCCGAACTCGGGACCGCTCAAGGGAGCGGCCCAGGCCTCGGGCTCGACACCCGCGACCTTGGACAACTGCTCGGCGAGCATGCGCTGTTTCAGGGCAAGCTGTTCGGCATGGGGCAGGTGCTGGACACTGCAACCGCCGCAACGCCCGGCGTGGGCGCAGGCCGCCGGGCGACGCAGATCACTGGCGTTGAAGATGCGCTCGGCACGGGCCTCCACCACTTTGCCATGGCTGCCCAACACCCGAGCTTCGACTTCTTCACCGGCCAGGGCACCGCTGACGAACCAGGTACGCCCTTCGACAAAGGCAATGCCACGGCCGTCATTGGCCAGACGCTGGATAGTCAACCGCTGCTTCTTGCCCACCGGAATCTGTGGGGCCCGGCTACCGCCCGCAGGCTGGAAGCGCAGGCCTCTCTCGTGCTTAGCCATCAGTTGGGCGCATCGAAAATGCCGGTCGACAGGTAACGATCGCCACGGTCACAGATGATCGCGACCATGACCGCGTTTTCCACTTCCCGGGACAGGCGCAGCATCGCCGCCACCGCACCACCGGAAGACACGCCGCAGAAGATGCCCTCTTCCCGAGCCAGGCGCCGGGTCACGTCTTCAGCTTCGCTCTGGGCCATATCGACGATGCGATCGACCCGGCTGGCCTGATAGATCTTCGGCAGGTACTCCTCGGGCCAGCGGCGAATGCCGGGAATCGCCGAACCTTCCATCGGCTGCAGCCCCACGATCTGCACCTGGGGATTCTGTTCTTTGAGATAGCGCGAAGTGCCCATGATGGTGCCGGTGGTGCCCATCGAGCTGATGAAGTGGGTGATGCTGCCCTGGGTCTGGCGCCAGATTTCGGGACCGGTGCCAGTGTAGTGGGCCTCCGGGTTGTCGCCGTTGGCGAACTGATCGAGCACCTTGCCACGGCCTTCGGCCTGCATCCGCTCGGCCAGGTCACGGGCGCCTTCCATGCCCTCTTCCTGGCTCACCAGGATCAGCTCGGCACCATAGGCGGTCATTGCCGCCTTACGCTCGGCGCTGGAGTTGTCGGGCATGATCAGGATCATCTTGTAACCCTTGATCGCGGCAGCCATGGCCAGGGCGATCCCGGTGTTGCCCGACGTCGCTTCGATCAGGGTATCCCCGGCCTGGATCTGCCCACGCAACTCGGCGCGGGTGATCATCGACAGTGCCGGGCGGTCCTTGACCGAACCCGCCGGGTTATTGCCCTCGAGCTTGAGCAGCAGGGTATTGCTGGTGGCGCCAGGCAGGCGCTGCAAACGAACCAGCGGGGTGTTGCCGACGCAATCGGCGATGGTTGGGTACTGCAAGGTCATGGCGTATTCGCAATCCAGACTGCGGGGGCGCCTATCATACCGGCAAACGCCCAAGCGCCATATCACGCAAAGTGCGGGGCTTATGGCTTATTGATATAAGGCGGCACAGGGCCGTCTCAAGCCGCCAGCAAGCGCATGTGAACACGCAAGCCATGGGCCGTGTTCTGCGCCCACAAACGACCTCCCTGGCGCTCCACCGCATTGCGCGCAATGCTCAGGCCGAGGCCGAAACCTCCATCTCCCGGCCGTGAACCGTCCAGACGGATGAACGGATCGAACATCCGTTCCAACGCCTCTTCCGCTACCCCCGGCCCTTGATCGTCCAGCCACAGATGCCAATATTCAGCGTCACGTCGACCATCGAGGATGACCAGAGCCCCGGGTGGCGAATGCCGGATGGCATTGCGCAGGATGTTTTCCAGAGCCTGGGCCAGGGTATTGAGATGCCCGCGCACCCAGCAATCCGCCGGCAGATCACAGCGCAACTGCGCTGGGGACCAGCCGCTCTCGAAGCAGGCGTTCTCGCTGAGCATTTCCCACAAGGCCTGGACCTGAATCTGCTCCTCTGGCAGCGGTGCCCGCTCGGTGTCCAGCCAGGCCAGTTGCAGGCTGTCCTCCACCAGGCGCTGCATAGCGTCGACTTCCCGGGACAAGCGCTCACGCAATGCCCCCAGGCTCTGCTCGCTGTCGCAAGCCACCCGCAGACGACTCAAGGGAGTGCGTAACTCGTGGGACAGGTCCCGCAGCAACTGCTGCTGCACAGCCACGGTGCTTTGCAGCCGCTCGGACATCTGATCGAACGCTCGCCCCAACTCCCCCAACTCGTCCTTGCGCTGAGTGGTCTCGGTGCACAGCCGCACATTCAACTGCTCCGCACGCCAGGCATTGGCCTGCTCCCGCAACTGATTGAGCGGCACCACCAACAAGCGGTACAGGCCCACGCACAGCAGCAGCGTGAACAGTCCGGGGATCACGCCGTTGGTGATCACGCGCCAGAACACCCGGTATCGCCCGGGCATGAAACGCTGCGGCAGCTCGATGACCAGACTGCCGAGAGACGGATCATCGGGGAACGGAATTTTCAGCCAGGGCAACCCACGGCTGTGCCGGCTCACCGGCCAATCCGCCCCCCGCAGGAACGTCAGGCGCTGAGCCTCGGCCGCTGTCAGCGGGTAGCTACTCAGGGCTTGCAGATCACTGCCGATGACGCCGACCCAGGTGCTCTCACGACCGGCCATCTCCTGGATCCAGACATCCACGCCGGCATGCTGGCCGGTCTTCCAGGCCTGTTCCGCTTCCTGCGCGTAACTGCGCAAGGTAGCCCGGGCTTCATCGGCGAGGTACAGGTTCTTCTGCTCCACATAGCGCCCCCAGGACCAGCTCAACCAGATCATCAACAGACAGAACGCCACCAGCAGGCATGCCAGCTTCCAGAACAGCGAGTGCCGGCCCGGCAGATCAGACCAGTTCATCGAAGGCACTCAGCACATAGCCCTTGCCCCAAACCGTACGCACTTCACGTTCGCTGTAGCCCAGCGCCTTGAGCTTGCGACGTATCTGACTGACATGCATGTCCAGACTGCGATCGTGGGCCGCATACCCTCGTTGCAGGACATGCTGATAAAGGAAGGCCTTGCTCAGCACCTCATCGACGTTGCGGTGCAGGGTTTCCAGCAGGCGGTATTCGCTACGGGTAAGGCCGGCCGGGCGCTCGGCAAAGAACACGTCACACAGCTCGTCATCAAAACGCAGGCTCTGCACGCTGCTGCTGAGTTTCGGTGGTGTCGGCCGCCGGTCCAAGGCCACTCGCCGCAGGATGGCTTCGATGCGTACCCGCAGCTCGGCCATGCTGAAGGGCTTGGGCAAGTAGTCGTCGGCGCCCAGGCGGAATCCACTGATGCGATCGGCCTCTGCTCCCAGGGCCGACATCAGCAGCACCGGCGTGGAGTGACTCTGGCGAAAGTGGGTCAGCACCTCCAGGCCGTCCATGCCCGGTAACAGGATGTCCATCAACACCACATCGAAGGCTTGCCGACGCGCGATACCCAGACCTTCCTGGCCATTCTGGCACCAGGTCACGGCAAAGCCGCAGCGCCCCAGCTGCTCATGCACATAGGCACCGAGCACCGGGTCGTCTTCAATTGCCAGGATACGGGGAGGCTCAACAGCTACGGGAGTCATTAGCTTCTGCAAGTCATTCTCAGTTGGGCGATTATTCAAGATTGCCCGGATGGCGGCAACCAGCGCCTTGGTCGTAGCCCCCTATCCGCCCTCCGGCTGTCGGCTAACGGTCTGCAATTTGCCAAGATCAGCCCCTGGCAAATCGTTACACTGCGCAGGTGGCGCATCACGGACGTGCCCGTCGACCTTTCAAAACAGCGTGGAAGCAGGAGAGTTGCGTGCTCAAGAAACTGGGAATCAAAGGCCGCGTACTGTTGCTGACCTTACTGCCCACCAGCCTGATGGCTTTGGTACTGGGCGGCTACTTCACCTGGATGCAGCTCTCCGACCTGCAGACCCAACTGCTGCAGCGCGGCGAAATGATCGCCGAACAACTGGCCTCCCTGGTGGCGCCGGCGATGGGCAACCGCAACTCGCCAATGCTCGAACGCATCGCCACCCAAGCCCTGGAACAGCAGGACGTACGCGCGGTGTCATTCCTTGCCCCCGATCGCACGCTCATGGCCCACGCCGGCCCCAGCATGCTCAATCCACCGCCCAGCGATAACAGCACCCACATCATGCAACGCAGTGGTAATGACGCGACCCGCTACCAACTGCCGGTCTTCGGCCGCCACCGCAATCTGGCCGGTGATCTGATCCCCGATGAATCAGACCGTTTGCTGGGCTGGGTGGAACTGGAGCTGTCCCACAGCGGCATGCTGTTGCGCGGTTACCGCAGCCTGTTCGCCAGTCTGCTGTTGATTGCCGCCGGCCTGGCCGGTGCAGCCCTGCTGGCAGTGCGCATGGGGCGGACCATCAACAACCCGCTGACCCAGATCAAGCAGGCCGTGGCGCAACTCAAGGACGGCAACCTGGAAACCCGCTTGCCGCCCTTGGGGAGCCACGAACTGGATGAACTGGCCTCGGGCATCAATCGCATGGCCAGCACCCTGCAAAATGCCCAGGAAGAATTGCAACACAGCATCGATCAGGCCACCGAAGACGTGCGCCAGAACCTGGAAACCATCGAGATCCAGAACATCGAGCTGGATCTGGCACGCAAGGAGGCCCTGGAGGCCAGCCGCATCAAGTCGGAATTCCTGGCCAACATGAGCCATGAAATCCGTACACCCCTCAATGGCATTCTCGGCTTCACCCACCTGCTGCAGAAAAGCGAGCTGACGCCGCGCCAGCTGGACTACCTGGGCACCATCGAAAAGTCCGCCGACAGCCTGTTGGGGATCATCAACGAGATCCTCGACTTCTCGAAAATCGAAGGCGGCAAGCTGGTGCTCGACAGCATTCCCTTCAACCTGCGGGACTTGCTGCAGGACACCCTGACCATCCTCGCCCCGGCAGCCCACGCCAAGCAGCTGGAACTGGTGAGCCTGGTCTATCGGGATACGCCTTTGTCCCTGGTGGGCGATCCACTGCGGCTCAAGCAGATCCTCACCAATCTAGTGAGCAACGCCATCAAGTTCACCCGCGAAGGCACCATCGTCGCCCGGGCGATGCTGGAAGAAGAACACGAAGACAGCGTGCAACTGCGCATCAGCATTCAAGACACCGGCATCGGCCTGTCCAACCAGGATGTTCGCGCTCTGTTCCAGGCCTTCAGCCAGGCCGACAACTCGCTGTCGCGGCAACCCGGCGGCACCGGGCTGGGGCTGGTGATCTCCAAGCGCCTGATCGAACAGATGGGTGGCGAAATCGGAGTCGACAGCACCCCGGGCGAAGGCTCGGAATTCTGGATCAGCCTGAACCTGCCGAAAACCCGCGATGACGCCGAGGACCTGCCGGGTCCGCCATTGCTGGGGCGACGCGTAGCGGTGCTGGAGAATCACGAACTGGCCCGTCAGGCCCTGCAGCATCAACTGGAAGACTGCGGCCTGGAAGTGACCCCGTTCAACACCCTGGACGCCCTGACCAATGGCATTACTGGCGTACACCAAAGCGACCAGGCCATTGACCTGGCGGTGCTCGGCATCACCACCAACGACATGTCTCCCGAACGCCTGAGCCAGCACATCTGGGACCTGGAACACCTGGGCTGCAAAGTCCTGGTGCTGTGCCCGACCACCGAACAGACGCTGTTCCACCTGTCGGTCCCCAACCCCCACAGCCAGTTGCAGGCCAAGCCGGCCTGCACCCGCAAACTGCGTCGCGCCCTGTCTGACCTGGTCACCCCGCGCCGGGCCCGCAGCGAGCCGGAGGAAAGCCTCTCCAGCCGTGCGCCACGGGTCCTGTGTGTCGACGACAACCCGGCCAACCTGCTGCTGATCCAGACCTTGCTGGAGGACATGGGCGCCAAGGTGCTGGCGGTGGACAACGGTTACGCTGCCCTGAACGCGATCCAGAACGAACCTTTCGACCTGGTGATGATGGACGTGCAAATGCCGGGCATGGACGGCCGACAAAGTACCGAGGCGATCCGCCAATGGGAAAGCGAGCGCCATGGCACGCCACTGCCCATCGTGGCGCTGACCGCCCATGCCATGGCCAACGAAAAACGCGCCCTGCTGCAAAGCGGCATGGACGATTACCTGACCAAGCCCATCAGTGAACGGCAGCTGGCCCAGGTGGTACTGAAATGGACCGGGCTGGCCTTGCGCAATCAGGGCCCGGAGCGAGCCAATGAACGCTCGGAACTGAACCTGGAGCTGCAAGTGCTGGATCAGGACGAAGGCCTGCGCCTGGCGGCCGGCAAGGCTGATCTGGCGGCGGACATGCTGGCCATGTTGCTGGCCTCACTGGAGGCCGATCGCGAGGCGATCAACGCCGCTCGTGCAGCCAACGACCACAGCGCCCTGATCGAACGGGTCCACCGCCTGCACGGAGCCACCCGATATTGCGGAGTGCCGCAGTTGCGCGCCGCCTGCCAGCGCAGCGAAACCCTGCTCAAGCAGGAAGACGTCAAAGCCTTTGCCGCTCTGGATGAGCTGGACCACGCCATCAGCCGTCTCGCCGCCGAAGCGCGGATCAACGCCTGATCCAGGACAAGACCTGCCCGGCGCCCGGCCTGCATGCTGGGTGCACCGACCAAGGATGCAAGCATGCGTACGATTCTTTTCAGCAGCCAGACCTACGACCGTGAAAGTTTTCTCGGCGCCCGCCTGCCCACGGGTATCGAACTGCAATTCCAGGCCGCCCGCCTGAGCCTGGACACCGCGGCCCTGGCCAAGCGCCATGAAGTGGTCTGCGCCTTTATCAACGACGACCTGAGCGCTCCGGTGCTGGAGCAACTGGCCGCCGGCGGTACCCGGCTGATCGCCCTGCGTTCAGCCGGCTACAACCATGTCGACCTGCCCGCCGCCAAGCGCCTGGGCCTGGATGTGGTCCGGGTCCCGGCCTACTCGCCCCATGCCGTGGCGGAACATGCGGTAGCCCTGATCCTGGCGCTGAACCGACGCCTGCATCGAGCCTACAATCGCACCCGTGAAGGCGACTTCACCCTTCACGGCCTGACCGGCTTCGATCTGGTGGGCAAGACCGTGGGCATTGTCGGCACCGGGCAGATCGGCGCCACCTTCGCTCGTATCATGGCCGGCTTCGGCTGCCAATTGCTGGCTTACGACCCCTTCCCCAACCCTGCCGTCGAGGCCCTGGGGGCCCGCTACCTGAGCCTGCCGGAGCTACTGGCCCAGGCGCAGATCATCAGCCTGCACTGCCCACTCACCAACGACAGTCGCTACCTGATCAACCAGGACAGCCTGGCGCACATGCAGCCCGGGGCCATGCTGATCAATACCGGGCGTGGCGGCCTGGTGGATACACCAGCGCTGATCGACGCGCTCAAGAGCGGCCAACTGGGTTACCTGGGGCTGGACGTCTATGAAGAGGAAGCCCAGCTGTTCTTCGAGGACCGTTCCGACCTGCCCCTGCAGGATGACGTGCTGGCCCGACTGCTGACCTTCCCCAATGTGATAGTCACCGCGCACCAGGCCTTCCTGACCCATGAGGCCCTGGCGGCCATCGCCGACACCACGTTGCACAACATCGCCAGCTGGGCTGCGGGCCAGCCGCAAAATCAGGTCCGTGGCTGAAATCCCGGTCACGGCCTGATCGAAGGTCGCCTGCCCGCAACCTGCGGCGCAGGGGCCCGTGCTAGCATACGCGGCAGATTTGGAGGACCCATGGTCGAACACGATTTCCGCTACAACCTGATGAACCCGCAACACACCCTGATCGAATGCCGCGCCCTGGTACCGGGTCGTTATCAAGTCACCGGCAACGGTGGTTCGATCCGTACCGACGACGTGCTGCTGGTCACACTCAAGGGCAGCAAGGACCTGTCCATGCGCCTGACAGTCGACACCGTCCGCCACCTGATCAATCCGGTCGGCCAATGGGTCGCCGTGGCCCGTGGCCCGGTATTCGGCGAACTGGCGATTCATCAATGGCAAGTCAACTGCGACAGCTGCACAGCAGAGCTGAACTTCGAGTTCGCAGTGGACGCCAAGCTCGGCACCAAGGCCCAGAAACCTGCCGCCAGCGCACGAATTGCCGAGCTGGGCTGGGCCAGTGAGGGTGAACGCCACCTCTGCCCGAAATGCCAGCAGGCCGGCCAATGAGACGCCTGGCGCTGACTGCGGCACTGGGGGCCGGCCTGATGGGCTGCGCCGCCGAGCCGCTGAAGCTGCAGCAGGATCGCAGTTACGTCCTGGAATGGATCGGCGAACGGCCACTGATCGATTACAGCCACCTGACCATTACCTTGGGTGAAGACGGTCGCGCCTATGGCAATGGCGGCTGCAACCACTGGTTCGCGCCTTACACTCTGGACGGCGAAAAGCTCCGTTTCGGCAAGGTAGGCAGCACCCGCAAACTCTGTGCTCCAGTCTTGATGGAGCAGGAACGGCGCTTCCTCCAGGCCCTGGAAAGCGTGGAGCGCTGGGATGTTTCGCCGATCGAGCAAGTGCGCTTCTGGCCTGCCGAAGGCAAGCCGCTGCGCTGGTGGCTGGAAGAAGGCTGATCCGAACCGGGGGCAGGTTGACCCCAACGCCTGCGGCCGCCGACGCTATCAGCGGCTGCAGGCAGTCACCCATCAATGACCGCGCAGGGCCTGCAATTTTGCCAGTACACCCGCGGCGGTCTGCTCGCCCAGCAGTTGCTCACGCACCTTGCCCTTGTCGTCAATGATGTAGGTCACCGGCAGCGCCTCGCTGCGTGGCAAATCGAAGAGTTGCTCGGGATTCTGCGCCAGCACCGTGAACTTGATCCCCAGCTTCTCACTGGCGCTCTTGAGCTCCTCGCCCTGCACATTGTCAAAATTGACCCCCAGCACGGTGGCCGACTGCCCTTTGAGCTGCTCGTTCAGGGCATTCAATTCCGGCACTTCTGTGCGGCAAGGCCCGCACCACTCCGCCCAGTAGTTGAGCACCAGCCATTGCTTGTCGAGGCGCTCGGCGGCGACTTTCTGGCCGTATTGGTCGACCCCGTAGTCATTCCCGCAGCCGCCCAGCAATAGGGTGGTGAATATCGCCAATGCTGCTGCCAATTGCCTTGCCATGCCGTGCTTCCTGTGTTGAAGGGTGCCTTGAAAAATGATCGATGACCGATAATCGCTGCGACCTATCGACTCCCAAGGTTCAGGAGAGTCCGTCGCGCGGTTAGAATAGCCGCCACCTTACGCAAGATGCGACCCGCACATGACCGATCTGACGCTTTATCACAACCCGCGCTGCTCGAAATCCCGCGGTGCGCTGGAACTCCTGGAACAACGCGGCCTGGCGCCGACCGTGGTCCGCTACCTGGAAACCCCACTGGACGCCACCCAGTTGCACCGCCTGCTGGGCAAGCTCGGCCTCAGTGCGCGCCAACTGTTGCGCACCGGCGAGGATGAGTACAAAGAGCTCAACCTGGCGGACACCCACCTCAGCGAAGAACAACTGATCGCTGCTATCGCCCAACACCCGAAACTCATGGAGCGGCCGATTCTCGAAACCGCCGACAAGGCCATCATCGGGCGCCCACCGGAAAATGTGCTGGAGATCCTGCCGTGAGCGCGCCGTACATCCTGATCCTCTACTACAGCCGCAACGGTTCGACCAACGAGATGGCCCGGCAGATCGCCCGAGGCGTCGAACAGGCCGGCCTGGAAGCGCGCCTGCGCACCGTGCCGGGAGTTTCCACCGAGTGCGAAGCCGTGGCACCGAGCATTCCCGAAAGCGGCGCGCTGTACGCCAGCCTCGACGACCTGAAGCACTGCTCGGGCCTGGCCCTGGGCAGCCCGACTCGCTTCGGCAACATGGCAGCCCCGCTGAAGTACTTTCTCGACGGCACCAGCAACCTCTGGCTGACCGGCGCCCTGGTGGGCAAGCCCGCCGGCGTTTTCACCTCCACCGCCAGCCTGCATGGCGGCCAGGAAGCCACCCTGCTGTCGATGATGCTGCCGCTGTTGCATCACGGCATGCTGATCACCGGCCTGCCCTACAGTGAGTCGGCGTTGCTGGAAACCCGTGGCGGTGGTACGCCTTATGGCGCAAGCCATCATGCCGGGGCGGACGGCAAGAGCCCGCTGGACGAACATGAAATCGCCCTGTGCCGGGCCTTGGGCCTGCGCCTGGCGAAAACCGCTCAGCAATTGGAGAACGGCCGTGGCTAAAAAGCCGAAGATCCTGCCCGCGGTGGAATGGCTGGAACCTCGGGTCCGGATAGCCCGAATCCTCAGCCTGATCTGTTTTTTCGGCCTGATAGGCCTGCTCTGCGTTTACTACCTGCTGCTAGCCGACCTCCACGGCGCCCGGCCCTGGGTGATCCTGCTGATCGAACTGGTGCCCCTGCTGTTGATGGCACCGGGCATGCTCAGCGGCAGTGCTCGCGGACACGCGTGGATGTGCTTTGTGGTCAACCTGTACTTCATCAAGGGGGCTCTGGCGGCCTACGACCCGAATCGCCAACTGTTCGGCCTGCTGGAAATGTTCGCCAGCCTGGCGGTATTCACCTCGGCACTGCTCTACGTACGCTGGCGCTTCCAGCTCAATCGCCGGCTCGCCGGCGAAGGTGCCAACCCGGCCTGACGCCCCGCAACCCTCTGGTTCCCCCGGGCATGACATCGCCCGGGAACCTTGCATCGCCGTTTCGGCGCCCCCACCTTGGTCAGCAGACTTCTTGACCCATACTCCCGAACCAACCCGGAGCAGGCATGCACGATTACAAATGGTTGAACGAATACTGTCTTAATCGCTTCGGTTCCGCCGCAGCCCTGGAAGCCCAGTTGCCGACGCCAGCGAACAACGACTACCTGCGTTCATTGAGCGCTGATCGCTACTTGTCGACCCTGGCGTTGCGGGTTTTTCGCGCCGGGTTGAAACACAGCCTGGTGGACGCCAAATGGCCGGCGTTCGAACAAGTGTTCTTTGGCTTCGATCCAGACAAAGTGGTGCTCATGGGCGCCGAGCATCTGGAGCGACTGATGCAGGACACACGGATCATTCGCCATCTGGGCAAGCTCAAGAGTGTGCCGCGCAATGCCCAGATGATCCTTGATGTCGAAAAGCAGCACGGCAGTTTCGGCGCCTTCATTGCCGACTGGCCGGTCCAGGACATCACTGGGCTCTGGCAATACCTGGCCAAGCACGGCAACCAGATGGGGGGGCTTTCCGCCCCACGTTTCCTGCGCATGGTGGGCAAGGACACGTTCATCCCCACGTGGGACGTCGTGGCGGCACTCAATGCCCAGAACATCATCGACAAGGTGCCCAGCAGCAAGCGTGACCAGGCCCTGGTTCAGGAAGTATTCAACCAGTGGCAGCAAGAAAGTGGTCGACCACTGTGCCAGCTGTCGGCGATGTTGGCCTACACCGTCAATCACTGATCCCCCGTCACCAACATGGCTCTCTGCCCGGCACAACGGGCAGGGAAACATCCGTTCTCAAACTCCTCCTCCAGCTCAAGCTGACAATAAGCTGAACTAAACGTGGTTTTTTTCTTCCGCTGTTTATTATCGGATAAAGTTCACTTCGCACTTGCCGCAACGATAAGAGCGATAGATAGACAGTTAACTGCAGCCACATTCTGCGGGCCAATAGATTAATAAGGCCTGACAACAAAGCACTGATCAGGCCAACAACCTGAACCCAGGCTGTCAGGTTTAAAAGAACTGTCGCCATTCATTCGTTTTTTTCACATTGCTTTCACTCTCCGCCCACTTGGCCCGACCTAAATTGGCCCCAGTTGCGGCGAGGGCAGCGGTGAGCGTATGCCGTTCTTTTCAGAACTCTTGGCAAAAACCTAATCAGGTAAACGACGTGGTCAATACTGCTGAATCCGGTACTGGCGGCAAGACAATCCGCAGCGTGCGCATCCTGGCTGGCGTCTGTGGGGCAGCCCTGGCGATCCTCGTCTGCGGCTTTGTCCTGTGGCCAGCCACACCACTGGACCTGGGTGTCGACAACCAGATGCAGCAAGCCGGCTTCTATCGCCACTGGCAAGACGGCGAGGTGATTGCCCTGGTGCGACATGCCGAGCGCTGCGACCGCTCCGCCAATCCCTGCCTGGGGCCTGCCGATGGCATCACCCTGCCTGGAAGCCGCATAGCAAGCGACGTGGGCCAGGCATTCCGCACTCTGGGCATGGCCTCCACCGACGTCATCAGCAGCCCGGCAACCCGTACCCGGCAAACCTCGGAATTCATGTTCAAGCGGCCGGTGCAGACCCAGGACTGGCTGAGCAACTGCGGCAAACACTTCGAAGACCAGATCAAGACGCACAAGTTGTTCAAGCGCAACCTGATCCTGGTTACCCACAGCGATTGCATCAGTGACCTGGAAAGCCAGCTGGGCTTTGAACATGCACTGGCCAGTCATTACGCCAGTTCGCTATTTGTCACCCTGAACGTAAACGGAACCATGGAAGTACTGGGCATTATCAATGCTGAAAGCTGGCGACAAACTCTTAAGGGCCCTTTCGAGTAACTTTCAACTATTTTTAACAACTTCCCAACAGACTTCACTCGAAAAGCAGACACACTCACTCGCCAACTAATTGAGCTTATAAACCCTTGAACCAAGAGAGCGCCCCTCTCACTTACAACAAGGTCTATCAAACAGGCGAAGCCAAGTATATTTTTTAAACCTTGAGAACCCCGGGCACTCGACAACATTTTACAGTTCATCACTCATACCTGATGAATGTAGCGAAGCACCGTTTTCAACACATGACTCAGAGGACACAAATGCAGCGCACTTTACCGCCGCAGGCTAATGGAACAAGCATCACGCCTTCCGGCTATACCGTGGGCGGGAGTACAACCAGCGGCATCCAACGCTGGGCACTAGCCTCCTTGCTGCTGGCCTTCGCCCTGTTCTACCTGCTGCCGCTGACCAGCCACGGCCTGTGGATTCCGGATGAAACCCGCTATGCACAGATCAGCCAGGAGATGCTGCTTCGCGGGGATTGGGTGTCCCCACACTTCATGGGCATCCGTTACTTCGAAAAACCCATTGCCGGCTACTGGATGATCGCCATCGGCCAGGCACTGTTCGGTGACAACCTGTTCGGCGTGCGTGTTGCCTCGGCCCTGAGCACCGGCCTGAGCGTACTGCTGGCTTACCTGATCACTCGCCGGATCTGGAACGACCCGCGCAAGAGTTTTGCCGCCGCCCTGCTTTACATGAGCTTCGGTCTGATCGCCGGGCAAGCCGGGTACTCCAATCTCGATCCCCAATTCACCTTATGGGTCAACCTCAGTCTGGTGGCGCTCTGGTTCGCCCTGGACAGCCAGACACCAGGCGGCCGCTTGCTGGCCTGGGGCACCTTGGGCGCCGCCTGCGGTATGGGTTTCATGACCAAGGGCTTCCTGGCCTGGCTGCTGCCGGTACTGATCGCCCTGCCCTACATGCTCTGGCAACGACGTTTCGGCGAGTTGCTGCGCTTTGGCCTGGTGGCCGTGCTGGTGGCGATTGCCATCAGCCTGCCCTGGGTCTTGAGCATTCATGCCCATGAACCCGATTTCTGGCGGTTTTTCTTCTGGCATGAACATATCCGCCGCTTTGCCGCCGACAATGCGCAACACACTCGCCCCTGGTGGTTCTACCTGCCGCTGCTGGTGGTTTCGAGCCTGCCCTGGGCGGCCTTGCTGCCAGGGACCCTGATTCAGGCCTGGAAGGACAAGCACCAGGCGGCCACCGGTTACCTGCTGTTGTGGTTGCTGCTGCCGCTGGCGTTCTTCAGCCTGAGCCGCGGCAAGCTGCCGACCTACATCATGCCCTGCCTGCTGCCCTTGGCCGTGCTCATGGGCCATGCACTGATCCAGTGGATCAGCGCAGGCAAGACCCGAACTGTTCGCCTCAACAGTCTGCTCAACCTACTGATCGGCGTCGCTGCATTAGTGGCACTGGTGGTGATCCAGATCACCCGCCCGGTGTACGACCACGACGAAATGCTCAGCCTGTCCCTGGTGTTCATCATGCTCATGGGCTGGATCATCGCCAACCTGCTGCCGGCCTCCAGGCCGCTCAACTACTGGGCAGCACCGGCCCTGGGCATCTGGCTGCTGGTAGCGCTGCTGCCTGCGGGAATGCCCGGCTTGATCGTGCACAACAAGATGCCGGACCAGTTCATCAAGGAACACCTTGCGCAACTCCAGCAGACCGGCAGCCTGCTGAGCAACGACCTGGGGGCGGCCTCAGCACTGGCCTGGCGCCTGCAACGCCCGGACGTGGCGCTGTACAACACCGAGGGCGAACTGAAATACGGCCTGGCCTACCCTGAATCGACCCAGCGCAAGGTCAGCATGGCCGACGTTGGCCAATGGATCAGCGACGCGCGCAAACAGGGATCGGTGGGTGTGGTGATGCGGGTCAAGGACGTACTGGAGAACGAAGAAGTCGCCCTGCTGCCGCCGGGCGGCAAGCGCTACGAGCAAGGCAACATGCTGATCCTGATCCTGCCGGCCACTCAACCCTGACCAAGCTGCCCAAACGCCTGCCTGAGAGCGTCAGCATCGACCACCATCGGCGCTGGCATTCCTGGTCCTTTCCTTCCACCACCCGGCCTGCGCAAACCCACCCATGAAAATCTGCAATAGCGAACGCAAGGATCTGATCCTGCTTCTGGGCGTCAGCGCCCTGATCCTGCTCTTCGGCCTGGGCTCCCGTGAGCTGTGGGGGGCGGAAACCCGCTGGGCCAACATTGCCTTGCAGATGCTGCAGAGTGGCGACTACTTCGACCCCTACCTCAAGGGCGCTCCCTATTACGACAAACCCCTGCCGTCCTACTGGTTGATCACCGCCAGCGCCTGGCTGACCGGGGGCCTGGGACACTGGTCGCTGCGGCTGTCCTCGGTGCTCGCCGGGTGGCTGAGCATCTGGCTGGTATACCTGCTTGGCGAGCAGCTGTTTCACAAGGGCACCGGGCTGATCGCCGGCTGGATGCTGGCCACCACCTTCTACTTTGCATTCTGGGCCCGGGTGGCCACCGCGGACATTCTCACCGTGTGCGGGGTCTTGGCAGCAGTGTGGTGGTACTGGCGAGGGCCAGAAGACACTCGCTTGAGTCGCTATTGCCTGTTCTTCCTGCTGTTGGCGGCGACTTCGCTGCTCAAGGGACTGATCGGTTTCGTCCTGCCGGGGCTGATCCTGCTGCCACACCTGCTGAGCCAGGGACGCTGGAAGCGTCACCTCAATCCGCGCCTGTGCCTGGCGTTGCTGATGGCTGCCCTGCTGTACATGGTGCCGTTCGTGCTCTCACACCTGTATGGCGCCCCGACCTACGCTGAAAGCGGGCTGAGCCTGGTATTCCGGGAGAATGTGCAACGCTTCTTCGATCCTTTCGACCATATCGGACCGATCTATACCTACCTGATCTACCTGCCGGCCTACACCTTGCCCTGGGCGCCCTGCTGGGTACTCGGCCTCTGGGTAGCGGCGCGTCACTGGCGCCAGCTACAACCCAATGAGCGCTGGCTGGTCTGGGCCCTGGGTTTGTTGTTCCTGTTCTTCACTGCCAGTGGCAGTCGGCGCAGCTATTACGTCCTGCCTCTGGTGCCGTTCGCCCAGCTGTTAGGGGCCTGGTGGCTGAACCGCCACCTGCTCCAACGACGCGCCAGCGGCAAGCCCAGCGAACGCGGCTGGGCCATAGGCTTTGCCAGCGCAGCGGTGGTTCTGCTGCTGGTGCTGGGGGTGGCCTACCCCTGGAGCAACGGCGGAGGCGGTGTCATCCAGTTCGGCACGCAGGTCAGGGCCGAAGCAAGCCGGATTGCCCCCTGGCATCAATGGCGGATGGTGATGGTCGAGGTGGATAACAAAGTGCCGCTGTACCTGCAGAATCAGGGAGCGCCCTTCTACTACGTCGCCGAAACCCAGGACTTCCCGCGCTCTGGCACCAGCGCAGACTTCATGGCCTGGCTGGACAGGACCAGCGGCCAGCATTGGGACCCCCAGCGCACGCTGATCCTGGTGCAACAGCGTGAGAATGAACCGTTGATGCTCGGCTACCTGGGCAAGGATCATCAACTGGTGCGCACACTGCCGACCAACGGTGAACGGCTGGCGAAAAGAAAAGCCGAGGGCAGTGTTGCTTTCATTCCTCAGGCTCTCGGGGACTGAAGCCCCCTCGCCACGCCGGATAGCAACCGGCATGACGATAAAGACTCAGCGAGTGCGGATCAGAGATTGACCACGTTGACGAAACGCGGCGTGGCGCTGTCGTCAATGCGCAGGCTGGTGAAGTCGAACAGATTGCGATCCGCCAGTTGCGAAGGGATCACGTTCTGCAGGCCGCGGAAAATGCTCTCAGTACGCCCCGGGCTCTTGCGCTCCCAGTCCTGGAGCATCTCCTTGACCACTTGACGCTGCAGGTTCTCCTGGGAACCGCAGAGGTTGCAGGGAATGATCGGGAATTGCTTGAGATCGGAGTAGGCCTGAATGTCCTTCTCGCTGCAGTAGGCCAGCGGGCGGATCACCACATTGCGCCCGTCATCGGCCAGCAGCTTGGGCGGCATGGCCTTGAGCGAACCGTTGTAGAACATGTTGAGGAAGAAGGTCTCGACGATGTCGTCACGATGGTGACCGAGGGCCATCTTGGTGGCGCCGATCTCGTCGGCGAAGGTGTACAGGGTGCCACGACGCAGGCGCGAGCACAGCGAGCAGGTGGTCTTGCCTTCCGGGATCAGCTCCTTGACCACCGAGTAAGTGTCCTTCTCGACGATGTGGTACTCGATCCCCAATTCCTTGAGGTAGGCCGGCAGTACATGCTCGGGAAAACCGGGTTGCTTCTGGTCCATGTTCACCGCGACGATCTCGAACTTGATCGGCGCCACCTTCTGCAGGTGCAACAGCACGTCGAGCATGGTGTAGCTGTCCTTGCCGCCGGACAGGCAGACCATGACCTTGTCGCCCTCTTCGATCATGTTGAAATCGGCGACCGCTTCGCCCGCCAGTCGGCGAAGGCGTTTCTGCAGTTTGTTCTGGTTGACCGTAAGAGTGCCCATGGCGCTTGGAATCCGCGAGGTATGTGACGAAAAGCCGGATATTTTACGCAAAAACCCCGTCCCCTTGAAAGCGTCGAAACGTAGCGCCCCCCGGGGCCGCGCTGACAGACAGGACAGCGATTACCCTGGGGTTTTACAGCGCGATTTGCTCTAAAGGTGCGCACATCTGACGAAAACTCCTCCCTATACTGCGACATAAGGTCGCATGCATATATAGACCTATACTGACTGTGCCACTTGGCTGTAAGCGCTCCGTTGGGGGGCGATGGCAACAATGAAAGGAGTGACTGACCATGATTCATCATGTCGTAGGACTCTTCACCCACCCCGATCAGGAATGGCGAGAAATCCGTGGCGATGCAGAAGAAAGCATCAGCCACATGTACCTGACCCACACGCTGATTCTGGCGGCGATCCCCGCTATCTCAGCCTTTATCGGCACCACCCAGGTCGGCTGGGTCATTGGCAACCGCGCGCCGGTGATGCTGACCATGGAAAGCGCCCTGTGGATGACCATCATGTCGTACCTGGCCATGCTTGGCGGCGTGGCGGTGATGGGTGCTTTCATCCACTGGATGGCCCGGACCTATGACGCCAACCCGAGCCTGGCGCGCTGCGTCGCCTTTGCCACCTACACCGCGACACCGCTGTTCGTCGGCGGCCTGGCGGCGCTGTATCCGCATATGTGGCTGGGGATGATCGTCGGCACGGCGGCGATCTGCTACACGGTGTACCTGCTCTACGTCGGGCTACCGACCTTCATGAACATCCCATCGGACGAAGGATTCCTGTTTTCCAGCTCGGTCCTGGCGGTAGGACTGGTGGTGCTGGTAGCGATCATGGCCTTCACCGTGATTGTCTGGGGCCTGGGCGTCGGCCCCGTGTACACCAGCTGACGCCGCACCAATAATAATCCTCCATCTGCCAACACAGGCCGCCGCAAGGCGGCCTTCTTAATGGGCGCTCCTGCGACCATTCGGCGCCTGGGCGATTCGGATTAGCCGCTCTTTACGGCATACTCAGCCGCTCTGGAGAGCCGTTAAGCATGCCCGAGCAACTCAATACCCGCGTCGAAGACTGTTTCCTACTCGCTGAATCCTTTTTCAAACGTCCTTTCAAACGCCCGGCGGTCAGCCTCAAATTACGAGGCCAGAAAGCCGGCGTTGCCCACTTGCACGAAAACCTGCTGCGCTTCAATCCCCAGCTGTACCGGGAAAACAGCGAAGACTTTCTCAAGCAGACCGTGGCCCACGAAGTCGCGCACCTGATCGCTCATCAGTTGTTTGGCGAACGCATTCAGCCCCACGGCGAGGAGTGGCAACTGATCATGCGCGGGGTGTATGAACTGCCGCCCAATCGTTGCCACACTTATGAAGTCAAACGCCGCAGCGTGACCCGCTACATCTACCGCTGCCCCTGCGCCGAAAGCGATTTTCCGTTTTCGGCGCAACGCCACAAGCTGGTGGCCCAGGGACATCGCTACCTGTGCCGACGCTGTCGGCACACCCTGGTGTACAGCGGCGAAACCCGGGTCGAGTGATGGCATCAACGCGCTTCGCCGGCAAGCCGACGCCTAGGCAATGACCTGGCTGCGTCGCAGTTCCTCGATACGTTCAGCGCTGTAGCCAAGCTCCGCCAGCACCTGATCGGAATGGGCGCCCAGCCTGGCGCCGATATGCCGCGGTTCGGGCAAACCGTCGGAGAATTTCAGCGGACATGCCATCTGGGTCTGGAGGCTACCGTCTTCCCGGGGGACCTGGCTCAGCAGTTGCCGAGCCTGCAATTGGGGGTGCTCCACCGCCTCGGCCAGGCTGAGCACTGGTTCGACACAAGCGTCGAGCCCGGCGAACAACTGGCACAGCTCGGCAAAGTCATGTTTCTCGAACTCGATCTGCAAGGCCTGCTTGAGGGCCCTTTGCTGCTCGGGCATGGGAGACAAGCCCTGGACCGCCAGTTCCGGCCGCCCCAGGGCCTGACACAACTGCTGCATGAACACCGGCTCCAGGCTGCCCACCGATAGCCAACGACCATCCCGGCTGCGGTAGTAGTCGTAGAAGCTGCCACCATTGAGCACCTGCTGCTCCATTCCCGGCTCAACCCCGCAAGCCAGGTAACCGGCTCCGGCCATGGCGTTCAGGCTGAACACGCAATCGGTCATGCTGATATCCAGGTGCTGGCCCTGGCCGCTATGCTGCCGGGCGATCACTGCCGCCAGCAGGCCGATCACGCCGTGCAGCGAGCCCCCGGCAATATCCGCCGCCTGGATGCCCAGAGGCAACGGGCCCTGGTCGCGACGCCCGGTCTGGCTGGCGAGCCCGGCCAGGGCCAGGTAGTTGATGTCGTGCCCGGCGCGGTCCTTGTAGGGTCCGGTCTGGCCATAACCGGTAATGGAGACGTAGATCAGCCGCGGGTTGATCGCCTTCAAGGCCTCGTACCCCAACCCCAGGCGCTCCATCACGCCCGGGCGAAACTGTTCGAGAACGATGTCGTGGTCCTGCAGCAGTTGCCGGATCACCTCCAGCGCCTCGGGCCGCTTGAGGTCCAGGGCCAGGCTGCGCTTGTTGCGGTTGAGATAGGCGTGACTGGCGGATACACCGTGGTCGTGGGGCGGCAGCACCCGCAGCAGGTCCATACGGGTTGGCGACTCGATGCGCAGTACCTCGGCCCCCATGTCAGCCAGCAGCAGCGAGGCGAACGGCCCCGGCAACAGGGTGGAGAAATCCAGTACCTTGAGTGACGCCAACGGCCCTTGCATGTGCCCTCTCCTCTTGATCGATTGCTTCAGAGTAGGCAGCCGCGAGCAGCGCAACAATTACCACAACGGTCAGCCGGACTGACCGTTGTGCTCAATTTCCAGGCAATAAAAAACCCGCCGTAGCGGGTTTCTTATATTCAGCAAGACTTACTTGATGCTCGGTGCCGGGCCTTCAGCCACACCCAGATCGTCGGTTTCACGGGTGTCGATGATCGCACGACCACCAGACGCCAGCTCGACCTGCAGTTTGTCTTCGTCCAGTTCCTTGACCCACTTGGCAACGACCAGGGTAGCCACGGCGTTGCCCACCAGGTTGGTCAGGGCACGGGCTTCGGACATGAAGCGGTCGATACCCAGAATCAGCGCCAGACCGGCCACCGGCAGGTGACCCACAGCCGACAGGGTGGCGGCCAGAACGATGAAGCCACTGCCAGTCACACCAGCAGCACCTTTGGAGGACAGCAGCAGCACCAGCAGCAGGGTGATCTGGTGAGTGATGTCCATGTGGGTGTCAGTTGCCTGGGCAATGAACACCGCCGCCATGGTCAGGTAGATCGAGGTGCCGTCCAGGTTGAAGGAGTAACCGGTAGGAATCACCAGGCCGACCACCGACTTCTTGGCACCCAGGCGCTCCATCTTGATCAGCATGCGTGGCAGGGCCGATTCCGAGGACGAGGTACCCAGCACGATCAGCAGCTCTTCGCGGATGTAGCGGATCAGCTTGATCACGCTGAAGCCGTGGGCGCGGCAGATGCCCCCCAGGATCACCAGCACGAATACCACGCAAGTGATGTAGAAGCAGATCATCAACTGGCCCAGTTGCACCAGGGAGCCGACGCCGTAGGCACCGATGGTGAAGGCCATGGCACCCAGCGCACCCAGGGGCGCCAGCTTCATGATCATGTTGATGATATTGAACATCACGTGGGCGAAGCGGTCGATGAAGTCCAGCACCGGCTTGCCGTAGGCACCCAGGCGATGCAGGGCGAAACCGAAGATCACCGAGAACATCAGCACTTGCAGGATGTCGCCGTTGGCGAAGGCACCCACGATGGTCGACGGGATCACGTTGAGGATAAAGCCGACAATGCTCTGGTCATTGCCCGCAGTCACATAGGCAGCGACTTTTGAAGCATCCAGGGTCGAGGCGTCGATGTGCATGCCAGCACCCGGCTGCACCACATTGACCACGATCAGGCCGATCAGCAGGGCAATGGTGGAGACGATTTCGAAGTACAGCAGCGCGTAGCCGCCAGTCTTGCCCACCGATTTCATGTTCTGCATGCCGGCGATACCACTCACCACGGTGCAGAAAATGATCGGCGCAATGACCATCTTGATCAGTTTGATGAACCCATCACCCAGGGGCTTGAGGGCCACGCCGGTCTGAGGATAGAAGTGACCGAGCAGGATGCCGATGGCGATGGCAACGATCACCTGGAAATACAGGGATTTGTACAGTGGCTGACGAGTCGTCATTGCAAAGTTCCTCAAGAGCCCCGGCATACAGCTTCCGTCGATGCATGCGGTGCCTAAAGTGCGAACCCTCCTGCGCTGGAGGGATTTGTTGTGTCGAACTGCGTGCTGGCAGATCTTCCGGCTCTATCGCAAAGCCCGTGCCACCTTGTAAAAAAGCCCTACAGGCCTTTAGACATCAGGGGGACAGGCCGATCTTGGCTTCCACTGCACCCGGCGCCGCTGGCGGATTTCCGCCCATTCACCGAGTCTCGTCCTACAGTTTGGCGGATATCCGCCTTGTTCCCTCATAGGGGGCTGGCTAACATCCGCCACTCAATGGACGGACCAGCCTTCATGCGCGAACGCACCATCGCCAGCCACTTTGCCCGTGCCGCCTTAGGCGGTGCACGTCGTCGCGGCTACGATTACGGGCCGCTTCTGCAGCAGCTGGGCATCAGTCCAGAGCTGCTGAGCCAGCCCAAGGCACGCATCGCCCCCGAACAATTCACCAGTCTGCTGCAGCAACTGTGGCTTGCGTTGGACGACGAGTACCTGGGTTTCGGCCATGGCCCCAGCAAACGCGGAACCTTCGCCATGATGTGCCACGCGCTGATCCACTGCCGCACCTTGGAAAAAGCGCTCAATCGCGGCTTGTTGTTTTACAGCCTGTTTGCGCAAGCACCGCGCCTTCGTCTGACGCACGAAGGAGAAATGGCCCGCCTGAGCCTGGATGATTCTGAGTTATGGGACCCGGAGCACTTTCTTAGCGAAAGCCTGCTGGTGATCTGGCATCGCCTGGGCAGTTGGCTGATCGGCCAGCGCATACGCCTTGAACAAGCCTGCTTCAGCTACCCGAAACCCGAACACGGCGCAGAATACGATTTGCTGTTCCCCTGCCCACTGCTGTTCAGCCAGGAGCACAGCAGCCTGTTGTTCCACAGTCGCTACCTGGGCATGCCGCTGCTACAGGATGAACGTACCCTCAAGCACTTCCTCGAGCGCTCCCCCGCCGATCTGCTGTCACGCCCGGACCAGGGCGACAGCCTCAGCAGCCAGTTGCGGCGTCTGCTCAGCCGAGACCAGGAGCGCTGGCCCGACCTGGAAAGCGTTGCCCAGCACCTGCACGTCAGCCCGCAGACATTGCGTCGCCATTTGCGCGAAGAAGGTTCGAGCTTTCAGGCACTCAAGGATGAACTGCGCCGTGACATCGCCATCTACCACCTGGGGCGGGCTGACCTGTCATTGCAACAGATCGCCGAGCAATTGGGCTTTTCCGAACCCTCGGCCTTTCATCGGGCATTCAAGAAATGGACTGGCCTGACCCCTGGCGCCTATCGCGCCCGGGAGCAGTAGCCAAAGCGCCCTTTACAGGGCCGGGAAGTGAATCCTAAAGGCCGCACCGCCCAAGGCTGAATCCCCCAGGGTCAACTGCGCGCCATAACTCTCGATGATGTCCTTGACCACCGCCAGGCCTATGCCCTGCCCTGGGTGCTGGCGATCAAGACGTTCCCCACGCTGGAGAATCCGGGCCCGCTGATCAGGTGGCACACCAGGGCCGTCGTCCTCCACACACAGCTCTGAACCATCCAGAGTCTCGCGCACACTGATGCGTACCGAGCTCAGGCACAGGCGGTAGGCGTTCTCCAGCAGGTTGCCAAGCAACTCCAGCAAGGCCCCGTGCTCGATCGGCACATAGCAGCGCTCGGGCAAATCGAAGGACACGCGCACCTGCTTGTCGCGATAGACCTTGTCCAGGGTGTCGCACAGGCTTTGCAGCACCGGCCGCAGACGTACCTGATGGCGCACCAGGCCACTCTTGCGCAGGCTGGCACGCTGCAACTGGTAGCTGATCTGCTGGCTCATGCGCTCGATCTGCGTCTGCAGGACCCAGGCCTGCTCCCGATCCTGAGGCCGTTGCGCCATGTCCTCGCTGACCCCTTGCAACACCGTCAACGGGGTTTTCAGGCTGTGGGCCAGGTCATCCAGGGAGTCCCGGTAGCGGCTACGCTGCTCGCGCTCGCTTTGCAGCAGGCGGTTCAAGGAGCCGGTCAGGCGCAACAGCTCCCGCGGATGCTCCTCACTGAGGCTTTGGCGGGTACCGCTCTCGATCTGGTCCAATTCCTGGCTCAAGCGTCGCAGGGCCTGCAAACCCCAGGTCAACCCCAGCCAGAGCAATGCCAGCAGCACCAGCAACGCCGCACCAAAGCCCAGATAGAGGTTTTCCCTGACCCCTTCCAGAGTCTGCTGGTACTCACGCACCGGTTGCAGTGCAACGATACTGAAAGCCGCGTTCTTGCCCCCCAACAACTTGATCTCGACGTCGTAGACGAAGAACTCCTGGCCATTGGCTTCACGGATTCTGGCGAACTCGTTACCGCGCCCGTCGTACCGCGGCCGGTAATTGATGTTCTCTTCCTGGGTGGCCCGGGAGCGCCAGACCAGGTGCCCCTCTCGGTCATAGATGTAGCCCAGCAAGCGACTGTCGGCGAGATTGAAGCGCTCGTCCGGCAGTTGTGCGGGCATCTGCAGGCGGTTGTTTTCAATCCGCGCCGCCGAAATCAGGGTGGTGACGTCGGAAGCCAGGCGCTGCTCGATGGAGTCCTGCAGCGCCAGGCTGAAGGCCCCCTGCATGGCCGGCAGCAACGCCAGCATGAACAGCACCGCCAGGGTGGTCGCCGCCAGCATCAGCCGCAGCCGCAGCGATCGAATCATCGGCAGCGCTCGTTGAACAGGTAGCCCAGGCCGCGCACCGTATCAATCGGCTTGAAGCCCGACGGCCCCTCCAGCTTGCGCCGCAACCGCCCCACCAGCACCTCGATGACGTTCGGATCACGCTCGTCATCGTCCGGGTACAACTGCTCCATCAGCCGGTCCTTGGCCACCACCTGCTGGTGATGGCGCATCAGGTACTCGAGGATCCGGTATTCGTAGGCGGTCAGCGCCAGGGGTTGATCATCCATGGACGCCTGCTTGCGATTCAGGTCCAGCAGCAAAGGGCCGGCAATAATGGTGGACTGGGTAAAACCGCTGGAACGCCGCAGCAACGCATTGAGCCGTGCATCCAGCTCTTCGAACTGAAACGGCTTGACCACATAGTCGTCGGCACCGGCGGCCAGGCCTTCGACCTTGTCCTGCCAATTGCCGCGGGCGGTGAGGATGAGGATCGGAAACGTCTTGCCACGGGCACGTAACTGACGGATCAGATCCAGTCCGCCCATGCCAGGCAACCCCAGGTCGATCACCGCCAGGTCGTGATTGAACTGCTCGGTCTGGTACAACGCCTCCTCGGCGTTCGCCACGGACTCGACCACATGGCCACTGTCGGTGAGGCGGGTTTGCAGGTGATGGCGCAACAGCGCCTCATCTTCGACGACCAGCAACTTCATAACGCTCTCCCAGGCAAAATTCGACATCTCCAAGGGCGCCCCTGCGCCCTGACGATCAATGCGCCAGCGCCGGACCGTGCCCAAGGCACAGTCCGGCGCGGTTCAGGCCAGGCCGCTTATCAGAAAGCGTAGTTGGCCGACAGATAAGTCTGGGCACTGCTGGTAAGGCTCAAGGAACCTTGCTTGCTGCCGCCCCGCTCGCTCATCTCGGTCCCGGCATTGCTGCGCAGGTAACGGTAGCCGAGCTCCACCGACGTGTTTTGTGAAACCTGCTGCAGGACACCCGCCTGCACTCCCACCGCGTAACCGATGTCGCTATCGCGGCTGAAGCCCGGGGATTCCTGGGTCAGCTTGGTCAAGCCGGCGGTAGCACCGCCAAACAGCTTGGTGCTGCTGGTCACCGGCAGGAACATATCGTAACTGCCCAGCAGATTTTGCTGACGCAGTTTAATGCCATTGTGAGAGCCGGAAACGTAATCGTAAGTGGCGTAGTAACGGCCCTGGTCATTCTGTTGACCGAAACGCACACCCCAGGTGTTGTCCTTGCCGATCACACCATCGGCGTTCGGATGCCCGAGATTGCTGTTGAGCTGGCTGGATTTTTTAACCTTGTCGCTGGTCTGGCCGTAGGTCAGGCTGGCGAAGTTACTGTCAGCGGCTTGGACGGCGGCGCTGGCGCCGAGAACGGTAAAGGCCAGGATCAGTTTTTTCAATGAAGTCATAGGAAGTTTCCTTTGCGCTATTGGCTTTTTGGGTACGGGGCTAGAGTAAACAGCCCGCCCTGAACTCCCCCTGAACACACTCTTAACCTCGCCTGAACCAGATCCATCTAGCTGTCTTGAGGCATTTCAACCTGCACAACGCTCTCGCCCAGCTTTCTGAGTCCCCTCTCTGCACCACACACCGCTACCCTCGAACTCTTCAACCCGGCAAACTAGCGGCCATGAATGCACTCCCCCCTCTCCCCGCTTGCTGTACCTCTCTGGATGCCTCCTGGCCCCTGCCGGAGGCCTTGCCCCATACCCTTTGGCTGAGCACTCGGTTCGATCCCGGGCAATTGGCTGCGGATGATTTCCAGCGCAGCGGCATTGAAGCGCCGCCCAGCATCCAGCGCTCGGTGGCCAAGCGCCAGGCCGAGTTCCTGGCCGGACGCCTGTGTGCCCGGGCCGCCCTGTGGCAACTGCAGAATGTGGATTGGGTTCCTCCGATCGGTGCCGACCGGGCGCCGATCTGGCCCGACCATATCTGCGGCTCCATTACCCACGGCACCGGCCGCGCCGCCGCCATCGTCGCCGACAAACAGCACTGGCGAGCCTTGGGAATAGACCTGGAAAAGCTGCTGAGCAATGAGCGAGCGGCCAATCTGGCTGAGCAGATCCTCACGCCGGCGGAACTGCAACGTCGGGACCTATTGCCCCCCGCGTTGCACGCCCTGGCGGTGACCCTGACCTTCTCGATCAAGGAAAGCCTGTACAAGACCCTGTATCCATTGGTGCACAAAAACTTCTACTTCGAACACGCCGAAGTACTGGAGTGGTCTGTAGAGGGCCAGGTCCGAGTGCGCCTACTGACGGACCTGAGCGATGAATGGCACCACGGCAGTGAGCTACAGGGGCAGTTCGTGGTCGAGGGCAACCAGTTGCTCAGTCTGATCGCCATCAAGGCCGCCCCGCCGACAATCCTCAGCGGGGCTCCTGCTGTCGGGGCCAGCTGAGGCTGAAGCAGGCCCCCCCGAGGCTCTTGCTCTGGCTGATCAGGGCCCGACCGTCGTGCCAGTGGATGATTCGCCGCACGATCGACAGCCCCAGCCCATGACCGCCGGAAGCCCGGGTACGACTGTCATCCAGGCGCAGAAAAGGCGTGAAGATCTTTTCCCAGGCACTTTCCGGCACGCCGGGACCGTCATCCTCCACATCCACCCGACAGCGCAACTGGCCCACCTGATAACTGACAGTGACCTGGGATTCCGCATGGCGCATGGCATTGCTCACCAGATTCTGCAGCGCCCGGTGCAGATAGCGCGGCTCGGCCTCGACCCAGGCCCCGTCGCACTCGGCGTCGGACAGGCACAGCCCACGCTGGACCTTGAGGTTGGCCCGCAAGGGTGCCAGTTCGCTGATCACTTGGTTAATCAGGGCATCCAGGTCGATACGCTGGAAGTTCAAGGCCGGCGAGCCCTGTTCCAGGCGGGCATAGGTGAGCATCTCGTCCACCAGACGATCCAGGTCCTGAATATCGTGATCCATACCATCCAGGTACTTCTGTCGCGCCTGATCGGTATTTGCCGAGGCAATCATCTCCAGACCAAAACGCAACCGAGCCACTGGTGTACGCAACTCATGAGAGACCGCCCGCACCAGTTCGCGCTGGATCGCCAACAAGCGTTGCAAATGCTCGGCCATGCCGTTGAATGCAGCCGCCAGGCGCCCCACCGAATCCACACCACGAGCCGGCACGCGAGTTTCCAGGCTGCCCTTGGCAATTTTCGTGGCTGCCGATTCCAGGCCGCTGAGACGTCGCTCCAGTTGGCGTACCAATAAATAGACGATCAGGCCGATCAAGCTCAGGCCGAGCACGGCAATCAGCACCAGCCATTGCGGCGGATAAGGGTTCATCTGATACAGAGGGCCGATTTCCAGTACCCAGGGCGTCCCCACCAACCCCGCAAATACCCGGATCGAATCACCGCCCTTGCCCAGGGCCATCACCGTATCGCCCTCGGCCACCCGTCGGCGCTGGTCCTCATCCATATCGGCGGCATCCAGGGTGGACAGGTGCATATCGAAACCAAACCCCTTGGCCTTTTTCAATGCCGCCAGACGCTCAGGCTGCTCCGCCACCGGATACCGTACCAACTCGTCCGCCAGCAGATAGATGGTTGCCCGGGCCAGTTGCTCGCTGATCTGTTGCACTTCGGCACTGAGCAGCAACTGCTCCTTCTCGCTGACCAGGCGATAGACCCGGGCGGCAAAGGGCCCGATCTGCTCCACCAGCGCCTGCCCGCGCAGCACCCGGCCACGCTGGCTGCTGTCCAGGTCGGTCTGATTGAAGGTCTTCAGGCTCAGGGGAATTCCCAACAGCCGCTCCCACACGGCCAGGGCGCGGCGACGCTCGATCTCGCTCATGGGCTTGAGGTTATCCGCCATCAGCGAGAAGGTGCCGTGGGCCAGTCGTTCGCGGTACTGCTCGCTGCGCACCTCGTTGAGCAGGTGCAGGGCCAGCACCCCCAGCAGCGCCACCAGGATCAGCGCGGCGCACATGCCGCCATAGATCCGCAGGAAGATGGAGTTCACGAGGGCAAGTCGGCGGCGGCTTCAGGAACGAACAGATAGCCCTTGCTGCGAATGGTCTTGATCAGTCGCGGGTGCTCCGGGTCGTCGCCGATCTTGGGCCGGATGCGCGAGATGCGCACATCGATGGAACGGTCCTGGCCGTCATAACCTATGCCGCGCAGAGCGGTGAAGATCTCCTCACGGGACAGTATCCGCCCCGCATTCACCACCAGCAGCCACAACAGATCGAACTCGGCGCTGGTCAGCTCGATGCCGACATCGCTCAGCCATGCTTCACGCAGGGCGTTGTCCACCACCAGAGGACCAAATTGCAGGCGCCGGGTTTTCTCCTGGGCAGGCTCCGCTGCTTCGCTGCGCCGCAGCAAGGCCTGGATCCGCGCCAGCAACAACCGTGGGCGTACCGGCTTGCAGACGTAGTCATCGGCCCCCAGGTCCAGGCCCATGACCTGATCCATGTCATCGGTACGGGCGGTGAGCATGAGGATTGGCCCGTCATAGCGAGCCCGAACCTTGCGACAGATACTCAGGCCGTCTTCACCGGGCAGCATCAGGTCGAGAATCACCAGGTCTGGCTGCTCGGCAATGATCCTGGCGGCAGCCCGAGCGCCGTTGCCCTCGATGGCCACCTGCAGGCCGTTGCTCTCGAGATATTCACGGGTCAACTCAGCCAGACGCTGGTCATCCTCGACAATCAGTACCTGCCAGGCTTCTTGCTCCACGCTCGACCTCTTTTTTATTGCCAGCATTCACTGGAAAGAAAGCACCCGTCTTTTTGTCATGAAAAAGACGGATAACCGGCCATGGAAAACGTCGCCAGCAACTCATGGACCGCGACGGATTGTAGCAACCGGGATCGGCCCACATACAAGCGACTAAAACGACTCGGTCAGGGGGATTTTTTGTGATAGGGTTCGCGCCCGCAAAAATCCGCCCAAGGCAATTTCAGGCGGTAAAAAACAGTGACAAATGGTTCCATGCACTAGGACTGCGGCCTGCGCGAGTTTTACCCAGCCCATACACAATTTACGCACAACCTTATCCACAGGCAGCACGTTGCAATCAGCCCCCAAAACGCATTATCTTGTAGCCCGCCGGCCAAAAACACCTATATCTAGGGTTTTACCCAAAAAACCAAACACACTTCAGACAAGAAACTCAAGCCCTTTTCTTGCCCCGTTTGGTGGAACCAATCGCTGTTTCAGAAGACCAAGACCGCGCGTGCGGATGGCATCGTTTTCCACCCTGTCCAGGAGAAAGCGGTACGGGTGTTGCAGCAACAAGACTGTCACCCACCAGGAATAAGGTGCCGAGCCCAGGCTCGACACCATGACTTCGGCATGGAAGCGGCGCCAATAGCCCCCTTCCTGAACTGTCCCGAAGTCGTTATGCCCGGCCTCTGCCGGCTGTAGTGCTTCAGGACGGAACGGTGGGCACCTCAATGGTGCCCAAACAAACATAGAGAACGTGGAGACACCCATGCAAACCGACACAACTCGCGAGAACCCGCAGGCCAATGCGCCGCAGGCCGCCGATTCCAACCTGGATCTGTCTGCTACCGCCCCTGGCCAATTGCGCGTGATCAAGCGAAACGGCACTGTCGTTGCTTACACCGATGACAAGATCACCGTCGCTATCACCAAAGCGTTCCTCGCAGTTGAAGGCGGCACTGCCGCTGCCTCGTCGCGAATCCACGACACCGTGGCGCGCCTGACCGAACAGGTCACCGCGACCTTCAAGCGTCGCATGCCTTCGGGCGGCACCATCCACATCGAAGAGATCCAGGACCAGGTCGAACTGGCCCTGATGCGCGCCGGCGAGCAGAAAGTTGCCCGCGACTACGTGATCTACCGTGACTCCCGCGCCAAGGAACGTGCCACTCGCTCCAGCGGCGAAGAGACGGTACAAGCCCACCCTTCGATCCGCATCACCCGCGCCGATGGCAGCTTCGCTCCTCTGGACATGGGCCGCCTGAACACCATCGTCAGCGAAGCCTGCGAAGGCCTGGAAGAAGTCGATGGCGACCTGATCCAGCGCGAAACCCTGAAGAACCTCTACGACGGCGTGGCCCTGAAAGACGTCAACACCGCCCTGGTGATGACCGCCCGCACCCTGGTCGAGCGCGAGCCGAACTACTCGTTCGTCACCGCCCGCCTGCTGATGGACACCCTGCGCGCCGAAGGCCTGGGTTTCCTCGAGGTCGCCGAGAGCGCCACCCATCACGAAATGGCCGACCTGTACGCCAAGGCACTGCCGGCCTACGTCGCCAAGGGTATCGAGTTCGAATTGCTGAACCCGGTGCTGGCTGAGTTCGACCTGGAGAAACTCGGCAAGGCGATCAACCACGAGCGCGACCAGCAGTTCACCTACCTGGGCCTGCAAACCCTGTACGACCGTTACTTCATCCACAAGGATGGCGTGCGTTTCGAACTGCCGCAGATCTTCTTCATGCGCGTGGCCATGGGCCTGGCAATCGAAGAGAAGCAACGCGAAGACCGTGCCATCGAGTTCTACAACCTGCTGTCGTCCTTCGACTACATGGCCTCGACCCCGACCCTGTTCAACGCCGGTACCCTGCGTCCACAGCTGTCGAGCTGCTACCTGACCACCGTCCCGGACGACCTGTCGGGCATCTACGGCGCCATCCACGACAACGCCATGCTGTCGAAATTCGCCGGCGGCCTGGGCAACGACTGGACTCCGGTACGTGCACTGGGTTCCTACATCAAGGGCACCAACGGCAAGTCCCAGGGCGTCGTCCCCTTCCTGAAAGTGGTCAACGACACCGCAGTAGCCGTGAACCAGGGTGGCAAGCGCAAGGGCGCTGTCTGTGCCTACCTGGAAACCTGGCACATGGACATCGAAGAGTTCATCGAGCTGCGTAAAAACACCGGTGATGATCGTCGTCGTACCCACGACATGAACACCGCCAACTGGATCCCGGACCTGTTCATGAAGCGCGTCTTCGATGACGGCAAGTGGACCCTGTTCTCGCCGTCCGAAGTACCGGACCTGCACGACCTGACCGGCAAGGCCTTCGAAGAGCGCTACGAGTACTACGAAGCCCTGACCGAGTACCCTGGCAAGATCAAGCTGTTCAAGACCATCCAGGCCAAAGACCTGTGGCGCAAGATGCTCTCCATGCTGTTTGAAACCGGCCACCCATGGCTGACTTTCAAAGACCCGTGCAACCTGCGCAGCCCGCAGCAGCACGTGGGCGTGGTCCACAGCTCGAACCTGTGCACCGAGATCACCCTGAACACTAACAAGGACGAGATCGCCGTCTGCAACCTGGGCTCGATCAACCTGCCGAACCACATCGTCAACGGCAAGCTGGACACCGCCAAGCTGGAACGCACCGTGAACACCGCCGTGCGCATGCTCGATAACGTGATCGACATCAACTACTACTCGGTGCCGCAAGCGAAGAACTCCAACTTCAAGCACCGTCCAGTGGGCCTGGGCATCATGGGCTTCCAGGACGCTTTGTACCTGCAGCACATCGCCTACGGTTCCGACGCTGCGGTCGAGTTCGCCGACAAGTCCATGGAAGCGGTCAGCTACTACGCGATCCAGGCTTCCTGCGACCTGGCCGACGAGCGCGGCGCCTACGAGACGTTCCAGGGCTCGCTGTGGTCCAAAGGCATCCTGCCGCTGGACTCGCAACAGATCCTGATCGAGGCTCGCGGCCAGAAGTACATCGATGTGGACCTCAACGAAACCCTGGACTGGGCACCGGTTCGTGCCCGTGTACAGAAAGGCATTCGTAACTCCAACATCATGGCCATCGCACCGACCGCGACCATCGCCAACATCACCGGCGTATCGCAGTCGATCGAACCGACCTACCAGAACCTCTACGTGAAATCGAACCTGTCGGGCGAATTCACCGTGATCAACCCGTACCTGGTTCGCGACCTCAAGGCTCGCGGTCTGTGGGACTCGGTGATGATCAACGACCTGAAGTACTACGACGGTTCGGTGCAACAGATCGAGCGCATCCCGCAAGAACTCAAAGAGCTCTACGCGACCGCCTTCGAAGTGGAAACCAAGTGGATCGTCGACGCTGCCAGCCGTCGCCAGAAGTGGATCGACCAGGCTCAGTCGCTGAACCTGTACATCGCCGGCGCCTCGGGCAAGAAGCTGGACGTGACCTACCGCATGGCTTGGTACCGTGGCCTGAAAACCACTTACTACCTCCGCGCCCTGGCCGCTACCAGCACCGAGAAGTCGACCATCAACACCGGCAAGCTGAACGCTGTCTCCAGCGGCGGCAACCACGGTGACGACTCGGTCCTGGCAGCGCCTGCCGGCCCTGCTCCAGTGCCGAAGGCTTGCGCCATCGACGAGCCAGATTGCGAAGCTTGCCAATAAGCTGAGCTGACAGGCGCCCATGGCGCCTGCGCCAACCCCCGATAGGCCTGCGGCTTATCGGGGGTTTTCTTTTGCCCGCAACAAAGCTGTAGAAGCCGGCTTAGCAATGAACAAGCCTCACCATCCAAGCGTGCGCAAGCCTCGAGGACGCCTTCACTGGCAAGCCAGCCCCGACAACAAGCCAGCCACCTGCGATACAAGCTTGCACGCCTGCAAAGCCCCCCACCAGCGCACGCCTACGAACCCAACACCAATAAAGGAACCGGATGGCAGCAAACAGGCATGAAAAAGCCCCTCATCGAGGGGCTTTTTGTGTAGCGCTCAAGCGAACCGGTATCAGGTCATCTGGATGATGGTCTGCATGATGGTGCTCTGAGTGGAGATGGTCTTGGCGTTCGCCTGATAGTTGCTCTGCGCCTTGATCAGGTTCACCAACTCGTTGGTCAGGTTGACGTTGGACTCTTCCAGGGAGTTGGATTGGATCGCTCCCAGGGTGCCAGTCTTCGGTGCGTCATAACCTGGAATACCGGACGAGTAGGTCTCTTTCCACTGAGTGCCGCCTACCGGCTGCAGACCTTGCTCGTTGGTGAAGCTGGCCAGAGAAATCTGACCGATCGCCTTGGTCTGCTCGTTGCTGAAGTTGGCCAGCATCACACCAGTGCCATCGATGGTCAGGCTGCTGATCTGACCGGTGGAGTAGCCGTTCTGCGCGATGACCGAGCGGGTGCTTTCGCCGAACACCGAACCGGTTTTGGTCATATCGATGCTGACGCCATTCGCCGCAGGCTTGGCACCGTTAGGGGCGAATACGCCATTGGTGACGGTACCCGGAGTCCAGGCGGCAGCCGACATGACAATTTTGTTGCCGGCTATGGTGTACGGCGTAGTCCCTGGCGCAGCTGGCGGGGTAATGGTGCTGAGCTTGCCCGACGAATCGAACGTCATGGTGATCGGCGACTGGTTGGCCATGCTGAATGCAGTACCGTCCGGGTTGCGACCATCAATCAGCGTGTAGGTTTGCCACTCATTAGGGTTCGGCGTCTTGATCATGTACTGATCCATGACGTGCTTGTTGCCCTGAGAGTCATACACCGGGGTACTGAACGACTTGGTGTAGGTGGTGTTGTCGGCCGGATTGAACACATAGGCCGGAGCGGTCGAGGCCACATCGATCGGAGTCGAATCGGAGTTCAGGTTGATCGTCGAGGAGATCGAGTCGGTTGGCTTGGGCGCCAGGTTCGAGGTATCGATCCGCAGGTCGGTCAGTACACCGTTGATGATCTTGCCGTTGGCGTCTACGGCATAACCTTGCAGGCGCGCAGTGCCATCACTGTTGGTGATGAAGCCTTCCTTGTCGGTCTTGAAGGTACCGGCACGGGTATAGGTCAGCGAGCCATTGGTGCTGAGCACGAAGAAGCCCTGCCCCTGAATGCCCATGTCCAGCACGTTGCCGGTGTTGTTGATATCACCGTTAGTGAACTGCTGAGAAACGTTGGACAGGCGTACGCCGTTACCAATCACCTGAGTACCGCTGCCCAGCTTGGTGGCCGAGTAGACGTCGGAGAATTCGGCGCGGGAAGACTTGAAACCGGTGGTTGCGACGTTGGCGATGTTGTTACCGGTGACGTCCAGCTGTTTGTTGGCAGCGTAGAGACCGCTAAGGCCGATATTGAAAGACATATTCCACTCCTTGTGCCGGTTAGTCGGCTCTAGATACCAATGGTTTGTACTTTGGACAGGGCAATCGGGCTGCTCATCCCTGCCAGGTTCAGCATCAACTCTCCGCCGGTCTGGCTGATGGTGACGCTGTTGACCGTCGCCGGCAGGTAGGTGATCAGGTCAGTGCCCTTGCCATCAATGGTGGTGCTGGCCTTGAAGGTGTAGTTACCCGGCGCCGCCTTGGTGCCATCGGTCATGGTGCCATCCCAGACAAAACTGGCGTTGCCGGCCTTCTGGCTGCCCATGTCGATGGTCTTGACGGTGTTGCCATCCTTGTCGGTGATGGTCACCTTGACCGAGCTGACGCTGGACGGAACGGTCACAGAACCGGTCATGCTCTTGCTGGTGTCAACCTGTGTGGTGCCGGACTGGACGATCACCGAGCGACCTACCAGGGACGAAGCCTGCAGAGCCTGAGAGGATTTGTAATTGCCAGTGATGGAGTTCACCGAGGTATTGAGGGTCGTGATCCCTTCCAGGGTGGAGAACTGCGCCAACTGGGCAACGAACGCACTGTTGTCCTGTGGATCCAGCGGGTTCTGGTTGTTCAGCTGGGTCACCAGCAACTTGAGGAACGCGTCCTTGCCCAGGGCCTGCTTGCCGGTGGCGCTGTTCGTCGCTGCCGCCAGGCCATCGGCGCTGGTGGTGTTCGCGGTCTTCTTCGACGAGTTGGCCAGTACATCCTTGAGGGACGGACCGCTGGTGGTATCAGTAACGCTCATTGGCTTCGCCCCTTATCACTGACCCAGGGTCAGGACCTTCTGCATCATGGTTTTGGCGGTATTCATCATTTCAGCGTTGGTCTGGAACGAGCGACTGGCGGAAATCATGTCGGCCATTTCTTCCACCACGTTGACATTGGGGTAGAAGACGTAGCCCTTGGCATCTGCAGCCGGATGATTCGGTTCGTAGCGAGCTTCCAGATTGCTCTGGTCTTCCACCACGCCCAGCACCTGAACACCTTGGCCTGCAGCATCCTGGTTCTGGAACAGCGAATCGCTGCCACCGCTCTGGGCGCCCTGGAACATGGTGGCAAACACCGGATGACGAGCGCGGTAAGTCTGGTCGATGCTCGACGACACGCTCTCGGCGTTGGCGATGTTACTGGCGACGGTGTTCAGACGAGTGGTCTGAGCGCTCATGCCACTACCGGCAATATTGAAAACACTGGCAAGGGACATGGATTACTCTCCGCGCAGGGCTGCAACCAGCCCTTTGAATTTGCTGTTGAGCAGCGTGAAGCTGGCTTGGAAGTCCACCGAGTTCTGTGCGTAGCTCGACTGCTCCAACTGGGCATCAACGGTGTTCTGGTCGATCGAGGGTTGCATCGGCGTGCGATACAGCAGCGATTCGGCGCCACTGCTCAGGCCCTGGGCTTCGATATGCCGGGTGTTGGTCATGTTCAACGCGAATGTGCCGCTCTTGACCTTTTCGTTCTGCTCGGCGAGCACAGCGGAGAAATCCAGATCCCGAGCCTTGTAGTTCGGGGTGTCGGCGTTGGCGATGTTGTTGGCCAGCACTTCGGCACGCTTGGCGCGAAAGCCAAGAGCTTGTTCGTGAATACCGAGCGCTTTATCGAAGCTGATGCTCATGTCGGAAACCTTTGGGTGACCTGATTTTTCGTAAGCTTGACCTAGCAAGCTACGTGCCAAGTCAAAGCCCCCCATAAATCAAGGGTTCTACGGCAGCGGCAAGGCGGCAATGCCAGAAAAGCGGCAATGGATTTCCGCGAAACGCCGGCAAAGCGGCAATCGACCTGCCGCTTTTCGCCCGGCCACCCGATAAAATGGCACCCACAAAAAAAGGAGGCCCTGAGGCCTCCTTTTCTATTGCTGCAACCGCCCATCATTTCGCCTGGTAGATGATTCCAGGGCTGCATTGCACCATCTGATAATGATCCGGCAGACCATTGAGCGCTTCGGAAGCGCCCAGGAACAGGTAACCACCAGGCTTCAGCGTGCTGTGAATGCGCATCAGGATGTCCTTCTTGACCTCAGCCGAGAAGTAGATCAGCACATTGCGACAGAACACGATGTCGAACTTGCCAAGGCTGGCGTAACTGTCCAGCAGGTTGAACGAGCGAAACTCCACCCGGCTCTTGATCGGCGCCTTGACCACCCAGCGCCCCGGCCCTTTAGGGTCAAAGTAGCGCTGCAGGCGCTCGGCCGACAAACCACGGCCGATGGCCAAGCTGTCGTATTCGCCGGTCTTGCAGTTATTGAGCATGGTCCCGGACAGATCGGTAGCAACAATCTGCACCCCCATCTTCAACTGGCCCATGTTGCTGCGCTCGAACTCATCGATGGACATCGACAAGGAATAGGGCTCCTGCCCCGACGAGCATGCCGCCGACCAGATCCGCAAGCGCTGATTGGGGCTGGCCTTGATGGCTTCGGGAAGCACCTTGTTCTTCAATACTTCGAAGGGATAGGTGTCACGAAACCACAAGGTTTCGTTGGTCGTCATCGCATCCACCACCATCTCGCGCAATCCGCTGCGCGGCTGGGTCTGAATCCGCTGAACCAGCTCACCCAAGGTTTTGATGCCTTGCTGTTCCATCAGTTTGTTGAGACGGCTCGAGACAAGATATTGCTTGTTTTCCCCGAGCAAAATACCACAGGCTTTTTCCAGGAAGACCCGGAACTGTTCAAAATCCAAATTACCCGTAGACAATGCTGCCGCCTCTTAAATCTTATGTTCGCCGGGGGCTGATGCCCTCAGCTGTGGTCTGCTGCTTTGATCCGGTCTACTACCCGGGATGCCAGGTCGTCAGGACGGAACTTGGCAAGGAAGTCATCGGCACCGACCTTCTTCACCATCGCCTGATTGAACACCCCTGACAACGAAGTATGCAGGATGATATGCAGCTTTTGCATGCGTGGATCGCTACGTATCTCGGCCGTGAGGGTGTAACCGTCCATTTCGGGCATCTCGATGTCGGAAATCATCATGAGGAATTCCTCTTCCGGCTTCTTGCCCTCATCCACCAGCTTGCGCAGGTAGTCCAGCGCCTGCCGGCCATCGTTCAGCGCCACCACCTCGACACCCACAGTCTGCAGGCAGCGAGTAACCTGCTTGCGCGCCACTGACGAGTCGTCAACGGTCAACACCCGCAAGGAAACAGCCTTGTGCTGAGTCTCGACGTCAACCACGCCCACCGAAATAGACTCGGAGGTGGGGGCGACTTCCGCCAGAACCTTTTCAACGTCGATGATCTCGACCAACTGGTTGTCCACCCGAGTCACCGCCGTCAGGTAGTGATCGCGCCCCGTGCCCTTGGGCGGCGGATGGATCTCTTCCCAGTTCATATTGACGATACGCTCCACCGAGCGCACCAAAAACCCCTGAGTCTTGGTGTTGTACTCAGTGATAATGACGAACGGATTGCTCTGATCCTGCAACCCCCCCGAACCTGTGGCCATTGCCAGATCCAGGATCGGAATGGTCGCCCCTCGAATATTCGCGACACCGCACACCACAGGGTTGGATTTGGGCATCAGGGTCAACTTGGGGCATTGCAGCACCTCGCGAACCTTGAATACGTTGATCCCGTAGAGTTGCTCACCGTCCAGACGGAACAGCAGCAACTCCAGGCGATTCTGCCCAACCAATTGCGTGCGCTGGTTTACCGAATCCATTACACCAGCCATGCCCAGACTCCCCAAAGCTTTAAGATCCGACGCACGCTCATCACTAAACGGCACGGCGCTTGCTTTTTAACTGTTATGAACGCCAAAACGACATTTTTCCGACGCCTGACATCCCCCTACCGCGCATTGCTCTGCGGGATGTCGGCGCTATGTATCCTAAACCCTGGCGGCCCTGCCGTTGCTGATTCGGTCACCCTGCCTGATCTACTTATCGGCGTCACTCAAGGGTTTCTTGAATTCACGGTAGAAGACTACCTGGCTACCAGTCAAACGGAAGGACGCTACGAAATCCAAGTCAACCAGCTGGATCCCCGTATGCGCATGCCTGCTTGCGACAAGGAATTGACAGCGAGCCTGGAAAGTCCAGCACAGCCACTGGGGCGGGTAACGGTCAAGGTCCGCTGCGAGGGAGGCTCACCCTGGACGGTGTTCGTGCCAGCCCAGGTCAAACTGTTTCGCGAAGTGGTCACCACTTCGCGCCCACTCAAACGCACCGGGATCATCGAGCCAGAAGACGTGGTATTGCGCGAGAGAGATATCAGCCTGAACAATCAGGGCTACCTGACTTCCGTGGACCAGGCCATTGGTCAGAAACTTGTCCGACCAATGGTCGCCGACCAGCTTGTTACTCTGGGTCACCTGGAACAGGCTGAAGTAGTACGCAAGGGCGATCAGGTAGTGATTTCGGCACGTAGCGGCACCCTGAACGTGCGGATGCCGGGGGAGGCACTGTCCAACGGCGGCCTGAGCGAGCAGATCAGGGTCAAGAACCTGAACTCGCAACGCGTGATCAAGGCTCGCGTCACCGCGCCGGGGCAGGTGGAAGTGGCCATGTAGATAACTGGCGCTCGACTCGCTCGTTCCCTAAACTGTGGCCGATAACGGGTCGCAGATACCTGCGCTGGCTCGTCGACAATCGAGCCTAAAGTTTTTCAGGGTATGGCCGAAAACATGGCAAGCGTCCAAATACCCAGAGGTTTTCTTCATCATGGTCATCGACTTCAGCCGTTTAAACAGCTCCCCCTCACTGACAGGCAGTACGCGTACCAGCGCCAGCAAGGAAACCGGCGATGCCGGCAAATCCGCTGCGCTGACGACTGCAGCCGAGACCAGCAAAAGCGGGGAATCGGTACACCTCAGCAATGAGGCTCAACAGTTGCAGAAAATCACCGACAAGCTGCGCGATCAGCCTGCTGTCGACAAGGCCCGCGTGGCCGAGTTGAAGCAAGCCATTGCCGATGGCAGCTATAAGGTCGACAGCAACCGTGTAGCCAGCAAACTGCTCAACTTCGAAGCCCAGCGCTAGCCACAGGCTTGCGCCAGGCTTTTGGACGCTTAATCCCCAAGGCCAGCCATGCACGACATCAATCTACTGCAACTGATCAATGACGACCTTGCTCCAGCTCAACAACTGCTGGAGCTGCTCAGAGCCGAATCCATTGCCCTGCACGGCCGCGACATGCCGCTGCTGGAGGATATCCTGGCGCAGAAGCAGGCCCTGGTCATATTGCTGGAACAGCATGGCCGTAAGCGCACAGAGATCCTTGCCAGCCTGAACCTGCCGAGCAATCGTGCAGGCCTCGAACAACTGGCCAGTCACTCCAGCCTGGGCGATCAACTGCTCGAGCAGGGCAACCTGCTGACCCAATTGCTCGCCGACTGCCAGGCCACCAACGAACTCAACGGCCGCTCGATCCAGATTCAACAGGCCACCACCGCCAACCAGCTGAAAATCCTCAACGGCGGCGAACCCCCAGCTCTTTATGACGCCCGCGGCTCTACCTCTATGCTTGCGAAGCCCCGCCCACTCAGTCAGGCTTAAGCCCCAAAAATGAGCGCGCGCTATCAAGCCGTGAAACATACTGGCAAAATGCCAGACCCTGCGTGTAGTTGTATTTTGTCTGGAGATTGATGAACCGTGTTCAACGCCTCAAACGCGGAAGATGCTCCGCAGCCACCCAAGGTGTTCACCACTGCGTTGGAAATTTCCTCCAACCTGCGGTTGCTGCAAGAGAGCCACGACCCGCTGATCATCACTTTCCATGAGCGCAGCCAGCGCTTCCAGAGCTATCTGGTGGAAGTGGACCGCGACAGCAACATGATTGCCCTCGATGAAATGATCCCCCGCGACGGTGAGCGATTCATGCTGGCGGGCGAGCCATTTCGTGTTGAAGGCTTTCATGAAGGCGTGCGCATCGCCTGGGAAAGCAACGGCCTGCCGACCCTCGACGAGTCCAATGGCGGTCGCTGCTACCGAGCCACCCTGCCGGACGAAGTGGTTTACCACCAGCGCCGCAACGCCTTCCGCGCCGCACTCAAGCTGGCGCAACTGGTCGACATCGAACTCAGCGGCGAAAAACTCAAGTCCCCTCTGACCGGCAAACTGCTGGATATTTCCGCTACCGGCTGCAAGTTGCGCTTCGACGGCGATATCTCTTCGCGCCTGCAACTGGGCCAGGTGTACGAGCGCTTTATTGCCGCCCTGCCCTTCGGCAGCATGACCGCCCCGGTCGAACTGCGTTACCTGCATCACGAGGAACGTATCGACACCACCTTTGCCGGCGTACGCTTTCACAACATGAGCGGCCTGGTGCAGCGTCAGGTAGAGCGCTTCGTCTATCAGTTACAGCGTGAAGCGCGGCGCTTCGACAAAGACGATCTCTGAGCCCCACGCACCAATGAAAACGGGCAGTGCCTTGCGGCAACTGCCCGTTTTTCGTTTCTAGGGCCGAGCCCCGCTTAAATGATCCCGAGCGCATTCATCGGGCGGCGCCTCATCCGACGCTTGCGGCGTCTCAGGCTCCGCGGCAGGCGCGGCGTCCGGCGCGGGCGCGGTCTGCATCTGATCCTGCACCACCTGCTCATCCACTCGTGGATCGAGGGCCGCCACCAGAGGTGAGCTGGACATGCTGTCCGGCATGGCGACGTGATGCAACGGCGCATCATCCACCTGATGCAGATTGGTCACCGCCTTCGGCCGGATCCTCCAGACCAGGACCAGGGCAAAGAAGCTGAAGAAGGCATACAGCATCTGACTGCCGAACAACTTCATCAGCACCCCAGCCGCCAACGGACCGATGCTCGCCCCCACGCCATAGGTCACCAGCAGCATCGCCGTCAGCGACACCCGACGATCACTTTCCACGTGGTCATTGGAGAAAGCCACCGCCAACGGATAGAGACAGAACTGCACCAGGGAACAAAGGAACCCGAGGACAAACAGCATCTCCAGGGGGACCGACGGCAGGATCGCCAGAGGCAGGGCGACCACCGCCAGGAACAGCGCGAAGCAGCGAATCAACAACGCCCGATCATAGCGATCGGACAACCAGCCCAATGGCCACTGCACCACCAGACCGGCAAAAATGCAGCTCCCCATGAACAGACCGACCTGCTCGGTACTCAAGCCCTGCTGCGACGCATAGAGCGGCGCAAGGCCATAGAAGGAACCCACGATCAACCCCGATCCCAGCACGGTACTCAGGGACTGGGGAACTCGCTTGATAAAGAAGCGCGGCTCCATCGGCGCCGGATGCAGAGGCGCCGGGTGAATACGCCGGGTCATGGCCACCGGCACCAGGCACAGGGCAAAGCACAGGGCCACCAGCATCAACAGTTCCAGCCCCAAAGCGGGATGCATGACCAGAATCAACTGACCCAGAACCAGCCCCAGGTAAGAGGCAATCATGTAGCCGCTGAACACCAGCCCGCGCTGATTGGCGTCGGCCTGCTCGTTGAGCCAGCTTTCGATGACCATGTACTGGCACATCATCCCCAGGCCGACGATCATCCGCAGCACCAGCCAGGCCGGCAGCCAGTCCACCAATCCGTGCCCGAGCACCGCCGCCCCGACGATCCCGGCACAGGTAGCGTAGGCGCGGATATGCCCGACCCGGGCAATCAACCGGTGCCCCAGCTTGCCCCCCAATACCAGGCCGAAATAGTTGGCCGCCATCAAGGCACCCACCCACAGGCCATCGACATGGTCGGCGGCCAGGCGAAGAGCCAGATAAGTGCTGAGCAGACCCGAGCCGATCAACATCATCAGCGAGGCGAAATAAAGCGCTCGAAAGGATTTCCAGATTTGGCGCATCGGCGTTCCGAGCGGCTCCTTGAATGAGGTGTCGGACCCTTGGCAAATCAGGGCCCGACCAGCGACGGTTCGGTTATGCCTGGGCCGCTAGCACACGCCGCTCCCAGGGAGTGATTTCATCAAAGAAGCTGGTCAACTCCATGGTCTTCGAAGCGATGTAGCCTTCGATGAACTCAGTGCCGAACAGTTCCCTTGCCAACTGACTACGCTTCAGACGCTCCAGCGCCGCATGCAAGGTACAAGGCAGCGACAGATTGTCCGGAACCTCGAACTCGCCCTGGATCGCCGCCGTGGGTTCCAGCTCATTCTCGATCCCGTGCAAGCCCGCTGCCAGGCTCGCGGCAATCGCCAGGTACGGATTGGCGTCCGCGCCCGGCAGGCGATTCTCTACCCGTCGCGCCACTGGCGAACTGGCCGGAATACGCAGCCCCGCAGCCCGATTGTCATGGGACCAGCAGGCATTGTTCGGCGACGCGTAAGGATGGCACAAGCGCTGATAGGAGTTCACGTTGGGCGCGAACAAAGCGGTGAAGTCCGCCAGCCCGGCCTGCAGCCCGCCGATGAAATGGCGGAACATCGCCGTCGGCTGCCCGGCATCGTCACTGAAGACATTACGCCCGCTGCCGATCTCCACCAGGCTCTGGTGAATATGCATCGAACTGCCCGGTGTATGCGCCAGAGGTTTGGCCATGCAAACCACGATCAGTCCGTGCTTGAGGGCCACTTCCTTGAGCAGGTGCTTGAACAGGAAGGTCTGGTCTGCCAGCAACAGCGGATCGCCGTGCAGCAGATTGATCTCGAACTGGCTGACACCCATTTCATGCATGAAGGTATCGCGAGGCAGGCCCAGGGCCGCCATGCACTCGTAGACTTCCTTGAAGAACGGCCGCAGGCCGTTATTGGAGCTGACACTGAATGCCGAGTAGCCCTCCTCTCGTCGACCGTCCAGGCCTACCGGTGGCCGAAAAGCCTGTGCCGGATCGTCATTGGCGGCGAACACGAAAAACTCCAGTTCCGTAGCCACCACCGGCGCCAGCCCCAGGGCCGCATAGCGTGCGATCACCTGCTTGAGTTGACCGCGGGTGGAGAGTCGCGAACTTTCGCCACTGAGCTCATCCGCGTCACAAATGGCCAGCGCCCGCGGCGTCTGGCTCCAGGGCAGACGATGAATCTGCCGAGGGTCGGCATTGAGCGCCAGGTCGCCGTCGTCGCTGCCGTAAAACCGTGCCGGCGGATACCCGCCCATGATGCATTGCAGCAGCACCCCGCGAGCCATCTGCAAACGCCGCCCTTCGAGGAAGCCCTCGGCTGTCATCACCTTGCCCCGCGGCACGCCATTGAGATCCGCAGTGACGCATTCAATCTCATCAATGCCCGTCAATCGCTCGGCGAGTGAACTGTGGCCATCGGTTGTCATGACTCAATCCTTGTTGTTATACGAGCCGCGAACGGCGACCCGTACAAAATACGCATCACCCGTTCAGGATTTCAAGCAGGCAAGAATAAAATCCCGGGAAGGCGCGAACTCCCGGTGAGCAACCCACACGTCACGGCCAGCACCGACTCTGAAAAAGAAGAAGGGAATAGCCCCTGATAGGGCACGGCCAGCCTGATAACACCTGGCCGCCGCAGCCTTCTGCGAGCACGCCGATCAGACACTCAAGGCAAGTACAGCTTGAACAGCCCGCCGCCTAATGGACCGCCGTTGCTGATGCGGGTGTGTCCGCATACGCCATTGCGCTGATGCAACTCGGCAATGCGCCCGGCGAAATACAGCCCCAGCCCGGTGCTGCCGCTGCTCTGATTGATGCCCTGCACATAATCGGCCTGACGCTCGATCATCGCTTGCGGATAGCCGTCGCCGTCATCGTTGATGGACAGCACCACCTGCCCCTCTTCATCACTGACCGTGATCAACAGCGCATGGCGGGCATAACGCAGCGCATTGTTGATGCAGTTGGCCAACACCGAAGCAATCAGCTCTCGATCGAAGAAGCCCAGGGGACTCAAGGGATCGACCTCATAGGTGGCAGAGATTCCACGACTCTTGAACACATCCTGATGGCTCACCAGTTGGGCTTCGATGAAATCATCCAACTCGTGGTAAGCCGGTTGCAGCGGCAACTGGTTGACCCCCAGCTTGTACAGCCCCAAGAGCTGCACCAGCATGCCGTTGAGGTGAGCGAAGTGGTAATCGATCACCCCCTGTTCCGGCGCCAGTTGCGGCTCGGGCTGACGGGCCTGCCACTGGGCATGGGCCTGCATCAGCATGGCCAGGGAATTTTTCATGTCATGGACGGTGGAGGCAATCACCGTGGAGAAATCGAGCGCCTGTTGCTCTTCGTTCATTCGCCAAACGCCTTGCTTCGCAGCTTCTGGTAGCGCGCATAACGCGCATCGGTATCGGGCATCATGCCCACCATTTTCAGGCACGCCTGGCATTCTTCCAGGAGCGCCGCGTCTGTCTTGGGGTCTGTGCCGTGCAACAGCGACTGCGCCATGTTCAGGGCAATACTGATGTTCTTCGGCTGCATGGCCAAAGCCTTGCGGAACAGCTCCCGAGCCTCGCTCAGATTACCCGCCTTGTAGCTGCGCACCCCCTGGCGGTTGATGTCGGCCGCCGCATTGGACGAACTGAGAATAGTCGGATCATCGGTGAGCTTGGCGATGTTCTGCATGACCTTCGGATCGTCGCCGTAGATTTCCGCACAGTTTTTCAACATCGACGCACCGGCACTGGCCTGCCCCAACATCTGCAGCTGCTTGGCCACCAGCAATGCCGCTTCGGGACTCATGAACTGCTCCATGCCGTCCAGGCGCATCAACGCCTGCTCGGTGAGCTTCTCTGCGGTTTCCGCATCATTGAGCAGCAGGCTGGTGGCCTTCATCAAGCGCGCACGAATCTGCAGTCCGGGGTCGGTGGGGTTTTCCTTGGCCACGGCACTCAGGGTCTGGTTGATCTCCAGGCGGGTGCGGGTGTCCAGGCCCTTTTCACTGCCCTTGCTGATCAAGGCATGGGCCAGGCCAAGATTGCTTTCCGGGTCCTTGAAGCGCGACTGCGCGCCCTGAGATACAGCCTGCCGATAAGCCCTGGAAGCGCTGTCGAAGTCTTCGTTGGCCATGGCCAGCTTGCCCAGCAGCGCCTGACGACGCACCGCCAGCGGTGACAGGCGCACTGCCTCTTCCAGCACATGCTGGGCACGCTTGGTGTCACCTTCGGCCACCAGCACATCCGCCAGTCCGTCGTAGAGCCCGGGCATCATCGGGAAAGCCTTGAGGGCCTTTTCATAGACGGCCTTGGCTTCGCCGACCTGCCCGCGCTTGAACAGCAGGCGCCCCAGGCCGACGTAGGCCCAGGGCAAAGGCCGATCCGCGAGAATACTGTTATACAGGCGCTCCAAAGGCTCGTTCTGATGCATGTCGCGCAGGGCATCCGCCCGATAGCGCAGGCACAACGGCGCGTAACGCGGGTCCTGCTTGCACAGGGCGATGCAGGCGTTGAGCACTTCCACCGGCTTGCCCCGATCAAGGGCTTGAAGAATCGGCTTGAGCAGGGTCTTGCGCTGCTGCAGCCGCTCCAGGCGCTGGGCCAGACCGGAACGGTTGAAGGGCTTGGTCAGATAGGCATCGGGCTCGTGCTCCAGAGCACTGAGTACCATGGCCTGACTGCTCTCGGCAGTGACCATGAGGAACACGCTCTCATGACTGATGAGCTTTTCCAGCATCAGGTCTTCCAGCACCTGCTGGCCGTTTTTCTTGCCGTCGCCCAGATGATAGTCCTGGAGGATGAAGTCATAGCGCTTCTGCGCGCACATGCGCAGGGCCTGTTCGCCAGTGTCGGCGGTGTCCACGTCCTTGACGCCCAGCTCACGCAACATCGAACGCACCGAACTGCGGAAGTCCGAGAAATCATCGACGATCAAAAAGCTCTTTTGGTGGTACGCCAGCATCGAAGATTCCAGGCAAGTAAGAAGATCAATCCAGGGACAGCAGGACCCGCCCGGCTTCGCAGCCTGTTTTTGGCGCGCAAATAATAGCTGCTGGCCACGGGCTATCAAGCACTTTCAAGTCGACCTGTGATGCAGATCGCCACTTGGGAACACAATTGTCCACTGAAGGTATCGGCCGGATTCGCCATTCCCTTATAGAGGCCAGACAGCATTTGCCGCCTGATGAAAAAAGTCCTGGCCCTTCGCTGAAAAACACTTAGGCGGCGTGCTCAAACCTTGGATTCTGAAACATCACCTGATAGCGTGCAGCGCCTCAAAGCCTCGATCGTTTTTGCTCCGCAATGCTGGTCCTGCATGCAGGATCGGCCAGCCGGCAAAGGTTCCATCAGTCGCAAGTCCCACAGGCTTGCAATCCGGGTGTCGAAGGATCGGCATGACGCCCGACGGCGGTATCATCGACGAGCAAATGCCGGTCTGCCAGGCAGTGCATCAAGGGATGCGCAGGTCATTATCAAATGGAGTTAACGATGGCGCATGACAGCAGTGCGATAACCGGGATTGAACTGGAACAGTTCATGGACCGCCTTGAGGCGCAACAGCAGGACCAGGAAACCGATACCCTGCTGGCCCAGTTGCAAGCACAGCCGCTGCGGGCCGACTCCCTGGCCTCGATCGACCGCCTGCACACGCTATGGATGCAGGCCGGTGATTCAGCCGCGGCCCGCGCCGTTATCGCAGAGGATGGCCATACCCTGCTGCAAGCCGTGCATGAGCCTGCCCGTGCTGAGTTGATGATGAACCTGGCCATCCTGCGTTTGCGCATCGCCAGTTATCTGGACGACGACGCAACCTTGCTTGAGGTGCTCGAACAGCTCAACCAGATGGCCACGCAAACCCTGGACTTCAATGTCGAGCACTATCGTCGCTACCGAATCTTCGACGAGCTGGAACAGGGTCGCCTCGAAGTTGCGCTGAAAACCATCGAAGTGCGCTACGCCCTGACCTTGAGCAATCCTGCCCGTGCGGCGCTGCGTGCCTGGGACGCCGCCGACCAGTATCAACGCCGCGCCCGCGTCCTGGCCTTCCACGACCGCGACGAAGAAGCCCGGAGCGCCGCGTTGGAAGCCGTCAACGCCTTACGCACTGCCGGCCCCGACCAGGACATCGATGAAGGCGACTGGCTGTGGCTGGGCAACTCCCTGATCGAGATCATCCCGTTACGCCTGGCGCTGTTCGAACAACCCATCGCCCAGCTGACTGCTGGCCGCTCGCTGCCCCAGCGTCGCGAATGGGAAGTGCGCACCGCACGCCTGGCCGCCCGCGCCCTGCACGCCCAGGGTGATCTGGCCGGAGCGTTGAAAGTCTGCAATGCCGCAGCCCTAAGCCTGGACTCTGACGGCGGCAACAATTTCATCGAGTACGAACTGCCTTGGCTGATGGAAGCCGGGCGTATCGACGAAGCGGGGTTTCGAGCCTTCATCGACGTTTATGACAGGCAAACCGAGCTCTGGCCGGCCACCGCCCGCCTGGTTCTCGACCGCCTGCAAGATCCCCAAGAGCACAGTGCCTGGTGGCCGATCTGCGTGATGCGCGCCTGTATCACCGAAGAAGCACTGCAGAGTTTTCTCGAAGCGCTGCCGAACATCGAAACCAGCGAGCCCGATACCACCCCACTCCTGGCCGCCCTGTACCAGGCCATGGAAGATCTGGAGACACGCGACTCCCTGTTTGCCCAAGCCCGCGCCGAAGCCCTGCGGCGTGCCCCCGAGCAGCCCTGGATCACCCGCCTGACCGCGGTGCATGACGCAGAGCGCGGCCTGATCGACGCGGCCACCGAAGCCAGCCTGCTGCAGAACGCCATCCAGGCAGGTCGCATGCAGGACAATCGCAGTGCGTTCTCGCTGTTTGCCGCTCGGGTCAACAGTCTGGGAGTGATCGAAGCACTGAAAGCACCGAAGCCGGTGCTGTCCTGCGGCAAATACGCCTACAACTACGCACTGAGCATCGAAGATCTGGCAGAGACCGAAGCCGACAAGTTGCCCAGAGACGCCCGAGACCAAGCCTATTCGTTGCTGCGCGAAGCGCAGAAAGACGCCTACGAGCAGGGCCAGGCCCACATGGAGCGCTATTTCGCCAGCGGCAGCGGACATCCCTACGATGCCTGCGCGCACCTGTACTCCATGCTCTGCAACAACCTGGCGATCAACTATCGCTACTACAACCAGATCCGCTACGAAGACGCCATCGAGTTGCACGCGCGCGGCATCGCCGCCAGCCCGTTCGCCGAGCACTACAACGGCCTGCTCAGTGCGCGTATCTGCCTGGAAGATCTACCTGGCATCATCGATGCCGCAGAACAGCTTTGGCATTACTCGGCGGAGTTCGGCTATAGCCGCCACGACCCGAATGAGTACGTCGCCTCGGTGGCGTACGCCCTGTACAAGCTCGATCGCGACAATGAAATCCTCATCTGGCTTGAACGCTTGCTCAAGTGGCAGGAAGAGCAAGGCGTCAGCGATCAGCAATTGGACAGCTCCGCACTGTTCGCCCGGATTCAGGTCGCGCGCTACCTGGCCCATGCCCATCCCGACAACGCCGACAGCCTCTGGCAACGTTACGAGCCAGCAGTGCTGTCCTTGAACGAAGTCTCGGTCATGTCCAGCTCGGTGGACTTCCTCAAGGCCCGCGGCCGCACCGCCGAAGCCATTGACTACTGTGCACGAACCCTGGCCCTGTGCGCCCCGGACGATGACTACGACATCAGGTGCCGCGCCCGGATCGAAGAAATCCTGAGCGAGCTGCAAGCCCCGACTCAACCGACCGCCAAGAAAAACTGGTGGCAGATATGGAAGTAAGCGCCGACAAGCGCAGCCCCAGCTACGCCCCGCGCAACCTGCTGAATGCCGATGAACTCAAACGCGGCATCACTCAGCGCAGCCAAGGGCGCGGAGACGAGGACGCGGTACAGGGTTGGTTGCTGAATCACTTCTATCGACACCTGGTGGGCAACTTCGAACCCGCACGGCGCATCCAGACCCTGGAGGACGCCTGTGCAGCGCTGGGTACCGATACGCCGCCGGCCTGGGTGAGCGGGTACTTCGACAGCGCTGCCAAGGCACAGCCCGAAGACGCCGCAAAGGCCGTGGCGACGCTGGTATGGGTCGACCCGCAGGAGCCATTGCTGTTGCAGCAGGAACTGCAACTGGTGGAGTTCCTGACCTCGCGCAAAGGCACGGCACTGGAGGGCAAACTGGAGCGCATCACTTGCCCGCAGGCCCTGGCGCTATGGGAAAAAGAGCACGCACAGATGGCCGCACGGGTCGATCAGGGCTGGCGCCAGAGCTCTCCCGACGCCCTCAATGTGACGGTCTCCTGCGCCGAACACACCTGGGTCGAACTGCGCCCGGAAAGCCCGATGCTACGGGCTGAAATGGCCTTCGAAAGCTATGTGATGCGTCACTGTCTGGGGCAATTCGCCAACCGCCGGGCCTTGACCGGCGGCTACGGTGAACGCTATGCCGAAGCCGTGGAGCAACAGGGCATGCGCGTGTTCAGTCTGCGTGATGCCCAGGGCCAGCCCCACATCACCGTCAGCCTGATCATCCAGGACGACGGCGCACTGACCGTGGAGCAAGTCAAAGGCAAGCAGAACCGCCCGCCCATCGAGCGCTACTTCCAGGACCTGCTGCGCCTCCTCAACACCCTGGGCACCGACCTGCAGACGCCAGCCGACTGCATTGCCATCGGCATCGTCCGCACCGATGCCGGCTGGTTGCGTATCGAGGAAGTCAGCGACGCGCAAGCCCAGACCCGCCTGGTGGCTCGCTACCCGCAACTGTTCTACCGACTGGACGCACCATCGGCCATGGTCGAATGGCTGGTGGCGGCCCGTCAGTCCGACTTGCTGCTAGAGGTTGCCCCCCAGGCGCCATCGGTCAAGTACGCCACCCGCCATATCTTCAAGAAAAGCCCCCGGCCACAATGCCACCCCGACGACCCGCTGTATCGGACCGAAGGCGTGCCCTGGACGGACATGTCTGCGCCCCAGGCCGAGGAAATCGTGGCCTGGCAGGCCAGGAACCGGTGAAACGCACATGATGACGATAATTGCCGTAGCCTTCGGCGCCTGGCTGGTATGGCGCTACTTTCGCCGCCAGTCGCCCACCTCTCTGGTGGTGTTCACGCCGCGCAAACGCTGGGCACTGAGCCTGGCCCAACCCATGGTGGATGCCACAGGGATGACCGGCTTCTTCGATCCCGAGACAACTCATTTCATGGATCAGGCGAAAGCCTCCCTCAGGGCCCCGCTGCTGCACCAGATCGGCTTTCGCAGCAACGCCACGGACGACGAAGTCCGCGAACACTTGAACAGCACCCTGGAACGCCAGTGGTTCCGGGTTGACCTGCACAGCCTGAACGCCAGCGACGACCCGCGAGCAGCAATGGCCTTCGCCTGCGTGCGCAGCGCCTTCTTTGTCCGCTGCGCAATGTTGATGGGCTGGATCGACACCGAGAGCGGATGGCGGATCATGCTCCTCAATGCCCAACGCGCTCAGGATTGCTTCAGCGACTGGGAGGACTTCGGCAGAGCCTTCATGCTCGGGCGCAGCCAATGGATCGCAGCGTTCAGGGCCGACTCTCTGGGTGAGGTGTTCAATGAAACAAGCCTGAACCGACTGCTGATGCCCGGTAGCGGCATCTGGGCTGGGGTTGCCTGGCAGGGGCTGCCGGCGTTGTTGCCTGTAGCGGATTGAGACCGCGAAGGGATGGTGTCCCAGGGCAGGTTCGAACTGCCAACCTTCCCCTTAGGAGGGTCATTAGAGCCGCCAGTCCGCTTGGCCAAACCCAGTGTTTATTGGGCTTCGCGTCCGGTTGTGTCCGTAAAAACGACGCCGTATAGTTCTTTTTGCACCCACCATGCACCCATGGGAACAAATTGAAAGAGAAGCTAACGGCAAAACTGCTTACCTCGCTGCAGGTCACTGGCAGCGAATATGAGGTTCACGACACCACCGTCACGGGCCTATTCGTTCGGGTGACTGCGGCCGGCGCGAAATCGTATGTCGTGTCCTGGGCCCGCGGCCGCAAGAAGACATTGGGGCGAGTTGGCATTCTCACCCTAGACCAAGCCAGGACCGAGGCTACTCAGTATCTAGCAGAGGCTCGAGCGCTTGGCGAACCGCTTGCCGTTACCCAAAAGCGCAGGGGAACCGCCCTACCCTCGCTACGTGAGTTCATCGAAGACACCTATATGCCGTGGTTCAAGACGCACCACAAAGGCCACGAGAAGACCCAGCACACCCTGAGCTGCAACTTCGAAGCGATCATGTCACAGCGCCTCGACGCAATCACCGGCCGCGACCTGGACCAGATCCGTACAGGATGGATGCAGTCGGGCAACAAGCCGTCGACGGTCAATCGCAAAATGGGCTCCATCAGTGGCGTCTTCAGCAGAGCCGTTGAATGGGAGTACATCGACGCCCACCCGATGGATCGACTCAAAGCCCTCAAGGTCGATTCGATGGGATTGGTCCGCTATCTGGACAGCGATGAGACAAAGCGCCTACGGGAAGCACTGGACGCCCGCCAAGACGAAGCACGGGCTGAGCGTGAGAGTGCGAACAAATGGCGAGCTGACCGCGGCAAGGAGTTGATGCCGAGCTTGCTGCACATCCCTTTCACCGACCACCTAAAGCCCTTGGTTCTGGTGTCACTAAATACCGGCATGAGACGCGGCGAACTGTTCGACCTCAAATGGTCAGCGGTGAACTTCCAAACGAAGACGATCACCGTCGCAGGCGCCACCACCAAAACCAGCGACACACGACATATCCCGATGAACAAGGAAACGGTCGCTGTGCTGGAAGGCTGGAAGAAGCAGGCCGACAAATCTCGCTACGTGTTTCCGAGTCAGGAAGGCGGCCGCCTAGAAGACGTCAAAAGCGCCTGGCTCAAGCTACTGGAGAGAGCCAAAATCGAGGGGTTTCGCTGGCACGATATGCGCCACGACTTCGCGTCACGCCTGGTAATGGCCGGCGTACCGCTCAACACGGTGCGGGATCTGCTGGGGCACGCCGACATCAAGATGACTCTGCGGTATGCCCACTTGGCGCCTGGGACGAAAGCCGCAGCGGTAGAGTTGATCTAGAAGGAAATCAACTCGTTGTCAGTGATAGGAACAATGGTCGGGCTAGATTTGTGCAGATTCACATGATCTAAGAGCTTGTCCCAATTATCTGTTACGAGAACCATTTCCAACCTATCCGGGTCAGTGGAGAAAGTCATATCCGGATAGTGCCGCCAAAAGTAACCACTAGCCTTAATGGTCTCCCAGATACGAAGCTCATCGTACGTGAGCGCTTCCGGCAGATAGACAGCAAGGTTGACCAGGCGCACAGACTCATCGGTCGACCAGACTTTATCAATCACGCTGGCAAGACTTTTCCCATCAAAGTCCCCATGAGCTTGGTTCATCGCCTGAGCGATCGCCCATTCGATAACCGCCGTCAATGATCGCTTCTGTACCCTTCCCATTATGTCGAGAGCGAATTTTATCTTCGGGTCAATTCTGATACCGACACTAACGGTCGTACTCGTCTCGCCAGTCCGCTTACTTGTCTTCGTCGCCATACCAATCCACATGCTCTTTGAAGGTCAGTTTAACTGACCTAATGGGCACAGCTTGCTAGACACGCAAACCAGTGTCAATCCGTGCGAATACGAGACCGTTTAGCAATTGCTTGCATGAATAGAATTTTGCGTTGTAACCTAGCAATATCCGACATCTGCTTCGGCGTCGGAATTTAGGGAGATAACCATGGAACAAGCTCAGCAACAAATCGCACCGCTATCGGTAAGTGTCGAAGAGTCTGCCCGAATTCTGGGCATATCACGGTCTGCCACCTACGAGCTGATCGCTCAGGGCGAAATCAAGACTTTCAAGATCGGCCGGCGACGCTTGGCACTGGCATCCGAACTGAAGGCATTCATCGAGCGCGCAGCAAAGGCCGGCGTACGGTGAAGGACGGAAAGAAAAAGGGGCAGAAATTACGCAGGGCTGCGCAGAAGATTGCTAAGGCGGTGTTGGAGCACCGCCTTAGCGAAAACACACTGGATAGCACCAACGTGAAGGGCAAACTATGACACGCCATTCTTCAACTGAGCAAGATCGCAAAATGATGGAGGCCCTGCGAAACGGGCCGATATCGACCATCGAAGCCGCCAAGGAGCTGGATATCGTCCAGCCGCCTAACACCATCCGCCGCCTCAGGAAAAAGGGGCACGAGATCCGAACCTACTGGACGCATCAGTCCACTGAGCCTGGCCGCCCGCCTCACCGCGTCGCCAAGTACATCCTCATGCGCGAAGCGTCGTAAACCAGAAAAGCGGGGGTGTCCTCAATTTTGAGGACACCCCCGCGCCTGCCTGTGAACTACTGGTTTGGTTACCCAGCCGGATTACGCTGAGGTCGATTCAGTGGAATGCCTAGCCACAAAACTACTTAGCCGCGGCGACACGGTTAGCATCGAGCTTGGGCAGCTCGCCATTCAACCGGCGAGCGGCAAGCCCGTACCGCCTGAGTGGATGGATCAAAAAGCACTGGAGATTTGCCGATCGGTACTGGCGGCAATTGGAGTCGATGCATTCAGGTATGAAGGCTATAGCACGGGCCGGTACGGAGAGCACAAATCGGCCGGTGTGACCCTTCGCTTCACATCGGTACTGACTGGCGAAACTGCCTACGCCATTTTCAATGTGGACCTGACCCGCAAACGCACAACGGTAGGAGGCAAAGCTGGCGCACCTCTTCCAGCCGGTGAGTTCCGTGTCGGCAAGCGAAGCCAGTTTTGCAAGTTCTGGCAGGGCACTGGTCTACCACTGCCTGAGCGGATGCAGCGGTTCCACAAGTGCATGGGAAAGCTGTCCAGCATCTTGCTGGCTGGCGAGGTGAGAAAGGACCGGCTTAATGTGCAGTCGCTCCAACCTGTGACCATCACCGCAGACCAAGCGCGCCTAGCAATTCTAGGGCACAACTTGGGCACAACTGAGGCACAACTAGGGCACAAGGAGGGCACAACGTCAGGGCACAAGGAAACAGCGCAAACCCATGCACTGCGCGGGTTACAGCCGATTCGAACTACGTGTGTTTCAAACTACGAAAACAAGTTAACAAGAAGGGACGATAACAAGACAGCCTTCATAACTGATTTACCTACCCCTAAGCCACCCCAGGATCAGAGTGTTGATGAGTGGTTGGAGGCGTACAGCTCCACCTGATCTACTTTGCCGAGATGGCACCAACCGCCCGCCAATGAAAAAGGGCACCACCCTGTTTCGGGGTAGTGCCCTTGATACTGCGAAGGTTTCGTAGTTTGTCAGTCCCGATCTGCGGGCTCGAACTGCTCGGTACCGCCCCGTAGACCTCGCAGCCCCGTCACCGCGGCTCGTGCAACACGATCAACGAATCCGACCTCAAGATTCGTATACCAGCCGCCCATACCGAGTAGCGCGAACCGGATGGCGTCAAATGCCTCAGTTTCATCATGCCCCGCCAGCTCGCAAACCTCGCAGTCAAAGAAGGCAGCCCCCTTTCGCCAGTCCTCAGCCGCGCCGGGGTTGTTCCGCGGCCAATTGATAAGGCGCCCCTGATCGTCCCGCCTGGTGAAGCTCATGTCCTCTCGGGTCTGGATCGCCGGGCTCATTGGTCTACCTCCAACGAGTCAAGCTTCTCTTGCAGCTCTGCGGTCTGGCAGTCGAGGTAATTGGCCCAGTCGTCTCCGATGTACTGCCCGAGGCCGGTCAGGGCCTGCACGTTGTGCCCCTTACCGTGGATGACGTCCGCACGTACGGCATTGAGCAGTGCAGTAAGCCAGGTCACGTGCTCGCGGGTTGAGTGGATCAAGTCGATAGCGTCGCTGGCCACATTGGCGTGGGTCTGCAGTTTCATTGCACACCCCCTTCCAGGCCGGGATTGAAACACTGGCGAGCCACGGTGCTGACCTGAGCCTCATCGGCGCCTATCAACTCGGAGAGCTCCTGGTCGTCATTGGAGCGCATTGCGACCTTGAGCATGCATACGCAGTACTCCGAGCTCAGTTCTCTGCTCAGACCGCCCTGGAGGGCCTTTCCTTGGTCTTTCGGGGTGTTGCTGGTATTTTGATTCAGTTGCATGACGTGTTCCTTCAAGAGTCGTCGTGTAATCGCCAAGCCGCTGTTAGCGCAGCGGCTTGGCACCTCTTCTAGATCGGCGAAATATTCCGCCGATTACTGCTTACCCTTCTCGCTTATCCAACCTACCGCCCAGCTCAAGGGGTCCTTCGATTCCATCGGCTCAAGTGGCTGCCCTGCCCGTGCAGCCCTGATCCCCTCCTTTGCCGTCTCTTCGTGAATCCACACCGTAGTATGCTTATACCCCTCGGCGATCCTGCGCGCCTTGAGATCCCTCTGGCGCTCGTTGCTTGTCTTCGCTGTCGGCTTTCTCTCTTCGGTCATCAGGCACCTCGTTTGTACTAACGCGGACAGCATACTCACACAACGTCAGTACTAACGCAAGAAAAAAAGCTTTACTCTTTGGACTTGGCTCAGCCGACAGAACTCATTTGCCCCTTCGTCTATTGAAGGTAATTAAGCCGGTAACACGAGCAAAAAACATTCCAGTCATAATATCCAATTGACATCACAACAGATTAGGTATAGAGATACTGTATTTTTTGTAACAAATCAGATTAAAAAATAAACACTTAATAAATTAATACAGTATAGAAATAGCAACTCTACGGAGTCAGGGAAAGATGCTACGGTCGCTAAGTTTAAAACATTTCAAATCAATAACTAATAACACACCAATAAACTTTGAAAATTTTTCAATTTTATGTGGCTCAAACAGTTCAGGCAAAAGCTCGCTAATTCAAGCGATGCTTATGCTAAGCCAAACCTTTTCGTCACGATACTTCAAAAGCTCTATATCACTGAATGGCCACCTGGTGAGACTAGGATCCTTCTCTGACATAATTGATCACACATCAGACTCTAAAGAAATAAATATAAAAATGGACATGGAGTTCACCAAAGATCAACTATGGATATCCGGCGTTAGATCAGTATCACTTGATTATACATTTGGCCCACGAGATGACCATCACAAAGGTTATGAAAGTCAATTCCACCCAAATATAATTAAAGGAACAGCGACAGTCTGCAATCAAGAAGGACATGCAGAAACTATAACATTCGAGCATAGTGACTCTGCAAAATTCAACAACGAAGAACTATTTTACGTTTCAAACTTATCATCAAAAGAAGTTGAAACATTAAACAAGGACTACCCTGACTTTAGAATCGAAGGCTGCGGAAAACTTGAAATCATTCCAAGCTCGCTAAAAATAAATTATGACCATACAAAAAAAATTAGCTTACAGCTTATCCCCTTTTTGATTGGTACACCAAACTATTTAAGACAGGTTAGACACACAGAAGCCTCTGAGTTAGACAATATAATAATACCGAAAGCTTTTTTAGACAAAGCAAGAGCTCTAATAAACGCAGAATACAAAGACCGAATGAAAAACTTTGTTATTCCCGACGTAATTCTAAATATGGTTGAAGAAGATAAGGCGAAAGATCTCGACCTTGAACAAATACGCGTACACTTGGCTCGCCAATCGCTGGTACTTACATCGGATGTTATTCCCGAATCATTGCGAAACGTAGAAGACGGAATTGATATCGGCACTTGGCGAACAATTGTCAACAGCCTGGACGAAAAAGCTGCTAAAGCTTTCAATGACTTCTTAATTCGAAATCGCGAAACACTACAGGGAGTTTGGTATGCAAATACCAAAAGAGTAAGACGCCGTACAAACTTTCATTTAACCTCCTTCCAAGAGTTAGATCATTACCTAAACTTTGTCTTTGGCCGAAGCGTCAAGTATCTCGGCCCATTGAGAAATGAGCCACAGGCTATGTACCAGGCTTTTGACTTATCAGAGCCGACAAACGTTGGATTGAAAGGCGAGTATACCGCGGCAGTCTTACACATCAACAAAGGCGTGAAAATTGGTTACCCTTCCATAACAAGTAACGAAAACAATAGCATTAACATTGAAAAAAAATACAAAACGCTCGAAGAGGCTTGCACTGACTGGCTCACATATCTAGGAGTCGTTACATCTGTTAAAACAACGGATAAGGGTAAGCTGGGGTACGAGCTTCTGGTGAAAACCGAAGCTAAGGACAACTGGCAAGACTTGACCCATGTGGGCGTTGGTGTGAGCCAGATATTGCCTATCGTGGTGATGGCTCTGCTTGCCTCCGACGATGACATTTTGATTTTTGAACAGCCCGAACTACATCTCCATCCAAAAGTACAATCCAGACTCTGCGATTTCTTCATTGCGATTTCACAAGGCGCAACACAGTGCATTATTGAAACTCACAGTGAATACATGATAAATCGACTGAGGCTGAGAATAGCCCAAAGCCGGACAAGCAATATTAGTGATCGCTCATCAATCCTCTTCATTGAAAAGACAAATGGAAAATCTTCTTTCCGGCCAGTGGACATTACCAAGTTTGGATCAATAATTGATTGGCCAAAAGACTTTTTTGACCAGACGGATACTGAAGTAGAAAATATCCTTTTAGAGGCCGCCAAGAAAAAGAGAGAACTGACAAAATCGCAGGGGGTTCTCAAATAATGCAACTTCTTGTTAGCTGCGACTATTTAATCTCCCCTGCCAACTGCTCTCATAGCGACTTAGCCTCGTGCATAGAGAGTTTAATCTTTATAAAGCGCGATCTTGAAAGCGGAAGCCCACAGGTAATAATCGAGGACAACTCCTTAACCAAGCTCGACAACATGGGCTGCTTCCCATGCGCGTCAATATTCAACTACAACCTGCAAGGATTTGAAGAGTTTGAGTTCTCCGGTAGAGATATCGCCAGAACAGTTAACAATATACTGTCTATGGAGCCTATGGAGCAAAATCGTTTACCAGAATGCGTAGCCGAGTGGAAAGATAGGTCTGTAACTCCATTGCTAATGGGAAGTACAGAAGAGCGAACAGGTGTAATATGCTCATTACTGGAAGAAATCTCCTTAGCAAAAAGATTCTTTGAAAAAAATTATTCAATTCTGCATCACCCGGTAGATTCCACACAACACCAAATTGCTATCAAAGGTGCAATCGAATCTTTCCTTCCAGAAACAGCCGATAACTTCCCTTTAGACCTTCATGAAACCTTTAGCATTTATACCGCATATAAAACATTCGCATCAAATCTCGATGGATTTTCACTATATCAAAAAGCAAATACTGAATACGAATACAAAAGCGCTTTTTTTGTTGGAACCATGGTAATTCTTTGCAATAGGGGAATGGAACTAAGCAGTTTAAAATGGGAAAATTTTTCCCTAGGCAATCACTTTTTAAAATCATTATCAGAAAATCAGTGCATTTCCGATCACAACTTCTCACACGTATGTTTCGACGTGATTTGCCACATGCTAGCGGGGGTACCAAAGTACGATTGTGATCCTTTCTACACAGGAACAAATCGTACTGAGCAACGTACTAAAGACGGGAAACTGGCGTGGAGGACCCATATAACAAAAGGTAACCCGGCGCTTCGCCTAATGTATTGGACCGAAAAGAGCGGTGAAATTGAGCTTGCTAATGTAGGGAAGAAAAACGATCTGTTGATATGTTAGTTTCACTAACTGCCTGACCTAAATAAGGGCGCGGCACTACGGACATCTGCCGGCATCTCGGTACTTTCGCAAGATGATCGCAAAAGGCTGAGAGGTTTACACCATCGGAGGAAACCTCAATGTTTCCCACCGATGGTGCAATACCTCGACTTCCACCAATGGTGGGAGTTTCAGCCGTGTCTGCCGGATCGCCTGGCGCGGATCGCCGCTGGCGGCAATCGCTGAGGTGGTCGGGCTCCGGGAGATGTCCCTAAATCTGAGGACATCTCCGAAACTAGGCAAATTCCCTGCAAAATCTAGATTTCACGGTGAAATCTCTCGTATTGTGACGTATAGGTCTCACTCCGAGCCGCCTTAGCCTGACGTTGCACGAAGGTAGCAGGCACCGATCGCGTCCTTACCCTGGGCTCGCGCCGCCGAGACAAGGCGCACCAGTGTCCGATTGCAGTCAGCCTCGGAAGCCTTTTGCTCAGTCATGATCGGCCGGCCGCCGATGAACATCACGAAAATCCAGTGTGTGAGCACTTTCGTCTCCTTCCTGATTGGACAAAATAGGTCTCAGCCTGCCGGCTGCGGCTCGCAGCAATCAGCCGGCAAAGCCGAGGTAGCCCCGTTAAACTAAAGTAGCATCTGCCGTCTTCTGACTTGATTTGGCTTGCTCGGTGTGGCTATTTGCGATCACTCCCACATGGATGAATGATCGATGGCGAACAAACGGAAAATTGCTTATGCACACCACCTACCAGGGTGGAAGTTTGAGGGCGGAAATCGAGAGGTCTTGAAGGCAAGCAGACGAGTGGCACCGGATGAGTATGAGGAGGAAATGAGAGGCGCCTTGTACTGCCCCGGATGCTTCACCAATGTCGAGCGCACCCCCAAAGAGAAAGACCTGTTCACGAATCAGCGTGACCCTTTCTACCGGCATCTTCAGCGATGGAGTCATGTCGGATGCGTGCTGAGGGCCAAGAAGCCTATCGGTAAGCGCTACGACACATGGGAAGAGGCGAAAAGAGCGATCGAGCACGAACACCTGGCTATCGTAAAAGAGTTCCTTAAGGAGCGACCTGAAATCGACCTCGGGCCGAGCGATGAATACGACGAGACCCCCGTAGAGGATCTGGACGGTCCAGTATCGGATGTCCCTATCGGGAGGCACCAAGGCGAGTCTTTTCCGCTTCCTAGCAAAATTACGACTGTCGCAGGTATGTGTCGCAACTTCGAAAAAAACAAGGACAAATACTTTTTTCTACCTGAAGCTTCGCACGCAGTGAAATTAGCTGAGCTTCTCAAGAATGTGGCGGATGTTGATTACGATATTCTCGATACCCCACAAACTTCGCGCCTCTACTTCGGAAAGATCATCGCCAGCCGCAATGCGGGCAGCCATGACCTATCAACCCGCATGACCAAACTGGTTTGCAATGGATCGGTGAAAGATTTCTACCTGAAGCTTCCAAATGGCTTCTGCCGTGACAAAGGCATTACTGACAATTCGCAGGGGCGCATTGTCATGTTCTTTGGGAAAATCACGCAGAGTGGAATTGGCTTAGCAGCAACGAATCTCGCTTGGGGCGAAGTCGCCTTGGTTCCAGCTAAATACAATGAACTTTTGATGCCAGAGTGAGCGAAACGTAGATACTCCTGACAGCAGGCCGGAGCAGGTCTATTTAATTGTGATCCTGGGTCACCTTTGAACCTCCAGACCGAAGTGATTTTCCCTCACTTCGCTTTGCGATGACGCGCCGAGGACTTCTCGGTAGTTCGAGCCCCCTCAAATCCGAGGTATTCCCCCACTGGGGGAAGACGCGTCCAATCTCGATGTATCAAGTACGCGACACGTTTTCAGATAGCGCAAAACGTGTCGCGACACCTGCCCTACCGGAATGGGAGGCCAGGTTCCGCCCCCAATGGGGGTTGGATCGCTTAACTTCCACCATTGGTGAGAGTTCCTCAAATTGAGGAAGTCAAAAGCCACCTCGGATAATTCTCCAACTCGCACCCCAGGATGAATTGGCTGGGCTGAAATCTCAGCCGTGTATCACTTTGCCTTCCCCCGACTTACTGCTACAAAAAATCCCTCTTCCGATCCGCCAAAACTAACTATTTCAGTCCCGTTTAATCCGGTTTCGTGTACCACCTTAGGTGCACCCTAAAAGCACTGGATAAACGTTCATATCAGACCTAATGTGTCCTCAAATGGGCTCTACCGAGGACCAACCATGACCACCACAGCCAAGCCACGCGGCCCGCAATCGAAGCCAACCAAGGCAGAGATCTCCGCAGCCTGGGCACGCCTTCGCGCAGCCGCACAACAAGGCAATGTCGAGGCGAACGCATTACTGATTGCCCTGGCAGAAAACAAACCCGCAATCACGATGGGGGCAGGACTTGCACGCGCCGGATAAGCCGCCAGTGGAGCGGGCAGACAAGGGCCAGTTCAAGAAGGGCCACTCCGGCAACCCTGGTGGGCGCTCTGGGCAGACTCAGGCCATCCGGGCAAAGCTTTCTGAAGGGGCCGATGCGGTAACCAAGAAGGTGCTGGCAGCAGCCAAGAAGGGAGATATGCAGGCTTGTCGCCTGATCCTCGAGCGCCTGGTCCCACCGATCAAACCAACTGCCGAGACGGTGCGCTTTGAGTTGGACGATTCCGACCTGCCTAGCGCAGCCAAATCGATCCTTCGCGCTGTTGCAGCGGGCGAGCTTCCACCAGACCAGGGCAAAGCCCTGATCGAGGGGTTAGGTGCCGTCGCACGAGTGATCGAAGTTGCCGAGCTGCAAAAGGCAGTCGAAGAACTCCGCGAAAAAATGGAGGGAATGCAGCAATGAGCATCAAGTCATTAAAAGCGGAACTGCAGCGCATCGCTCAGAAGATCGGCGCAGCAGATGAGACGGTGGTGCTGATCGTGCTGGCGGTCATTCGAGCAAACGTTAGCGAGCTGAAGACAGAAGCGGACTTTCCGAAAACCGCAGGGCATCACGTGGACTACCGGATTCAAGGGCGGAATGTCTCCCTGTTCTTCCCCTTCGCAGAGATGGATAGCGACCAGTGCGAGCAAATGGCCAAGGCCATCATCGTCCACACACGCCAGGTTGAACGCGCCGGCCGGAACCCTCAGGTCGGCATTCTGGAAATGCGGGTATCTCCCGTTGAGGGAGCCTGGATCGTCACTTGGCCACCTGAAGGCGTAACGGTTGAACAACACGCCGCCGAGCAATACCGCCTGATCGTTGAAGCACGCAATGAACATCCGTAGCCAGGTCGAAAAACTGCGCCGGCAGACCGCGAAAAACCCGTTCAACGAGGACGTGAAGCAAATCAGCGATCTGATCGACGAATTGAGCGCGAATGCTGCCGGCTCCGAGTTACCCCACAGAAATCAAACACTGCAAGACATTCTGGACGAATACCAGTCCTCAACCGCGGTCGAGCCCGGCCGCCACCTGAAGGAATCATCATGAAAATTGGAAAGCGCAACAATCTCAAGGTCGGTTCGGCAAGCGTCCACTACACCGAGTACGACCATATCTCCGTGGAGTCGCGCACCTTCTCGATTCTCAACCAAAGCGGGGCCAAGGCTACCTGGCAGGCTGGCTCCCTTTTCCGTCCGCTCCGCGAGCTGCAAACCCTGGCTTTGGAATGCTTCAAGGATGTTGGAAATGACATCGTGAAGATTCGTGCGAATACGGACTACAACCCCTCTGCCATCGAGCGCCTGAGCAAGGAAAAAATTGATCAGGTTACTGAGGCGCTGGTGCCGGCAATCAAGTCAGTTACTCAGAATATGCTCACCCTTTCAGAGACTGTGAAGCGCGGATTCGCACCTGTTTCCCCGCGCAGCAATACGGATGTCGTTGGCTTCCTGGCTGACCAGGAGCTACGCACGATGGTGCGTGGTTTGCCTCCGGAGGATCGACGCTCTTTGGTGGCGGCGTCTCGCCAGGGAGCTCACCCAGAAATTGTCGAGGCGATTCTCCGTGCACACCCAATGCTCTCCGGGCTCAGCTCAGAGTCGGCCAGCAGCCTAGAGCGAGCGGGCATCGCCGCTTCTCGTGCCGAAGATCTGGAAGCCCTGCGGCAAATGTTGAAGCTGTATGACGACGTGATGACCACCACGGCCCAGGCATGCATAGGACTGTGCGGAATGGTGGATAACACCAATGGTTACAAGCTGCGATTTGAGAAGTGGCGCCAGGGCTGCGACGGCTCTGAGCTGCTGCGCGATTGGCTCGGCAACCTTCCCTCTCGTGCTCACTCCACGAAAAAAGAATCAGCCAAACCTGGGGATGATGAGCCGGCAGATGCAGACGACGAAGATTCCGCCAACAACGACAAGGCAGCCTAGAAACAACTAGCGCTCGACCTTTTTAAATTCAGAACATCTAGAGGCTCACTTATGAGCCTCGCAGCACCGAGGGCCACCTGATGACAGTGTCAGACCAATTTGCAGAAGCCTGCAAAACGACAAATCTCGAGCGAGTGGGCAAGCCAGATCGGCATATTGCCTACTCGGTACGCATTGTCAGTCTTGGCCAAGCTCACGAAGTGGACGGCCCATTCTTCACTGAAGCTGAGGCAGCAATCGTCGCGGGTTATCTGAAAAGCTCGTGCCGAAGCGCGAAGGTTGAATCCTGCGGCTACCAGGACCACCCCACCATAACCCCGAAATTGATCTTGGATTGCCAGGCCAGCCGTGCTCGGCTGGCACAACAACTAGTAGACAATCAAAAGGCTAAAGCTAAATGAGCGCTCATGCTGAAAAGATGCAGACCGTTTTGGTTTATGGCCAGCTCGCAAAAATCACAGGACGGCGTGAGCATCAAGTGGCCACCAGCGCCGGTTGGCGGGACATCATGGGTTACTTCAAACAGTTTGCGGGCTTTGAGCAATTCATGATCGAGAGTGCCAGCAAAGGGCTGACATTCGCGGTCTTCAACGGCAAGGAAAACATAAGCCAAGACGACTTGCTGAAGCCCACTGGCAAAGGAGTGATTCGCATATCACCGGTCATTGCGGGCTCTAAACGAGCTGGCTTGCTGCAAACTATTGTCGGCGCAGTGCTCGTCGTCGTAGGGCTTGTTTACCAGCCTCTGCTGCCCGTAGGTCTTGCCATGCTAGCCGGCGGCGTTATTCAGATGCTCAGCCCTCAAGCCAAGGGGCTGGGCACCCAGGACGCACCCAACAACCGGCCCAGCTACAGCTTCAACGGCGCCGTGAACACCAGCGTCCAGGGCAACCCTGTCCCGCTTCTATACGGCCGGATGATTGTCGGCAGCTCGGTGATCAGCGCCGGGATCTACTCAGAGGATCAGATGTAGTAACCGGCGATGCAAAGCCGCAGTTCAAATCTGAAGATGAACCACTTGCACCGGATTTACTAGCCACCGCGAACATCACTCTTAGCACAAGCTGCTCAAGCTCGCAGTAGAGCCAAGCTTCGGGACGCGGGTATGGCCGATCGGTTCTATTGCATCGGCGGTGACGAGAATGGCTGCGATCTGTACTGGCCAGAGAGACGGCAATCATAGTATTCGCTGGCGAGATGCAGAAATATCGGATATCCAGCCCCGGAGCGGTACAAACATCCGCCCCGGCGCCATCTGACACGCCGGAAGGTTGCTAACTACTTAGTGTATCAATCCCACTTCTCAAGCCGGCTTTACAGCTTTCAACGCGTCTATCAGCGCTTTCAAATGTTCAGGATCAAAAGGACTACTGACTGTATGCGCTTCAGTTGTCCGGCCAAAATAACTTGATGTGAGCCCAGTGCGGATCGCCACCTTGCTCTCCTCTGGCAGGAGTTCAATAAATGGACCGATCGACGCAAGCTCTAGCTCTGTCTGCCTGGCTCTATCGGCATTGGAACGATGCCGGGCTGATTCTCGAGCGGTATATATCGCTGGTGAGGTTATAGCAATTGCGTAGAACAAACGGATTAGCACCGAAATTGCTGTGTCCTGCGAAAAAGGCTCATGCCAAAACTTTATAAACGTAGCAATCGCAATACCGATACCTGCCCCAAAAATCAACACGGTCGCCCATCGCCAGAAATTTGCGCTCTTCGCTTCAGCGGTTGCAATCCGCTGATAATTGCCCGTCACGCCGATATTGCCGACCACTTGCACAATCCTAGCTGCGTCATCTCGCAACACGCCAATCTCCGCGAGAGTTTTTAAGGCAACATCTGCCTCAAGCTCCATTTCCTTTTTGTGCGATTTCTGCTGTTCTGCAAGCGCTGTTTCGAAAGCGAGTTGACGAGCACCTTCCGTCTGAGCGAATGATTGTTCGAGCCTCGCTACTGCAGCAGCACTCTCGGCCCGCTCGCGCGCCGCAGTCTCATTTGCATCATCAAGCTTTTGTACAAGAACGTTACTTTGCTCAATTGCCTCTTCAAACTTTTTCGCAAGCAGATCTCGTTGTTCGGATAGCTGTTGAATAGTCGCCTGTGAGAAGTCAGTTATGGATTTTAAAAGGGTTGGAAATACTGTTCTTCCGACAGGGACTAAAGGTGGCGTCAACGCCCAGAAGTAAGGCATCACGTTCTGCTCAATTTGTGATGCTGCGTTTATCAGGTGCTGAGCATTACCGTTACCGACGAAATGCGTCATCTCTGAAAAAGGCGCCTTGAGGTTCGCGTTGATTGAGGCTAAGCCTGCAACGCTGGCAAGCTCTGCTGGCGTCGTTTCCAAGAGACCCTCCAGGGTTTGAAGGACTGCGAATATCTTGTCCCGAGCAAAGGTGAACGATTCATTCCCTGAGACGGCCTCGGCCGAAAACTCCTTTCTTTTTTGCATATCCAGCATTTGCTGCAAGGTCGCTCGAAGTGGATTCTCTTGAAAGGCGGAGGCCGTCATGGTGTCACAATCCTTGTTGTTACAAATGGAAGTGCTTTCTCCCTTGAAGCTACTGTTTCGCCATCACACTGTCTATATCCCAAATGGGTATGCCTAGGCTGATACAGGCTGATTCCACCTTTCCCAGCCTTTTTACTTGATATGTGACACCCAAAATGCAACATTATTAGGACAACACCCTAACTGATACAGGTTGCATTATGTTCATCCGCGCTTACCTTCGAGCCTCAACCGACGAGCAAGATGCTGGACGCGCTCGCACAGCTCTCGAGAAGTTTGCCAGCGACCAGAACAAAGTCATTGCCTGCGAGTACCTGGAGAACGCCAGCGGAGCGACCGCAGATCGGCCTGAGCTGCTGCGCCTGCTCAAGGATGCCCGCAAGGGTGATGTGTTGCTGGTGGAATCAATAGACCGCCTCTCACGCCTTCCTGTGGAGGATTGGCAGAAGCTCAAGACTGCTATCGACTCCAAAGGGCTGCGCATCGTCGCGCTCGATCTGCCGACCAGTCACCAGGGGATGCAGGACACCAAGGGTGACGAGTTCACAGGGCGAATGCTGGGCGCTATCAACTCTATGCTGGTGGAAATGATGGCCGCCATTGCCCGTAAAGATTACGAGCAGCGACGTGAACGCCAGGCCCAAGGAATCGAGAAGGCCAAGGCCGCCGGCAAGTATCAGGGACGCCCCGTCAACGCCGATCTACATAAGCGTGTCACCGAACTACTCGGAGCCGGCCTCGGCATTCGGGCAACAGCCCGGCACGCCAACTGTTCGACCACCACCGTGCTCCGCATTAGAGATATGACCGCAATTGCAAAGTAGTGGCCAAGCCGCTTAACGTATCTTTCGGCACTCTCCGCCGAAACGAAAAGGGAATTCCAATTGGCCGACTACATCGACAAAAGCATAATTTGCCAAGCATATCTCCATATTGATCCGGTTCCAGAAAACCTTGACGAGGCAGCACTGAAAACGCAGCTGGAATCATTTCTGGGCGTGAGAGCGGAGTTTTTTCTCTACAAAGAAGTCGGTACAGACGTTGAGCTCAAGGAGGGGTCGCTCAAAATCTATCTGACCATTTTAGGAACCCTTTTTGCCGGCATATCCCAGTACCCTTCATTTAGACAGGGTGTGGAAATGCTTGCCGTAGACTCGAAGCGGGTATCCGAATATGCGATATCCGAGAGTTTGTTCCTCACAAAATCTCGCCACGATTGCGTGCTGCGTACGGAAGCCAGAACCGGCGTATGCGGGACGTTGAAAAAAATTGCCGACGAAATCGACTATATCAAGCGAGAGTCTGGGAAGGCTGATCCCAGTCGATTGATAGCCCGGATGGAAGAGCTGAAGAAAGACATTTTCATATTTAAGGACAATGTGACCGATCCAGCGGACAAGGCCTGGGTCTTCCCTCAGCTAAAACAGTATGCAGATGAGCAACTGCCGAAGCGTGCTGTGCCCAAGAAGGATGAACTGGTGAGCCCGGAAATAGCGGCTGCTTACACGCGAGAAAGGGGCCTGCTGATGCGGTCAATGAATTTGGAAAACTAGATAGCTCGGGGCAGCTAAAGTGGCCGAATCCACGCCCCAATGCACCCACCCTGCACCCATGGGAATATTGTAGTAAGGAGCTAAATCGCTGGAGGCATTGAATTATATGGTGTCCCAGGGCAGGTTCGAACTGCCAACCTTCCCCTTAGGAGGGGGATGCTCTATCCAATTGAGCTACTGAGACAAAACGGCAAGCGCCTGATATTTCATGGCGCGTGGGACGGCGTGCATGTTAACGGCCAAGGCCGCATTTGTCATGTTATCCATAGGGCTTTTTGCACGAGCCGTCAGGAGCGCTCCGCTCGCTCATGGCCTCGTCGTGCACATTGCATCACTGCAAAAAGCCATCATTGCAAAATGCAATTCAACAATCCCCAGAATCCATCTCAAGTTATTGTTTTTAAAGAGTTTATCTGCAGTTAAACTCTTGGCACGCAGGCTGCTTTATCAGTGGGTAAAACACTGCGGAGATGACGCCCATGAACAGTGCCCTGTTTCTCTTGAATGCGATCGCCATTGCCGTACTAGTGGCCTTTCACTTTCAACCTGTAGACAACGCTGACCCTACCGGACTGTCTACCGCTCGTTACAACCAGCACCCGGTACCGCAGCTGGCAGTCATGAACACCCAGGTCGAGCCTCGCAGAGTGGCTCGGGTCACCCAGGAAAAGAGCCCGCAGCAACTCGCCGCCACGCCAACCGAACGCTGGATTTTTTAAGACCAAGACTTCAGGAGTCTCCGATGTCCACCGCAGCCAAAAGCCTGCTTATTCTGACGTTAATCAGCGCTATCGCCGCCTTGCTGCTGCCTGAAGCCCCCTTGGGCAAAGCTGCTCTGATCATCTGCGGCTCAATGTTCAGCCTATTCCTTTTGGCGCTGCTGGCCGGGCGCAAGATCAAGTTCGACCCGATACTGCGCTGATCCCGTGCTCGCTCAGTATGGCCAGCAGATGTTCCAGGGTTGTCGTCAACTCACAGGAATTGTCTAGGCGCACAACCTGCTCGTCATCCAGCCAGGCAGAGGAGGCAAACTGTTCGTTGCGCTGTAGGCGACGCTCTATCTCCGGCAGGTTTTCCCTGCCTCTACGCAGCAGGCGACGGCGCAATACCTCGGTATCGACCATCAGAACTATCGGAACTAAATCAGGATAACGTTCCCGTGCCTGTGGCAAATGGCCTCTAGAGCCGTTGATCAATACATTCCGCCCCTGCGCCAACCAAGTATCGATTTGCACGGGAATGCCATAACCCAGACCATTAGCTCGCCAAAACAAGGCAAAATCGCCCCGGGCCACCCGCCGCTCGAACTCCTCGACAGTGACCTCTTGCGCCTCCTCACCCACCGACTCGGCCGAGCGCGTGATCACCCTTCTTACAACCTCACATCCCAATGCACTTAAAGGCTGCCTGGCCGCATCAATCAGGCTATCCTTGCCGGCCCCTGAAGGCCCCATCAAATAAATCAGTCTACCCGGCATGGGCTGCCGCTCCGGACAGCACAACTAGTAAATCGGCCATTTGCCACTATCCTCTAACAGGTAGGGATTACGCTTTCATCCGCATAGCATGCACCTTCACAAGTGCACTGACACTCCCGTCGGATGGGAGAATGCGGCCAACAACGCGGGCCCGGTGATCTTTTCAAACCAGTCCGCATTTCTGATAATTGGTGCTGGCATAACGCCTTTATCCAGTTCAATATTTGTCACAGAATTGACGCCAAGGATCTGGCAATTTTGAGGCATGATGCGGGCCTCTTAACAATTCAGGTTGAACATTTGGCAATCAGGCTTGTCCTAAAAGACAGCTCGCGGCCAATTCCGAGAACCGCTCCCCTGAACTAACCGGTTAAATATATGCGCCCATTGAAACAGGCAATTTATTCCAGCCGTACGGCTGACAAGTTCGTCGTACGTCTACCCGACGGGATGCGTGAACGCATTGCCGAGGTGGCTCGCAATCATCACCGCAGCATGAACTCCGAAATCATCGCGCGCCTGGAGCAGAGTCTTATTCAGGAAGGTGCCTTGGGTGAAGAGTTGAGCATGCGTCTGGACAGCCCTGAGCTGTCCTTGCATGAACGCGAACTGCTTCAACGCTTCCGCCAACTTTCACATCGCCAGCAGAACGCTTTGGTTTCGCTGATCGCCCATGACGCCGAAATGGCCGCAGACGCCAACTGATTTCACCCTGAAAGCTCAAGCCAGCCTAGTTGCTGGCTTTTTTTTGCCTGCGATAAAAGCAACGAAGCGCCATAAAGGCGCTTCGCGAATAAACCGATGTGCAAGGCTGGCTCAGAGCAGGAAGATCGTCGCCAAACCAAGGAAGATGAAGAAGCCGCCGCTGTCGGTCATGGCAGTAATCATTACGCTGGCGCCCATTGCCGGGTCACGCCCCAAGCGCGCCAGTGTCATGGGGATCAGGACCCCCATCAGGGCTGCCAACAGCAGGTTCAAGGTCATCGCGGCGGTCATCACCACTCCCAACGACCAACTTCCGTAAAGCATGTAAGCGACAACTCCGATCACTCCTCCCCAGACCAGACCATTGATCAGGGCTACAGCCAGCTCCTTGCGCATCAGGCGTGAAGTATTGCCGGTACTCACCTGGTCCAGGGCCATGGCCCGGACAATCATGGTGATGGTCTGATTACCCGAATTGCCGCCGATACCGGCAACAATCGGCATCAAGGCCGCCAGGGCTACCAGCTTTTCGATAGAGCCTTCGAACAGGCCAATCACTCGGGATGCGACGAACGCCGTGATCAGATTGATTGCCAGCCAGGCCCAACGGTTACGAAGGGACTTCCAGACCGAGGCGAAGATATCCTCCTCTTCCCGCAGACCGGCCATATTGAGGACTTCGGTCTCGCTTTCCTCACGAATCAGGTCGACCATTTCGTCAATGGTCAAACGGCCAATCAGCTTGTCGTTCTTGTCGACCACCGGAGCCGAGATCAAGTCATAACGCTCAAATGCCTGAGCCGCATCGTAGGCATCTTCATCCGGATGAAAGCTCACCGGGTCGCTGGCCATGACTTCCGCGACCTGCTTGTCTGGATCATTGACCAGCAGGCGCTTGATCGGCAGCACCCCCTTGAGCACGCCGTCGTAATCCACCACAAACAGCTTGTCGGTATGGCCCGGCAGCTCCTTGAGACGACGCAGGTAGCGCAGAACCACTTCAAGACTGACGTCCTCTCGAATCGTCACCATCTCGAAGTCCATCAGCGCACCGACCTGCTCCTCGTCATAGGACAACGCGGAGCGAACGCGTTCACGCTGCTGGCCGTCAAGGGCCTCCATCAACTCATGGACTACGTCTCGCGGCAGCTCGGGAGCCAAGTCAGCAAGTTCGTCGGCGTCCATCTCCTTGGCAGCAGCCAGGAGCTCGTGATCGTCCATGTCGGCGATCAGGGTTTCACGCACGGAGTCGGATACTTCGAGAAGAATGTCGCCGTCACGCTCGGCCTTGACCAACTGCCAGACGGTCAGGCGCTCTTCCAGAGGCAAGGCTTCAAGGATATAGGCAACGTCGGCAGAGTGCAGATCATCGAGCTTGCGCTGCAATTCGACGAGGTTTTGCCGATGGACCAGGTTCTCGACCCGATCGTGATGGTGACCTTCCTGACGGTGTGTCAGGTCTTCAACCACCCGCTGGCGCTGCAGCAGCTCAACGACTTGAGCGAGGCGGTCTTGCAGGCTTTCCTGCGTTTTCTTTACTTCTACTTCGGTCATAGGCGAACTCCACTCCCAGCAGAGGAGCACGCCGGAAGGATCAATCAGTCAGTTCATGATTGTGAAAACGGGATACTGAGTAACTACTGGGTAAGTCCATGGAGGTATTCCACAAGCCCCGGCGGGGCTGACGGGCACAATGATACACCGCTTGGCAGTTTTAAATGTTAAAAAATCGCGGCAAGAACAAGCGCTTGCGGCATAAACCTGAGTAGCGTCCGAATCTATGAGATTGCGACGCCCCGGCAGAAAAAGAAAACACACACGCAGAGAAAAAAGTTCGGCGACAGACAGGGCATTCGACTTCCGAAGATCAAAGCTGTTCCAGCCGGACGAGCAAAAAGAGCGACAAATAAAACGCAGAAAGCAAAAAGCCCGCATCTTTCGATGCGGGCTTTCTGATGTATGGTGCACTCGACAGGATTCGAACCTGTGACCGCTCGGTTCGTAGCCGAGTACTCTATCCAGCTGAGCTACGAGTGCATTTTGTGTTTTTAGACCAGACCACAACTGGTTGAAGCCAAGTTAACTACATTACTGCAACTAACTCTTAAATGGTGCACTCGACAGGATTCGAACCTGTGACCGCTCGGTTCGTAGCCGAGTACTCTATCCAGCTGAGCTACGAGTGCAT